>CAMMNN010000017.1 GCA_946498245.1 uncultured Clostridium sp. | reverse complement strand
TGGCCGTCAAATGATTCATGTAGGGCGTGCGCCCTATAGAAGCATATGTCAAAGCCTTGCTTAGTGAGCAAGCTCCCATACAAGGCTTTGATATATGCTTCTGCATGGCTGTTACGCAAAAACAGAATATTTGTTCGGTTCGTATTGCAATGAAATGCGGTCTATGTTATGATGGAAATCAGCAGTATTAGAATCAAAAAAGGAGCAGGAATACCTTCCGGACAGCCATAGGCCTGTGTTTTCCGGACAGGGTACTTCCCATCATAACCTATGATTTCATATGTAAAAGGCCCCTTGACAGAGATTGACGGGGATACGATTGTAGTGGAGGCCGGCGGTGTGGGTCTGGGGATTCGGGTACCCCTTTCCCTGTTGGATAAGCTGCCGGGAATTGGAGAAGAGATTCGGGTTTATACTTATTTCCAGGTAAGGGAGGATGCCATGTGCCTTTACGGCTTCCTTTCCCGCCAGGATCGGGAGATGTTTCGCCAGCTTTTAGGTGTCAACGGCGTGGGTCCTAAAGGCGCTTTGGGGATTTTGTCTGCCCTGACGCCTGACGATCTGAGAATGGCGATTCTTTCGGGGGACGCCAAGGCCATTTCACGGGCGCCCGGAATCGGGACGAAGACGGCCCAGCGGGTTATTTTGGATTTAAAGGACAAGGTTTCCCCGGAGGATCTTTTGGGGAGCATTGCGGAGGAAGATCTGGGAACGGCTTCCGGAGATTCCGGGAAAGGCAAGGAAACAGGGGCGGCAAAAGAGGCTGTCCAGGCCCTGGTGGCGTTGGGATATTCCAATTTGGAGGCCGCCAGAGCGGTACGCAAAGCGGAGATTACAGAAGATATGACGGCAGAGGAAATTCTGAAAGCGTCCCTGCGTCATTTATCCTTTTTATAGAGGTGACGGCAGATGGAGCGCAGAATCATTACCACAGAAGTGACGGAAGAGGACAAAAAAATAGAAACCAGCCTCAGGCCCCAGCTTCTGTCAGAATATATCGGGCAGGAAAAAATCAAGACCACGCTGAAAATCTATATTGACGCCGCCAAATCCAGAGGGGAGGCTCTGGATCACGTGCTGTTTTACGGGCCTCCGGGCCTGGGAAAGACCACTCTGGCAGGCATTATCGCCAGGGAAATGGGAACCAATATGAAAGTGACCTCCGGTCCGGCCATTGAAAAGCCGGGAGAGATGGCGGCTATCCTCAATAACCTTCAAGAAGGAGATGTCCTTTTCGTAGACGAGATTCACCGGTTAAACCGCCAGGTAGAGGAGGTGCTCTATCCGGCCATGGAGGACTATGCCATTGACATTATGCTGGGAAAGGATTCCTCCGCCCGTTCCATTCGTCTGGAACTGCCCCGGTTTACCCTGGTAGGGGCCACCACCAGGGCGGGGCTTTTGACGGCTCCTTTAAGAGATCGCTTTGGAGTGGTGCAGCGCCTGGAATTTTACACGCCCCAGGAGCTGACGTCCATTATCCTCCGTTCCGCCATTTCCCTGGGAGTGGAAATCGACAGAGACGGGGCTGTGGAGATTGCCAAACGTTCCAGAGGAACCCCCCGGCTGGCAAACCGCCTGTTAAAAAGAGTCCGGGATTTTGCTCAGGTAAAATACCAGGGGAAGATTACCAAAGAGGTGGCGGATTTTGCCCTGGATATTTTGGACGTTGATAAATTGGGACTGGATCAGAATGACCGGAATATCCTATTGCTGATTATAGAAAAGTTCGGCGGGGGACCCGTAGGCCTGGACACTCTGGCGGCGGCTTTGGGAGAGGACGCGGGAACCCTGGAAGACGTATATGAGCCCTATCTTTTGATGAACGGTCTGATTAACCGCACTCCCAGAGGCCGCATGGCCACGGATCACGCCTACCGCCATCTGGGGATTCCCAGAGAGCAGGACTGACCTGGAAAAATGGCCTTTCCAGCCATTGGGAAGTGTGTTATAATAACCGCAAACAATTCAGACACAGGAGAAGAGAGCATGGATTCCAAGAATTACGCGGAAGTATTAATAGACGGAAATGTATATACCCTGACAGGAACAGAGGAGAAAAGCTATTTCCAGAAGGTTGCCGGGTATATTAACGATAAAATCGATAAAATGCGCCAAAGACCGGGCTTTGCAAAGCAGAGCGCCGATTACCAAAACGTTATGATTGAGCTGAACATAGCGGACGATTACTTTAAGACGCTGGAACAGGTAAGCGTTATGGAAAAGCAGAAAAGCGATATGGAGAGGGAGATTTACAGCCTGAAGCACGAATTGGTCAGTACGCAGATGAAGCTGGAATCTGCCCTGAGAACTCTGGAGGATATTCAGAAAAGGCAGGCTCTTGGGGCAAAAGAGGACAGCCGGCCTCAGACGCAGGACAGTGAGGCCGGAGATGACCAGCAGCCGGATCCTGCAGACAGCGCCGACGGGGAATTAAAGGAACCGCCAGCAGAAGAGACAGAGCAGAAGCCGGCGGAGGAAGCCGCCCCTGCGCCCCAGCGTCCCTCCCAAAAGGGAGGCCACGGAGTCAGACGCGGAGGAAAGCGATAGGTACTGAGAAGGTGAAGAATCCTGCACAGCAGGATTCTTTTGCATAATAGGAAAGGAATAGAGAGTGATAAAACAGAAGCAGGCGGAACTTTTGGCCCCGGCAGGCAGCTTTGAGAGTATGAAGGCCGCCGTGGCAGCAGGGGCGGATGCCGTTTATATGGGCGGAAGCCGTTTTGGAGCCAGAGCTTACGCAGAAAATCCGGATGAAGAAAATTTTCTGGCAGCCATAGATTACGTCCATCTCCACGGCAGAAAAATTTATATGACAGTCAATACCTTAATGAAGGAACCGGAAATGGGAGAATTATACCAGTATTTGGCGCCGTATTATGAACGGGGCCTGGACGCGGTGATCGTACAGGATTTAGGCGTTCTGGCCTTTGTGAAACGGGAGTTTCCGGGAATGGCTGTCCACGCCAGTACCCAGATGACCATTACGGGAGTATACGGGGCCAAGGCTTTGGCGGAGTTAGGCGCTGAACGGGTAGTGACGGCCAGAGAACTTTCTTTGGAAGAGATTCGCCGCATTCACAGCGCCGTGCCTGTGGAGATTGAAAGCTTTGTTCACGGGGCTCTGTGCTACTGCTATTCCGGCCAGTGCCTTATGAGCAGTCTCATTGGCGGCCGGAGCGGCAACCGGGGGCGCTGCGCCCAGCCCTGCCGCCTGCCCTACGAAGTAAAAAGAGGGGCTAAAACGTTAAATTCTAAGAAAGAGTCTTACGTATTAAATTTAAAAGATCTGTGTACCCTGGATTTGATTCCGGATATTTTGGAGGCGGGAGTTTACTCTATGAAAATAGAGGGGCGCATGAAGAGCCCCCGTTACACCGCAGGAGTAGTCAGCATTTACCGGAAATACCTGGACCAGTATCTGGAAAAAGGACGGACAGGCTGGAAGGTGGATCCCGAGGATAAGAAAATTTTGCTGGATCTCTTTGATCGGGGCGGTTTTTCAGAAGGCTACTACCGGCAGCATAATGGACGCCATATGGTAGCCCTGGGAGAGAAGCCGGCTTTTCGCCAGACAAACCAAAAGCTGTTTGACCAGTTAGATGAAACATATGTTTTCAAGGAAATTCAGGAGCCCATAAAGGGACTGCTGCTTTTGGAAGAGGGGCAGCCTTCCTGCCTGAGTTTGTCCTGGGAAGGGGAGGAAACTCCCATATCCGTCACCGTTTTTGGAGCGCCGCCTCAAAAGGCGGACAGACAGCCCCTGACAGAAGAAAAGGCAGAGAAGCAGATGAAAAAGACAGGGGGAACTCCTTTTGTTTTTCAGGATTTGGAAATCCAGATAAACGGAGAGCTTTTTCTGCCTATTCAGGCATTAAATGAACTTCGCAGAAAGGGTTTGGAGGCTCTGAAAGAAGCGATACTGGCCCCTGCCGCCAGAAAGTCGGAAAAAAGGACGGAAGCAGAAGGGGAAAGAGGATCCCATGGAAAGACGGATCCGCCGGATAAGCCGGAAAAAGGCGGGGCAGGGCAGGCCCCAGGCCGGATCCGGGCTGCTGTTTCCGTAGAAGAGCCGGAGCAGCTTAAAGGGATTCTGGAACATGAAAAGCTGTCTTTTCTTACTGGCGGCAGCGGAGAGGATTCCCAACTCGTTCTGGAAGAGATTGCAGTAGACGGCGGGGGGTTTGAAGGAGCCTGTTGGAAGGAAACGGCGGAGGCTGTTCACAAAAAAGGGCTTTCCTGTTTTCTGATCCTTCCCCATATTTTTCGGGAGGAAGCCATCCGGTATTACAATGACAATCTGGACCAATTAAAGTCAGCGGGCTTTGACGGAGTGGTAGTCCGTTCTCTGGAGGAGCGGGTATGGCTGAGGGAAAAGGGCGTAGACCTTCCCATGATTTTTGACGATACCATGTACTCCTGGAACCGTTTGGCGCGGGAGGAAATGAAAAAGCTTGGGGCAGCCAGGATTACCATGCCTTTGGAACTCAACAGCCGGGAGCTTTGGGAGGTTTACCGGGGAGATACCGACGGGGAATTATCAGTATACGGCTTTCTGCCGATGATGGTTTCCGCCCAGTGCGTAAAGAAAACTGCGGACGGCTGCGACAGGAAACCGGAAATACTGAGATTAAAGGACAGGACGGGCAAACTGCTTCCCGTAAAAAACCGCTGCGTATTCTGCTACAGCACCATTTACAATTCCAGCCCCTTGTCCCTTTTAAATGAAAAAAAGGCTGTAATGCAGTTGGGAAACGGGCGGGTAAGGCTCAAATTTACAGTAGAAGACAGAAAGCAGGTACAGGCCGTCCTTGCCGCTTTTTTTGAGAAATGGGCAAACCGTGAGGAGGGAGACAATTCCTCCATAATCCGGGATTATACCAGAGGCCATTTCCGCCGGGGAGTAGAATAGAGGTCAGACTATGACAAACCTGATAATTGAAGTTTCCAAATATCTGATAATTCTTTTAATGGCGTGTTATACGTACTTTAATTTCCGCTTTTTTTCCTATCAGGATCCGGAAGAAAAGAAGGCTGTGTGCCGCCGGCAGAACCAGGCCATGTTTTTGATCCACCTTTTGGCCTTCCTTGTGATCTATTTAAAGACCCAGAGGGAGGAAATCATTGCTTTTTATCTGGCCCAGGTTGTTTTTTTCGTGGGCTACATCGGCGGATTCCGGATTCTTTACCGGAATGTATCCCGGCTTTTGGTAAACAATACGGCTATGCTGCTGTGCGTGGGCTTTATTATGCTGACCCGTCTTTCCGTGGAAAGGGACAGGCAGTGGGCGGTGAGGCAATTTGTCATTGTAGTGGCGGCGGCCTTGCTGACCTGGGTAATTCCCTACATTATGGACCGGGTATGGCAGTTTGCAAAAGTTCCGTGGATTTACGGGATGGGCGGGCTGGTTCTGTTGATTTTGGTGTGGATTGGCGGCAGCACCAGCTACGGAGCGCAGTTGTCTCTGGCTTTGGGGAATTTCTCTTTCCAGCCGTCGGAGTTTGTGAAGATTTCCTTCGTATTTTTTGTGGCGGCCATGTTTTACCGTTCCCTGAGCTTTCGGACCGTCTGCCTGACTACTGCGGTGGCGGCGGCTCACGTTTTAGTGCTGGTTGCCTCCAAAGACCTGGGCGGCGCTTTGATTTTCTTTGTAACCTATGTGTTTATGCTCTTTGTGGCCACATCTAACTGGCTGTACCTTGGAGCCGGATTTTTAAGCGGCGCGGCGGCCTCCGTCCTGGCATGGCGGCTCTTTTCCCATGTCCAGGTACGCGTTCAGGCATGGCTGAACCCCTGGCTGGATATTGACAATAAAGGGTATCAGATTACCCAGTCCCTATTTGCCATTGGAACCGGGGGCTGGTTTGGGCTTGGTTTGTTTCAGGGAATGCCCCAGAGTATCCCGGTAGTAGAAAAAGACTTTATTTTTGCAGCCATTTCAGAAGAGATGGGCGGTATTTTCGCCATCTGCGTTCTGATGATCTGCCTGGGCTGTTTTATTCAGTTTATGATGATAGCCGGAAAGATGCAGGCCGCCTTTTATAAACTCATTGCCTTTGGCCTGGGAATGGTTTATATTGTCCAGGTATTTTTAAATATCGGAGGCGTGGTTAAATTTATCCCTTCTACGGGAGTCACTCTGCCCTTTGTCAGCTACGGGGGAAGCTCCATACTCAGCACCTTTATTTTATTTAATGTGATTCAGGGGCTGTACATTTTAAAGCGCAATGAAGAGGAGGAAAATGAAAGATCGTAAACAAAAGCAATCTCAGTCAGGCTCCAATAAAAATATCCTCAGAATAACGTATTTTACAGCCTTTGTTTTTGCAGCTCTGGCGGCCTATTTTATCTGGTTTATGCAGGCCAGAAGCGAGGATGTAATCAATAATCCTTATAATGGCAGACTGGCCCATTTTTCAGAGCGCGTTATCAGGGGGGATATTCTCAGCAGCGACGGGCGGGTTCTGGCCACGACGGAGATGGGGGAAGACGGGAAAGAGATCCGGACCTACCCTTATGGTTCTCTGTTCTGCCACACCGTGGGTTGGTCTACCAAAGGAAAGACAGGTCTGGAATCCCTGGCGGATTTTTACCTGCTGTCGTCCCACATTCCTGCTGGGGAAAAGATTATGAGAGAAATAGTGGATGAGAAAAATCCCGGGGACAGCGTTGTGACTACTTTGGATATTGAGCTGCAGCAGATTGCCTATGCAGCCCTGGGAGAGCGGCGGGGAGCTGTGGCGGTGATGGAACCGGATACGGGAAAAATTTTAGTTATGGTTTCGAAACCGGATTTTGATCCCAACCAGGTGGACGATTTATGGAATACCCTGGTGACGGGAAGCAGTGATGAGGGCCTTCTGCTGAACCGGGTGACTCAGGGCATTTACCCTCCGGGTTCTACCTTTAAGATCCTGACGGCCCTGGAATTTATACGGGAACATCCTGAAGATTACGGGTTGTATCAATTTGACTGCAGCGGAGTGTATCAGGACGGAGAGTATACCATTCGCTGTTACCACCAAAACGCTCACGGCGTCCAGGATTTGACTCAGGCCTTTGCCAATTCCTGCAACGGCGCCTTTGCCAATCTGGGGCGTTTTCTGGATTATGAAAAAATGGGAAATCTGGCGGAGGAGCTTTTATTTAACCAGGAACTTCCCATATCCCTTCCCTACAGCAAAAGCTCTTATACCATGGGAGAGGATCCGGGAGAGTGGGAAGTGCTTCAGACCTCTATCGGACAAGGAGGAACCCAGATGTCTCCTATCCACAATCTCATGGTGACGGCGGCTATTGCCAATGGCGGGGTTTTAATGAAGCCGTACTTAATAGACAGCGTCATCAGTGCCAATGGAGAGGAAACGGAACATTTTCTGCCGGAAGCTTACGGCCGCCTGATAACAGAGAGCGAAGCGGAAACCCTGACCGCTATGATGGAGGCCGTAGTGACGGAAGGAACGGGCTCCGCTTTAAAAACAGAGGCCTACCAGGCGGCGGGGAAGACCGGATCCGCTGAATTTGAAACGGGACGGGAAAGCCACGCCTGGTTTACGGGCTTTGCCCCGGCGGACAATCCTGCCATTGCCGTTACGGTAATCGTAGAAGAGGGCGGCTCAGGAGGAAGGGAGGCGGCTCCCATAGCCAGAGCTGTAATGGACGCTTATTTTTCAAAATACCCTGAGAGAGCAGGACGATAGAATCCGTCACAGGAATCCTAACCGTATTTGGGATCCCTCTTGCATAACGTCTCAAAAAGAGGTATACTAGTCTATAGGTAAACCGAATAGACACACCTGGGACCAGGAGGGATTGCAATGATTGAAGCAACTAGCTGCGGCGGTGTGGTTATATTTCGCGGAAAGATACTGGTCCTCTATAAGAATTACAAAAACAAGTATGAGGGCTGGGTTCTTCCTAAAGGAACTGTAGAACCAGGCGAGGAATTTAAAGAAACGGCGCTCCGGGAAGTAAAGGAGGAAACGGGAGTCAGCGCCTCTATTATCAAGTACATTGGCAAAAGCCAATACTCTTTCAGTACGCCTCAGGATATTGTAGAGAAAGATGTTCACTGGTATTTGATGATGGCTGACAGTTATTACAGTAAACCACAGCGGGAGGAATATTTCATGGATTCCGGCTACTATAAGTTTTATGAAGCCTACCATCTGCTGAAATTTTCCAATGAGAAGCAGATTCTGGAGAAAGCTTACAATGAATATTTGGATTTAAAGAAAAGCAATCTCTGGGGAAGCAAGAAATATTTCTGAGACAGAAACAAAAAGGATAGAGAAGGGGCTGACGGACAAGGCCATTTGTCCGGAGGCCCCTTTTGCTATAGGCGGAAAGACCGCCCTTCCAGAAAAATTTGGAAAAAAATTTAACAGAAATTAACTTGTATAAATTGTAAAAATGAGATAAAATATCCATAAGTTGTCGGAAGATTATTGGATTTTCGGCAAGAAAAAAGAAATATAGAAAAGACAAAAAGGAGAGTGGATTATGAAAAGTTGGAAGAAAATAGGGCTGCTTGTGATTCCGGCTGTTTTCAGTATGGCGTTTCCGGCATTTGCAGGCCAGTGGGAAAAGGACAGTGTAACCTGGAAATACCAGGAAGACGACGGCAGCTACCTTCAGGACACCTGGAAGTGGATTGACGGCAATGGCGACGGTATTGCAGAATGCTACCATTTTGACGCCAACGGCCACTTGGATCAGAATACGGTAGTAGACAACTGGATTGTAGACAAAAACGGAGCCTGGGTAGCAGGCGGCAACGTGCAGCAGTGGATGGTGGGAGCCAGCCAGGAAGAAATCGGGGAAATCTATGTAGAAGCAGCCCAGAAGAGCAATGCCATGAACAGCATGGACGCTGACATAAGTGGAGCTGTGACCATGTCCATAGACGGTGAAGCCCTGAAAATGCTGCTGGATATGAACGTAAAAGCCAACGGCGTTTTCTCCGGAGATTTGGAACTGCTTTACGATATGGCAATCAAAGCAGAGGGAGAAACCCTTACAATGACCATGTTCTATCTGGACGGCTATATGTATATGGAAATGGACGGGGAGAAGATCAAGATGCCTATGGATATGGAGAGCGCAATGCAGCAGTCCATGGTAGATGCGGCTCAGATGGAGCTGACGGATCCTCTGTACGGAATTGAAAATATGAAGCTGTATTATAACGGAAGCAGAAAAATCATTGCTTACGATATGAACAGCGGAGAGTTAAATTCTGCAGTTCAGGGTCTTTTGGGCGCCAGCGGCATGGATATGAGCACCTTGGGATATACTTATGAGATAAGCAATACCTCCGGTACCATAGAAATCGATGAGAACGGTAATCCTGTAAAAGAAAGCATATCCATGGATATGGCCATGGACTTCTTAGGGATTACTATGGTATATGATATTGATTTGACCATTGACATCAACAATCCCGGACAGCCTGTTGTGATTTCTTTCCCGTCTACAGAAGGATATGTGGATCTCATGGGCTACGCCGATATGGCTGTATGAAGCTGAGTTTTTTGGGGACACTCACAAAAGAGTGTCCCTTTTCGGTCCCAGGGAAATCCTGTTTCCTGTGACTGAAACCCGTTAATGGGAATGTGTGTAAAGAAAGGAGAACTGCTGCCAATGAATACGGCATATGAAAAACTGCAGCCCTATCTGGACAAAGCCATGGCTGTCCAGACTGCATTAACTCTTTTTGAATGGGACGATGCGACTCTGGCTCCGGAGGATGCCGGAAGCAATACTTCCAAAGTCATTGAAATTCTGTCAGGGGAATACTTTCAGGCAGTTACTAACGACGAGGTAAAACGGCTGGTAAAGGAGTGCCGCAAGGAGGCCAAATCAGGAGGAGACGGAGGGCTGAGTGAGGTTCAGGAAGGTGTGCTCCGGGAGCTGGAAGAGCAGTTGGAGCAGCTTGACTGTATCCCGGCTAAAGAGTATCAGGCTTTTGCCAGACTGTCTTCAGAATCCGCCAGAATCTGGGAAAAGGCTAAAAAGGAAGACGATTTTTCCAGCTTTGCCCCTACGTTAAAGGAAGTGGTTGCTTACCAGAAAAAGTTCGGCGCCTACCGTGCAAAGCCGGGTCAGACAAAATACGACGCCCTTCTGGATTCTTACGAGAAGGGATTTTCTATGGAACTTCTGGATGAGTTCTTTGGAAAGCTAAAGGAGGAACTGGTTCCCTTTTTGAAAAAAGTTCAGGAGAGCAAAGTCCTCATCCGGGACGATTTCCTCACAGGGGATTTTTCCGATGAAAAGCAGGAAAAGCTGGCGCGTTTCCTGGCGGAGTACGTAGGATTTGATTTCAAAAAAGGGGTTTTGGCAGTCAGCGCCCATCCCTTTACCACCAATCTTCACAATAAGGACGTGCGGATTACTACCCATTACAATGAACGGGTAGACAGCTCCCTTTTCTCTGTGATTCATGAGGCAGGCCACGGCCTTTACGAACTGGGGATTCGGGATGATTTGACCCAGACCATGGCTGGCCAGGGGGCTTCTATGGGAATGCATGAGTCCCAGTCCCGCTTCTTTGAAAACGTTATTGGAAGAAGCCGTTCCTTCTGGGTTCCCATTTACGGAAAGCTTCAGGAACTGTTTCCGGATCCCTTTGTGGAAATCGGCCTGGATCAATTCGTAAGGGCCATTAATAAAGTCCATCCGGATCTAATCCGCACGGAAGCCGATGAACTGACCTACAGCCTTCATGTTTTGATCCGCTACGAGATTGAAAAGATGCTGATAGAAGGGGATCTGAAAGTGGAGAAGCTGCCGGAAATCTGGGCGGACAAATACCAGGAGTATCTGGGCGTCCGGCCGGAAAAGGATTCGGAAGGAGTGCTTCAGGACATTCACTGGTCCCAGGGATCCTTTGGCTACTTCCCCTCTTACGCTCTGGGAAGCGCTTTCGGGGCACAGCTTTATTTCCATATGAAAAAAGAGATGGATTTTGACGGTCTTTTGGAAGAAGGAAAAATCGGCGTAATCCGGGAGTATCTGAGGGAGCACATTCATCAGTACGGCAAGTTAAAAACCAGCCGGCGGATCCTAAAGGACGTTACGGGGGAAGATTTTAACCCGGACTATTATATCCGTTACCTGAAGGAGAAATACGGGGCTTTATATGAAATCGCAGATTGAAATTCCAAAAGGGTTATGATATAGTATTGGAATATGAGAATGCCCGCTTTGTCGTAAAAGACAGGGCGGGCATTCTTTGTAGCACAAGCCAGCCAAAAGCCCAGAGGCCCAGGCGGTAATTACACAGGAGGACGGAATGAAGATACGGGATATTTTAGCGGCGGGGAAGCCCACTCTTTCTTTTGAGGTGTTCCCACCCAAGACGGCTGATAATTATGAGTCTGTAGAAAGGGCGGCTTTAGAGATTGCCAGGAACCAGCCGGCATTTATGAGCGTAACCTACGGAGCCGGCGGCGGCACCAGCGAATATACGGTAAAAATCGCCTCCACCATCCAAAATCAGGGAAATGTAACGCCTCTGGCCCATTTGACCTGCGTTTCCTCCACTAAAGAGAGGGTAAGGGAGCTATTAGGGGAGCTAAATGCCAGTGGCATTGAAAATATTCTGGCTCTCAGAGGAGATATTCCGGAAGGCGGGGCAATGGCTTTTGATTACCAGTATGCCAGTCAGTTAATTGCGGATATAAAAGAATACGGAGATTTCTGCATTGGCGGGGCCTGCTATCCGGAGGGCCATGTGGAATCCTCCAACAAAACAGAGGACATTCTCCATTTAAAAGAAAAAGTGGACGCTGGCTGCGATTTTCTGACTACCCAGATGTTTTTTGACAACAATATTCTCTATAACTTTCTCTACCGGATCCGGGAAAAGGGAATCACAGTACCGGTTATCGCCGGCATTATGCCCGTAACCAACGCAAAACAGATTGCCCGCATCTGCCGTATGTCGGGAACCTACCTTCCCGCCCGGTTTAAGGCCATTGTAGACCGGTTTGGAGACAACCCGGCAGCCATGAAGCAGGCGGGAATCGCCTATGCCACGGAGCAGATCATTGACCTGATTGCCAACGGAGTCAACGGGATCCACGTTTATTCTATGAACAAGCCGGACGTGGCGGCGCGGATTCAGGAGAGCCTGTCACAGATTCTTTCCTAAAATGGTGAGCGCAATGGAGATTAATAAAAAAGAGGTATTCCGCTATTTGGGCTATGGGCGGAACCAGGCCGATAACCGGGTCAGTGCCCTGGTGGATTCCTGTGTGGAAGAGCTGGAAAGGGAAACGGAACCCAAAAGCGTCACCCGGGTCTATCCCTTAGTCCTGGGGAATCATGGAGAAATTGACGGCGGCTGTTTTTATACAAAGAGCAAAAATCTGTCTAAAAATCTGCAGGACTGTACCCAGATTGTGGTATTTGCGGCTACTTTAGGGGCAGGCTGCGATTATCTGACCCGAAAATACATGAAATTGGAACTTAGCAGGGCGGTCACTCTTCAGGCAGCGGCCACTGCCATGCTGGAAGAGTACTGCGACAGCCTGTGCAGAAAAGCCCAGGAAGAGTATGAAAAGAAGGGACTTTTCCTGCGTCCCAGATTCAGCCCCGGCTATGGGGATTTCCCTCTGGCTGTCCAGAAAGATATTTTAAACGCCCTAGAGGCTGGCAAACGCATTGGGATCAAGCTTACAGACAGCCTTTTAATGGTTCCTTCCAAATCCGTAACGGCGGTAATGGGAATCAGCCCAAAACCCTACCGGTGCGACGTAAAGGGCTGTGAAGCCTGTGAAAAAACCGACTGTCTGTACCGCCGGTGACTACAATGAGGAGAATACTATGGAAAATATCGTAACAGCAATGAGAAAACGCCGCCTGATCTTTGACGGAGGCACAGGAAGCATCCTTCAGGAAAAGGGGTTAAAGCCGGGAGAATTTCCGGAGACATGGAACATTCTCCGCCCGGAAGTCCTGATCCAGCTTCACAGGGACTATTTGGAGGCCGGAGCGGACATTATTAATACCAATACCTTTGGGGCCAATTCTTTAAAGTTTAACCAACATACAGAATTTACTCTGGAAACCGTAGTGAAGGCGGCTGTAAGGAATGCGAAAAAAGCAGTGGAGCTGGCAGGAAAACCGGCTTATGTGGCCCTGGATCTTGGACCTACGGGAAAGCTGTTAAAGCCCCTGGGAGATTTGGAATTTGAAAAGGCCGTAAGCCTTTACCGGGAAACGGCGGAGATTGGAGCCGCAGAGGGGGCGGATCTGGTTCTCATTGAAACCATGAGCGACAGCTATGAGGTAAAGGCGGCGGTTTTGGGAGTCAAGGAGGCCTGTGATCTGCCGGTTTTCGTTACCCTGGTTTTTGACGAGAAGGGAAAGCTTCTGACAGGGGGAACCGTAGAATCCGCCGCCGCCCTTTTGGAAGGGCTGAGGGTGGACGGAATCGGCATCAACTGTGGATTAGGGCCTATTCAGATGATGCCCATTGTGGAAAACCTTCTGAAAGCCACTTCTCTGCCGGTCATTGTAAATCCCAACGCCGGACTTCCCAGAAGTGAAAACGGCAAAACGCTGTACGACATTGACGCGGAGGAGTTTGCCGCTGCCATGGAAGAGATTTCCAGAATGGGAGCCGTGGTAGTAGGGGGCTGCTGCGGAACGACTCCGGATCATATCCGCAGGGTAGCGGAGAGGTGCCGCAAAATCCCGGTGGTTTGGCCCTCTAAAAAAGAACGGACAGTGGTATCCTCTTACTGCCGTACTGTAGTTATTGACAAGGATCCCATTATTATCGGAGAGCGGATCAACCCCACGGGAAAGTCTAAGTTTAAGCAGGCTCTCAGGGATCACAACCTGGAATATATTCTCCGGGAGGGCCTTACCCAGCAGGAAAAAGGGGCCCATGTACTGGACGTTAATGTAGGACTTCCGGAAATTGACGAGGCCGCCATGATGGAGGAAACGGTAAAAGAGCTTCAGAGCGTGGTGGATCTTCCTCTGCAGATCGATACCTCAGACATAGAGGCTCTGGAACGGGGCCTTCGGGTTTACAATGGCAAGGCCCTGATAAACTCGGTCAACGGAAAAGAAGAGGTTATGGACGCGGTCTTTCCTCTGGCGGCAAAGTACGGGGGAGTGGTAGTGGCCCTGTGCCTGGACGAAGCAGGCATTCCGGAAACCGCTGACGGAAGAATCGAAATCGCAAAGAAAATCTATGCCAGAGCAGCCTCTTACGGCATAGAGCCTAAAGACATTATAATAGACGGCCTCTGCCTTACGGTCAGCTCCGACAGCAAGGGGGCTCTTACCACTTTGGAAACTCTGGAAAAAATCCGGGACGAGCTGGGAGGAAAAAGCATTCTGGGAGTGTCCAACATCTCCTTTGGCCTTCCTCAGAGGGAGATCATTAACGCCGCTTTCTTTACCATGGCAATGGAGCGGGGGCTGAACGCCGCCATTATCAATCCCGGTTCCGAGAGAATGATGCAGGCCTATTACAGTTACCGGGCCCTGGCGGATCTGGATCCCCAGTGCGGGGATTACATTTCAGCCTACGGCGGCCAGCCGGCGGCCCCAAAAGCTGATGGAAAGAAAGAAGAGAACCTTTCCGGAGAATCTGGCGATACGGCTCTTTATGAGGCCATTGTCCGGGGCCTGAAGGAAGGGGCGGCCCAGGGGGCGTCGGCCCTTCTTCAGACCATGGATTCCCTGGAGATCATCAACCAGGTAATGATACCGGCCCTGGACTTTGTAGGAAAGGGATTTGAGAAGGGGACGATTTTTCTTCCCCAGCTTTTAATGAGCGCAGAGGCGGCTAAGGCAGCTTTTGAGATTATAAAAGATCAAATGGTAAAATCCGGCCAGTCCCAGGAGAAAAAAGGCCGGATCATTCTGGCTACGGTAAAGGGCGACATCCATGACATTGGAAAAAATATCGTCAAGGTGCTGCTGGAAAATTACAGCTATGACGTTATCGATCTGGGAAGGGACGTGCCGCCGGAAAAGATTGTAGAAGAAGCGGCGGAGAAAAAGGTTCCCCTGGTGGGACTCTCAGCCCTAATGACCACTACAGTTCCCAGCATGGAGGAAACCATTCGGCAGCTAAGGGAGAAGACCCCCTGGGTAAAGGTTATGGTGGGAGGCGCCGTTTTGACAAAGGATTATGCCGAAACCATAGGGGCGGACCGGTACTGCCGCGACGGTATGGCTTCCGTCCATTATGCTCAGGAAGTGATTGGCTGATAAAATGGGGTCTAAGAGACGCCATAGATTATGGTTTAGATAGAGGAGTGTAAACCGTGTTATTTTCCAGCATGGCTTTTTTGATTTTATTTCTTCCCATAACTCTGGCAGGATACTGGCTGCTGCCGGGGAAGGGGAAAAATATCTGGCTTTTGGCAGTCAGCATGGTATTTTATGCCTGGGGAGAACCGGAATTTGTAGCAGTAATGGCGGCTTCCGTGGGGATTAATTACCTGTTTGGACTGGCTGTGGACAGAGTGAGGGAGAATCGGTTTCTCAGCCGGCTCTGCCTCTTTTCCATGGCTGCCGTGAATTTAGGCATTTTGGCCTATTTTAAGTATCTGAATTTTATTATTGCAAATGTGAACCGGTTTATGGGAAGGGAGGTTCTGGAGCAGACGGCCATCGTCCTTCCCATTGGAATTTCTTTTTTTACTTTCCAGGCTATGTCCTACGTTATAGACGTGTACCGGCGGAATGGAAAGGTTCAGAAAAACATTCTCAATGTGGGGCTGTACATTGCCTTTTTTCCTCAGTTGATTGCAGGCCCCATTATCCGTTATGAAACCTTTGCGTGGCAGATTGATAATCGAAATGTGACGAAAGAGGGCTTTTCAAAGGGAGTAAAGCGGTTTCTCTACGGCTTTATAAAAAAAGTCCTGCTGGCCAATACCATGGCGGTTATGGCGGACTATATTTTCAGCCTTCCGGGACGGAATATGCTGACTGCAGGCGGGGCATGGCTGGGAGCTTTTGCCTATGGGTTCCAGATTTACTTTGACTTTTCCGCCTATTCGGACATGGCCATTGGCCTTGGAAAGCTCTTTGGCTTCCAATTTCCGGAAAACTTTGACTACCCTTATATGGCGTCGTCCATAACCGATTTCTGGCGGCGCTGGCATATTTCCCTCAGCACATGGTTTCGGGATTACGTTTATATTCCCCTGGGGGGCTCCCGGGTGGACAAAAAATGGAAGCTGGTGAGAAACCTCTTTGCCGTATGGTTTCTGACGGGAGTGTGGCACGGGGCCAACTGGACATTTATTTGCTGGGGCCTGTTTTACTTTGTGCTGCTGACGGCGGAAAAGCTTTTTCGGATTCCCGAGAGAATGAAAGAATGGAGGCTGGGAGGCCTTTACCGCATCATAACTCTTTTGCTGGTTCTCATAGGCTGGGTAATCTTCCGGGCGGAAAGCCTGGGGGAAGCGGCTGTGTATCTTAAAACCATGGCGGGGATTTCCACGGCAAAGCCGGAGGTTTCCTGGACTCTGTATTACCTATGGGAGTATAAATGGTATTTTGCGGCGGCTGTTTTGGGAAGTACGCCCCTTATAAAGGGCTTTTTGGACTGGAGCCACAAGGAAACGTCGGAAAACGACAAAAAAGCCTTTGCAAAGGAGCTGACCCGGGGGCTGATCCAGATTGCCGTATTTGCCCTGTTTGTCTTTGGCATATCCGAATTGGTAATCGGGGCCCACAACCCCTTTATATATTTCAACTTTTAGATAAGGTGGTAAACAGTGAAGAACATTCTTGGGATTTTAAAATGGTGGAACCGCCACGGCCTGACCCTTTTGTTTTTAGGCGTGACGGCGGCTCTGGGGCTGTATAACTTCCCGGCCGCCGCACGGTCAGTAAAAGAGGCTTTGGAGGGCGAAAGGACAGAGGCCACAGTCTGGGGACAGGCGGCGGGGGCCCTGGACGGCTTTTATACGGAGTCCCTGAAAGGGCGCTACCCTCTCATTGAAACCAATGGGCTTATGAAAAGGGCGGCGGGATTTTCCACCTGCAACGAAACGGTGCGTTTGGAGGACGGCCATTTGGAGCGGCTGTCTAATGTATTTGATGTGGAGGA
This sequence comes from uncultured Clostridium sp., assembly GCA_946498245.1. GTDB lineage: Bacteria > Bacillota > Clostridia > Lachnospirales > Lachnospiraceae > UMGS1370. Next base: position 47,045 of record CAMMNN010000017.1, on the reverse strand, counting down.
TACCGCCGGGAGCCTGACGGCTTTAAATGAATACTGTCAGGAGCTGGGGATTCCCTTCCTCTGTGTGCTGGCCCCTTCTAAAGTCTGCAAATACGACCCGGGCCTTCCTGTGGGAGTGCCTGACCAGGTAAATTCCGGCGCCGACAGGCTGGCAGAGCTTTTAAGGATCCAGGGAGTAGATGTTATGGATTTACGGGATAATCTCCATGAAGAAGGACTGGATCACCACAGCCTTTTTTTCCGCACAGACCACCACTGGACCTCGGAGGGAGCTTTCTGGGGATACCAAAAACTGGTTCAGCGCCTCAATGAGTCCTACGGATACGCCATTGAGGAAAGCCTGACGGACCGCAGCCGGTTTCGCAGCCTGAATTTTCCGGAAGAGTTTTTAGGCTCCTACGGAAAACGGACAGGCAAATACTTTGGCGGCGTGGACGATATTTCCGTGCTGATGCCGGACTTTCCCACGGAAATGAAAATGGAGGCGCCCTACCGGAATATTGTCCGGGAAGGGGATTTTGCCCAGGCCCTTTTGGACTGGAGCCAGATTGAAGACTCCTGGTATTACGACGAAGGCCATATTCCCTATGCGGTTTATACAGGAGACGATTATAATCTCATTGTCCATACCAATGAAAACGCCAAAGAGGATAAAAGCATTTTAATATTAAAGGATTCCTTTGTCCGGCCTGTGGCCTGCTTTTTAAATCTGGGCATCCGCCGGGTAGAGGCCATTGATCTGCGGATTGAGCCAAAGATTTCCGTAAAGGATTATCTGGCGGAGCATAAGCCGGACACGGTGATTTTTATGTGCAGCATTTGGGCGCTAAAGGATTACAATCTCATTGATTTTGGCCTGTAGTCCATTGCCGTCAGGGAAAATCCGTGCTATAGTGGATAGCAGAACTGTTACCATTTGATTAAGAGGAGGCAACAAAAATGATTGATTTAGTGCAAAGACCCAGAAGGCTGAGAACAAGCCCTCTGCTTCGCAAAATGGTGAGAGAAACCCGCATGGATAAATCCTCTCTGATTTATCCCATCTTTGTAAAAGAAGGCGAAAACATAAAAGAAGAGATCCCCACAATGCCGGGACAGTACCGCTACAGCGTAGACAGACTGCCGGAGATCCTGGAGGAGACGGCTGCCGCCGGAGTTCCTTCGGTGATGTTTTTTGGAATCCCCGGAGAAAAAGACCTCTGCGGCAGCGGGGCCTACGCTCAGGACGGCATTGTACAGAAAGCCTTCCGGAAAGCCAAAGAAAGCGTACCGGAGCTGTATTATATCGGAGACGTCTGTATGTGCGAATACACTTCCCACGGCCATTGCGGCATTTTAAACGGAGATTATGTGGACAATGATAAGACCCTGGAATATCTGGCTAAAACGGCATTGTCCCAGGTTCAGGCGGGAGCCGATATGGTAGCGCCTTCCGATATGATGGACGGCCGGGTGGCGGCTATCCGGGAAATGTTAGATGAAAACGGATACGAAACTGTGCCCATTATGTCTTACGCTGCTAAATATGCTTCGGGATTTTACGGTCCCTTCCGGGACGCCGCCGGTTCAGCCCCTTCCTTCGGTGACCGGAAAAGCTACCAGATGGACTATCACAACCGGAAAGAGGCATTAAAGGAGGTCTTTTCCGATGTGGAGGAAGGCGCGGACATTATTATGATCAAGCCAGCCCTGTCTTATCTGGATATTATCCGGGAGACAGCGGACGCTATCGATCTGCCGGTAGCTGCCTACAGCGTCAGCGGCGAGTACGCCATGATTAAAGCCGGAGCGAAACTGGGATATATTGACGAGGACAGCATCATTTGTGAAACCGCCACCAGCATTTACCGGGCCGGCTGCAACATTCTTCTGACGTATTTCGCCAGAGAGCTGGCTGGATTTATGGACCAGGGGAGGATTGGATAATGACAAATTCAGAGAAATTATTTGAAAAAGCCGTTACCCTTATGCCGGGAGGGGTCAACAGCCCGGTTCGGGCCTTTCGGGCCGTAGGGGGAAGCCCCCGGTTTATTGACCGGGCGGAAGGAGCCTATATCTGGGACGCAGACGGCAATCGCTATATTGACTATATTGGTTCCTGGGGGCCTATGATCCTGGGACACAATCACCCGGCTATCCGGGAAGCTGTAATCCAGGCGGCTGATAAGGGCCTCAGCTTTGGGGCGGCCACAGGCATTGAGGTGGAGGTGGCGGATCTCATCTGCCAGATGGTTCCCTCTGTGGAGATGGTTAGAATGGTCAATTCCGGAACAGAGGCTGTGATGTCCGCTGTCCGGGTGGCCAGAGGATATACAGGAAGAGATAAAATCATTAAATTTGAAGGCTGCTACCACGGCCATTCGGATTCCATGCTGGTAAAAGCAGGCTCCGGGGCATTGACCTCCGGTGTTCCCGACAGCCTGGGCGTTCCGGCGGGCTGTGCGGCAGACACCCTGACGGCCAGATACAATGACTGCGCCAGTGTGGAAACTCTTTTTGAACAGTATCCCGGCCAGATTGCCGCTGTGATTTTAGAGCCTGTGGCCGGAAATATGGGCGTAGTTCTTCCGGAAAAGGGCTTTTTGGAGAGTTTAAGAGAACTGTGTACCAGAGAAAAGGCCCTGCTGATTTTTGATGAAGTTATTACCGGATTCCGCCTCAGCAGCTCCGGGGCCCAGGGATATTTTGGAGTCACGCCGGATCTGACCACCTTCGGAAAGATTATTGGCGGAGGAAGGCCCGCAGGCTGCCATGGCGGACGCCGGGTAGGGGAGGAAATGGTAGCTCCTCTGGGGGGCGTATACCAGGCCGGAACTCTCAGCGGAAACCCTGTGGCTATGGCTGCCGGAAAGACAGAGCTGACCATTCTGCGGGAGCATCCGGAAATTTATGCTCACATTAACGCTATGGGCGATTACTACCGGGAAAAAGTAGGGGGACTTCTGGAAAAATACGGAAAACCCTGGTACGTTACAGGAGCCGGATCTTTAAGCTGCATCTTCTTTACCAACGGCCCTGTAAAGAACTACGAGGACGCCAGAACTGCAGATACGGCGGAGTTCGGCCGGTACTTTAACTATATGCTGAACCACGGAATCAATATGGCTCCCTCTCAGTTTGAGTCCATTTTTATTTCCAACGCTCATACCAAAGAGCTGATAGACGAAACGGCGGATATTTTAGAAAGCTATTTAAAACAGGCATAAAAGGGGTTTGACAGGAAATGAATCAACAGAGCGTAATGGGGGTTATCTGTTCGTCCTATGAACAGTTTTTTGACGCGGAAAAGAAAATTGCCGATTACATTCTGGAGCACAAAAAAAGCGCCGTGGAAATGACGGTGGCGGAGCTGGCCAGAGCCAGCGGCACCAGCGACGCGACAGTGTCCCGGTTTTGCAGGCGCTGTGGTTTTAAAGGCTACCAACAGCTAAAGATGGCCCTGGCCAAAGAAGTGATGGAGGAGGAGAGGGACAGCCTTCAGGTTTCCAACGAAATCGACAGGACCCGGATGTCCCAGTCCCTTCAGAATATTTTGGCCAATAAGATGGCGGAAATGACGGGAACCATTGGAATGATGGATCCGGAAAACCTGGAAACCATCTTAACGGTTTTGGAGAACGCCCGGATTATCCAGTTTGCCGCAGTGGGAAATACTATTCCCGTGGCCATGGACGGCGCTTTTAAATTTAATCAGTTGGGGCTGTGTTCCGTATCCGGAACCATCTGGGAAGCCCAGATCGCCCACACTCTGAATCTGGGTCCTCAGGACGTGGTTGTGATTATTTCCAACTCCGGAACCTCCAGACGCCTGCATTCTCTGGCGGAAGGGGCCCGGGAAAACGGGGCCAAGATCATTGTCATTACCAACAATGCGTCTTCGCCTCTGGCACGGATCAGCGACTATAAAATCATTACGGCTACCAGGGAAAAGCTTCTGACAGGAGAATTTTGGTTTTCCCGGATCCCTGCCATGCTGGTTATTGAAACCCTGTATCTGCTGCTTTTTGTCAGCAGGAAAGGGGCGGCGGCCCATATCCGTCGCCATGAAAACTATATTCGTCCCGATAAGCTGTCTACTTGAAAGGCGGCTGAGGGCGAAAAGGAGGAGTCATGAAAATTGCAGTAATATGGTCAAGCGCCAACGAAGACGGCCTGACGGCTGCGGCAAAGAATCGTTTTATCAATGGCATGAAAAAAACGGAAGCCGAGGTAACGGAGATCCATTTAAATGCGAAACGCCTTGAACACTGCCGCGCCTGCGGAAATGGCTGGGGATCCTGCCGTTTTAGGGGGAGCTGCGTCATACAAGATGATTTTTCTTCCATTTACCAAAAGGTGATTGAGGCCGACGGCATTGTCTGGATTTCTGCTGTTTACTGGCACGATATTACGGAATGCATGAAAGCCTTTATGGATCGGCTTCGCAGGTGTGAAACGGGCCATAACGGATTTTTAGAGGGAAAACGCTGCTTTCTCATTGCCTGTGCAGGGGGAACGGGCTTAGGGGCAGTAGAGTGCCTGCACAATATGGAAGAGAGCATAAAACACATGGGTATGAGAGCTTATGACAGAATACCCGTTATTCGCTTTAATTCCGATTACATACTTCCTGCTTTGGAACAGGCAGGGGAAGTGTATAGTGAAAGAGTGAAAAATGGTTTTGATATGAGATATTAAAGAAACCGCATAAGGAAAAGATAAGAGTCCATAATACGCAGGGGAATGAAACCTGCGGTTATGGGCTTTTTTTGTTCTGTAGGAAATTCCTCTGAATTTCCTACAGAACAAAAAGCCCTTCGGGCAGGAACGCACTGCGGCGGAGAGGAGTTATGTCGCTAAAGCGACCCACCGCAGGCGGAGAATCCTGCAAAGCAGGAATCTTTTTCACAAATATATAAGAAATAAATTTTCTTTAAAATAACTATTGACGAAATAAAATATTGATGTTATGATATAGCTAAGATAAGAAAAAATATTTCTTAGAAAGGAGAACAGGTGACAGAGATGATTTATACGGTGACCTTTAATCCGGCTCTGGATTACGTAGTGAAGGTAGACCATTTTACCCTGGGAGAAGTAAACCGGACCACAGAGGAGGCGATTTTCTACGGCGGAAAAGGGATTAATGTTTCAGCGGTTCTGGCTAACCTGGGATTTCCCAGTACGGCCCTGGGCTTTGTAGCCGGATTTACCGGGGAGGAGATAGAACGGGGAGTGCGTACCCTGGGATTTGCCTCTGATTTTATCCGGGTAAAAAAAGGAATGTCCCGGATTAACGTAAAGCTGAAATCTCAGGAAGAAAGCGAAATTAACGGTATGGGCCCTGCGGTGGAGCAGGAAGACGTAAACGCCTTGTTCCAGAAGCTGGACGGGCTGAAAGAAGGAGATGTGCTGGTACTTTCCGGCAGTATTCCGGCCTCTATTGACGACAGGATTTACCAGATGATTCTGGAACGGTTGGAGGGAAAAGGGATCCTGACGGCAGTAGATGCGGAGAAAACACTGCTGGTTAATGTTTTAAAGTACCGTCCCTTTCTCATAAAGCCCAATCACCATGAATTGGGAGAGATTTTCGGAGTGACCCTCACAGGGGAAGAGGAGATTGCAGAGTACGGGAAAAAGCTGCAGTCCATGGGGGCCAGAAACGTTCTGATTTCCATGGCCGGAGAGGGAGCCCTCCTGGTAACAGAAAAAGGAGAGGTCTTCCGTCAGGGAGCCGCCAGAGGAAGGGTAAAAAATTCCGTAGGGGCCGGAGATTCCATGGTAGCCGGTTTTTTGGCGGGATTTCTGGAAAAAGGCGATTATGGATACGCCCTGAAGCTGGGAACGGCAGCCGGGGGAGCTACCGCCTTTTCTGATGGACTGGGGACCAGAGAAGAGATTTTGAAACTGTATGAAACGCTGTAAAGGGGATGGAATAATGAGAATTACAGAGCTGTTAAAAAAAGAAAGCATTGAGTTAAATACTAAGGCGGCTTCTAAGGAGGAAGCCATCGATATTTTGACGGGCCTTATGGAAAAAGGAGGACGTCTGGAGGACAGAGCCGGGTACAAGGAAGGAATTTTGGCCAGAGAAGCCCAGGGCAGCACGGCTGTAGGCGACGGGATCGCTATTCCTCACGCTAAAGTCGCCGCAGTCAAGGAACCTGGTCTGGCAGCCATTACCCTTCCTGCAGGAGTGGATTATGAGGCCTTTGACGGTTCCCTGGCCCATCTGATCTTTATGATTGCAGCTCCGGCGGAGGGCGCGGACGTTCACCTGGAAGCCCTGGCCAGATTGTCAACTCTTCTGATGGTTCCCGGTTTTAAGGACAGCCTTTTAGGGGCGGAAACCAAGGAACAATTCCTGCAGATTATTGATGAAGGGGAAAAGGAAAAATTCGGAGAAAAGGAAGCGGAGAAAGCTTCCGCTAAAGAAGATAGCGGAAAAGAAGGCGGCAGGGAAGAAAAAACCGAGGGAACCTACAGGCTGCTGGCAGTAACGGCCTGCCCCACAGGAATCGCCCATACCTATATGGCGGCGGAAAATCTGGAAAATACGGCTCGGAAACTGGGGATTTCTTTAAAGGCGGAAACAGACGGCTCCGGCGGAGCGCAAAACGTTCTGACGAAAGAAGAGATCCGTCAGGCGGATGCCATTATTGTGGCGGCGGATCGGGAAGTGGAGATGGCAAGATTCGACGGAAAACCGGTGCTTCAGGTTCCGGTGGCCGATGGGATCCACAAGGCGGAAGAGCTGATTAAGAAAGCTGCAGGGGGAAACGTTCCTGTGTACCATCACGCAGGGGGAGCGGAAGGAAGCGCCTCTCAATCAGGAGAAGGCGACAGCATAGGAAGAAAGATATACAAGCACTTAATGAACGGCGTTTCCCATATGCTGCCCTTTGTAATCGGCGGCGGTATTTTAATCGCCCTGGCCTTCCTGTTAGACGATTACTCTATTGATCCGTCAAATTTCGGCAAAAATACACCATTAGCGGCCTATTTAAAAACCATAGGCGATCAGGCCTTTGGGCTGATGCTGCCTGTACTTTCCGGCTATATTGCCATGAGCATTGCAGACCGCCCCGGTCTGGCCGTGGGCTTCGTGTCCGGTATGGTAGCAAAAATGGGAATGACCTTTTCAAATCCTGCAGGCGGCGCCGTAAACGCAGGCTTTTTAGGGGCTCTCTTTGCAGGTTTTGCAGGCGGTTACCTGGTACTGGGCTTAAAGAAGCTCTTTTCCGCCCTTCCCAAATCCTTAGAGGGCATTAAGCCGGTTCTCCTGTATCCGGTAGTGGGAATCCTTCTGGGCGCTGTGGTTACCACTTTCATTAACCCTTACATGGGTATGATCAACGACGGCCTTACAAACTTTTTAAACGGCATGGGCGGAGCCAGCCGTATTGTCCTGGGAATGGTAGTAGGCGGAATGATGTCCATTGATATGGGCGGGCCCTTTAACAAAGCGGCTTACGTATTTGGTACAGCCCAATTGGCGGAAAGCAATTTTGAAGTTATGGCCTCTGTTATGGCGGGAGGTATGGTTCCACCTATCGCCATTGCCCTGTGCACAACCTTCTTTAAAAAGAAATTTACCAAAAAAGAATGCCAGTCCGGCATTGTAAACTATATTATGGGCCTGTCCTTTATAACGGAAGGAGCCATTCCCTTTGCAGCCTCCGATCCTCTGAGAGTCATTCCCTCCTGTGCGGCTGGCGCAGCCGTAGCCGGCGGGCTGTCCATGTTCTTTGGCTGTACTCTCCGGGCGCCTCACGGCGGGATCTTCGTGCTGCCTACCATTGGCAATCCCATGGGGTATTTGGCCGCAATCCTCATTGGCTCTGTTATTGGCTGTATTATTTTGGGACTGCTAAAGAAAATGTTAAAAGAAGAGGAACGGTAAAAACTGGGTTGTAGACGGAAAGGATCCGTGCTATAGTAAAGGAACCTGAAAGAAATTGGAGGAAACAGAAATGTACCGGTGCTGTATATTTGATTTAGACGGGACCTTGCTGAATACAACCCACGCTTTACTTCGGTCTACCAACCTGACTTTGGAACGCCTGGGGCTTTCTCCGCTGACGATAGATCAGATTATGAAAATTGTCGGAGACGGGTATAAAACCCAGATGGAGAGGGCGTTAAAGCTGGCAGGAGATGAGCAGCTCACCCATTATGAGGAGGCCCTGAAAACCTATCTGGAAGTCTTTCCGGAAAACTGTATGTACCAGGTGGCCCCTTACAACGGGATCCTGGGCCTCCTGTGGTATTTAAAGGAGACAGGAGTGAAAACGGCGGTCTTTTCCAATAAACCTCATGAACAGACCGTTGCCAATATCAAAGGAATTTTTGGGGCGTCAGCCTTTGACGTGATTCAGGGGCAGAAAGAAGGGATCCCCAAGAAGCCGGATCCAGCCGGAATTTTTGCCATCATGGAAACGCTGGGAGTGACACCGGAAGAATGCCTGTATTTCGGAGACACCAATACCGATATGCAGACAGGAGCCAATGCCGGGATCGACACAGTGGGAGTCCTCTGGGGATTTCGGAGCAGAGAAGAGCTGGAGGCCTTTCAGCCCAAATTCCTGATAGAGCATCCGGAAGAAGCTGTGGCCATTATCAATTCAAAGAAATCCGGAGAAAAGTAGTTTTGGAGCATTTTTCATTTCATAGGCCGTGATTTCGTGAAATGAAGAGGAAAAGGGCAGTGTGAGATCACCCTATTGGATGATTGAGCGCTGCCCTCATCTGGTTTGAAGCAAGAGGGGTAATCATAGTGAATGAATTGTTTATTCAGGGGCTTTCGATTGATTGGGACAGAATCGGAATGAGAAGCTATTTAAGGGACATTGGGTCCATTAGGAGGACAAAACACCTGGGATTTCAGAGCCCCATTACCTTTTTCGTGGGGGAAAACGGCAGCGGAAAGTCCACTATGCTGGAGGCCATTGCCATTGCAGCGGGCTTTAACCCGGAGGGCGGTACGAAAAACTACGCTTTTTCCACCTACGATTCCCACTCTGAGCTTTATGGAGCCATGCGTCTTAAAAAAGGATACCGAAAACCGGGGTGGGGCTATTTCCTCCGGGCCGAAACATTTTATAATGTAGCCACAAAAGAGGAAGACTATGCCGATGAGTTTCACCCTTCCGCAAGATTCCATGAGAAATCCCATGGGGAAAGCTTTTTGGCTGTGGCCCAGCAGCAGTTAAAACCCGGCGGCCTGTATTTCCTGGACGAGCCGGAAGCAGCCCTGTCTCCCCAAAGGCAGTTGACCCTGCTTTTGGAGATCTACCAATGCGCGTGTCAGGAATCCCAGTTTTTTATTGCTACCCATTCTCCCATTTTACTGGGGATTCCGGGCGCAGAGATATTAAGCTTTGATGCAGGGGAGATTCGGCGCTGCCAATATGAGGAAACGGAAAGCTATCAGGTTATGGAAATGTTTATCAATAACAGGGAGCAATTGCTTAACAGGCTTCTGGGAAGCCAGGAGGAAAGGGGAGGAGATATTTGACAGTAAAATACTATGACATTGGGGTGAATCTTTTTTGCCGCCAGTTTCCGGATCCGGAAAAAGTTATAAGGGAGGCCGAAGCGGCGGGAGTCGCCTGCATTCTTACGGGAACTAATCCAAAAGAAAATTTAAAGATCCATGAGTTTACGGAAACCCACGGCGTTTATGGTACGGCGGGAATCCACCCTCACAATGCAGATTCAGCCAGAAAAGAAGATTTTGACCGGATCGAAGAAATCATAAGGGCCAATCCCAGGATCGTGGCTGTAGGGGAATGCGGTCTGGATTTTGACCGGATGTTTTCAGAAAAAGAAAATCAGATCCGCTGTCTGGAAAAACAGATTGTGCTGGCGGAAAAGCTGGGAAAGCCTTTGTTTCTCCATGAGCGATCCGCTTCAGAAGAATTTGTGCGGCGGTTTAAAAGACATCCCGAAATCTGCAGAAAATCAGTGGTTCACTGCTTCACCGGGGACAGAAAGACGGCGGAGCAGTACCTTTCCATGGGATTTTTTATCGGAATTACCGGGTGGATCTGCGACGACAGGAGAGGGAAGGAGCTGAGGGAGGCGGTAAAGGCCATTCCCCTGGATCGGATATTAATCGAAACCGACGCTCCCTATCTGACGCCCCGGAATGTAAAGGGGCTGGATCGGATCAATGTGCCTCAAAATATTGTCTATGTGGCCAAAGAACTGGCAAAGTACAAAAAGGTTTCCGAAGAAGAACTGATTCTTCACGCCAGAGAGAATACAAAAGGGCTGTTCCGCTTGCCGGAAACAGCCGAATAAGGAGATTGCAGATTAGTTATTTTTTAGACATTCTGGATCAAGCAGGAAATCATAGATGTTGATAGTTAAAATACCATGTTCATCATAATATGGCTGAACAATATCCCTGGTAATGACGATTTTCTTGAAAGAGTCGTCAATCTTTCTGAAAGGTCTGATTTCCTGTATACGTTTCGTTTCGTCAGGCAGTGAGTAAGCAGACTGGATATAGTATCTGGAAGAACCAAGATTGCAGACAAAGTCCACTTCCAGTTGTTTACGGATCATCTTTCCGTCCTGATCTTTTTCGGCAATGGGTATCACGCCTACGTCTACACGGTAGCCACGCATACGAAGTTCATTATAAATCACATTCTCCATGGAATGGGTCTGCTCAAACTGACGGAAGTTGATTCTGGCATTACGAAGTCCAAGATCGGAAAAGTAATATTTTTTCGGAGTTTCAATATAGGCTTTTCCCTTGATGTCATACCTCTGCGCTGATTCAATGAGGAAGGAGTCCTCAAAATAGTCTAGATATTTTTTTATGGTGGCAGAAGTAATGCTGGATTTCTTCACAGTCTTGAACGTGTTTTTCAGTTTTTCAGGATTAGTCAGAGAACCAATGGCAGAGGAAAGGATATTTAACAAATCTTCCAGTTCTCCGATATTCTTTACACGTTTTCTTTTGGTAATGTCTCGAATATAAATCTCGTTAAACAGATTCTGCAGTGCAATGGATTTATCTTCAGCATTATCACGCAGAACAACGAGAGGAATACCGCCGTAAAGCATATACTCGGACAGACCAATGTACTGATCACCTTTATATACAGACATAAATTCTGCAAAACTCAACGGGTACATATGAACCTCGTCGCCACGACCGGCAAACTCGGTAGCTATATCTTTAGACAGGAGTTTTGCGTTGCTTCCAGTCACAAATACGTCCATATTATCTTTACGCAGATAGCCATTCAATACTGCTTCAAAGCAATCCAGCATCTGAATTTCGTCAAGTAGCAAATAATATATTCCATCACCATTGGTCTTAGAACGGATATAAGCCATAAATTTCTCAGGATCTGCACCACGTTTTTCTTTTTCCATCTGAATCAGATTTTCACCAATCAGATAAAGATCATCTGCCGAATCAAATGCGAAACGGATAATGTGGTCAGCATCTACGCCAGTTTCCAGTAAATGACGATAAAAAAGGTTATTCAGCAAATAAGACTTGCCGCATCTGCGGATACCGGTAATGACCTTAATCAGTCCATTGCTTTTTCTTTTTATCAACTTATCTAAATAAAAATCTCGGGAAATTTCCATTGTAAAACCTCCTTGCGAAAGATTTTTGCAACTTTAAACGGTTTTCTATTCCATTATACTCATTTGGCAGAGGAAAGGCAATATATCGATGGCAATTTAGAATAGATTTTTGCAACTTTAAACAGTTTTCTATTATAATAAGCGTTGTATCTTAGTAGTATATGCAAAATAGCATTTTCCAAAACGCAAAAGCCCCGCCTGAATTTTATGGGCTGGCAGTATGTCTGTTGGGCCCATGAAGGTTTATAGAGACAGTTTTTCCACTTCTACAGAAAAACTCTTTAGAAACTCTTTAATCTCTTCCTCTGTCTCCACTTTAAAATCTTCATTGAAAATAAACATTCCTGTAGCCGAAACCGTCTGATCCTCTCCCCCGGTAAATATAACGCCCACTGGGACGGCATCTTCATAAACATAGAGGTAAATAACATTTTCCTCTAATTCATCACTGACAAAGGTTTTTTCCGCGATAAAGGCGGTTGAGGCTGCCAGAGTCGTGGCGCCTCCCATGGCGTTGATTTGGTTAATGATGATAGAGTCGGCCTTTGATTCCAAAAGGTTTTGGAACGGTTGGGAAAGGGCGGCAAAATCTTCACTAGCGCCGCTTTCTGCAAAAGCCATTTCCAGAAGGTTTGGGGCCGTGATTTTATAAACCGTCTGGGGAACGGTGTGCTTTTCCCGGCCCATGGATTTGACAGTTTCTCCGATTTCAGAATTAGGGGAGAAGACAGCATTGAAATACAGATCACTGCCTGCCATTTCATCCATAAGAGAAATAATCTCCAGGCCGTGGTCATACAGCGATTTGGCAGAACCCGTTTTTTCCTGACAGCCCCATAGGCCCAGTGCCAATGCCGCAGTCAAAGCCGCCGTTAAAATTCGTTTTTTCATAGTCTGTCCTCCCTTGCAATATTTGTAAATTTACCCGTAAAGCTTTTTGATTATTATAATACGGGCCGGATCCTTTGACCAGAGGATACCAAAAAAACTAAAAAATCCGTATGAAAATATTAAATAAGGAGTAAAAACAAAAAGCTGCAGATATGGTATGATGATCCCATAACGAGAAAAGAGGGTGAGATTATGAAAGCTTCTTTGTCAAAGGAAACACGGAAAGCCCGGATAAAGCTGCTGTTTGCAGGGGCAGCAGGAGTTTTGGCGCTCATTGCCATATGGTGCGGGGCCGGACGGCTTTTAGGCACAGGGCCTTTCGCCCATGGGAGCGGAGAAAGCACAGAGGAAACCGTTCAAGCCGCTGCCCTGAGCAGTCCGCCTAGTTTTCTTCTGAGAGATATGCTGGCTGGTTCCTATGATCCGGATGTTCCAGAGAAGGAGATTCTTTTTGGGAATTATGAGTGGACATATCCATTGGAGGGCCAGATGGTCACGGCCATGGCCTGCGGGGCCGGTCCTTTAGACTTTGATCCGGACACACTGTCAGAGGATGCCATCCTGTGGATAACGGAGTACCGGGATGCAGAGGGAAATCCCTTTGCGGAATATTACGTAGAAAGCTCCGTAGAGCCGGATACGCTGACAGTTACGGAATGGGATCTGTCCATGGCTGGAATCCCCCAGGAGGGCGGAGAACAGACGGCAGAGGGAAAGGTTACGGTTTATGAGACGCCCATTATCCAATTAAGGCCAGAGAAAGTTTATGAGATTTCAGCCCAATGGAAGGATGAAAAGCTGGAAGAGAGACAGTTTTGCGGAACCGCCAGCTATGTGGTGGTGACAAAGGCGAAGAAGGAGTGAAAAGCCTATGAAGGTGCGTCCGGTAAGATCTGGCAGAAAGCCTCATTATCCTACGGCCGAAGAGTTCGGCCGAAAACAGGAAGAGATACGGATTATGCCGCTGCGATGGGTAAAAAATAGTGCCGCCGCTGCGGCTTTTGGAATGCTTTTGGTAATGGCAGCGTGTGAAAGGCAGGAAACCCAGGAAACGCTGCCAGAGGAAGGCGGAAACTGCGCCCCTGTTTTTGTCCACGGGGAAGGCTATGGCTGGCTGGGCTGTGTGGCCGTGACAGCGCCCCTGTTTTTCTCTGAGGAGGAAGCCCTGGCTATTATTTTAGATGAGGCCAGAACCTATGGAGAGCTGGACTTTCAGGCGGAAGAAACGTCAGTAATTGACGGTATTTTATTTCCTGCGGAGGACGGGGGAAAGACAGAGGTTTCTTTGGCTTTAGACGGAAAGAGTCCAGACGGAAACATTACTTTTGAATTTGTTTCATTAAACGATTTAGAGAAATGGGGCCAGATAACAAGGGACGAAACAGGAGGGGCCTCTTATGAGATACAGGAAACGGCAAAGATTCTTCAAAGCCAGCTAGGGCAGAGGGAGGATTCTGTGAAGACGGGGGTTTTCTATGATCCCTATGATTATGAAGCCTCTTTTACATTAGAAGAGCAGATTAGCCAGGAAAATCCCCAGGACGATTTTGAGGAACTGCAAAGGAAGAAAGAGGAAGCTGTCATAGCTCTTTCGGAAGAAAACCTGCGGGCTCAGGTAAGAGACTTTATCGACTGGCTGAAAGGGCAGGGAGTGATTTAAGGAGTGATGTTATGCATATTACACTGCATTTGACCAATGACTGTAACCTGTCCTGCGCTTATTGCTATGAAAGCCACAGCAAAGAATACATGAGCCTGGAAACGGCTGTAAAAGCCATTTCTCTGGCGGCTGGAAACCCAAAAGAGAACCAGGAAAAAGAGCCCTGCGGAATTATTTTTTTCGGCGGAGAACCGCTGCTGTGCAGGGACAGGATCCGTGAAATCGTTACGTTTTGCAGGCAAAAGGAAAAAGAGAGTCCTGTCAGGTTTTTCTTTAAAATGACTACCAACGGGACTCTTTTAGACGAGGAATTTTTAAAATTTTCTCTTAGGGAGCATATTTTGATTGCACTGTCCCACGACGGTACCCAATGGGCCCATGACCGTTTCCGGAGAACTGGCGCGGGACAGGGAACCTATGAGCAGCTAGATCCTGCGGCAAAAAAGCTGCTGCAGTACCACCCCTACGCCCCTGTTATGATGACTGTCTGTCCGGAAACGATAGAGGAGTACGAAAAAGGAATCCGCAGCCTTTGGGAAAAGGGTTTCCGGTATTTTATCTGCAGTTTGAACTACGGAGGAAACTGGGACAGGGCCGCAGTCCGAAAATTAAGGCGTCAATATGAAAAACTGGCGGAGTTTTATTTGGAGATGATGCGCCGGGAGGAAAAATTTTATTTCAGTCCCTTTGAAGTAAAGATTTCCAGCCATATTAAAGGGGAAAAGTACTGTCAGGAACGGTGTGAGCTAGGAAGACGCCAGATTTCCGTGGCTCCCGACGGAAGGATTTATCCCTGTACACAGTTTGTCGGCCATAAAGAGTACCAGATAGGGGACGTGGATGGCGGGATTGACGAGACGGCCAGAGACAGGCTGTACCAGGAAAGCGAAGCCGTAAAGGAAGAGTGCAGAGGCTGCGCATTGCTGCCCCGGTGCAACTGCCGCTGCGGCTGTCTCAATTTTCAGGTAATGGGAACTATTAAAAAGACGGCGCCCATGCTTTGCTGCCATGAGAGAATGGTAACGCCTATTGCAGACAGCATTGCAGAAACCCTGTACCGGGAGAAAAACGGCCTCTTTATCCAAAAACATTACAATGAACTGTACCCCCTTATTTCTCTGGTGGAAGACAGGGTGAAGGGCTGAGAAGGGCATAAAAAAGATTTTACGCTATGCAATCCACCCTGGCATATTGACGCTGCCGCCTCAATCCAATATACTGGTAGTAGATACCAAAGGGCAGAAAATCAGGAGGATAGCAAATGAAATTTTTTATTGATACAGCCAATGTAGAAGAAATCAGAGAAGCCAATGATATGGGAATTATCTGCGGCGTGACCACGAATCCGTCTCTTATCGCCAAAGAGGGACGGGATTTTCGTCAGGTAATCGGCGAGATTACTGCCATTGTAGACGGCCCTGTCAGCGGAGAAGTAAGGGCTGACTGCGCAGCAGCGGAAGAAATGATAACAGAAGGACGGGAGATTGCGGCGATTCACCCTAATATGGTGGTAAAGATTCCCATGACGGCAGAGGGATTAAAGGCGGTAAAAAAGCTGGAGCAGGAGGGAATCCGGACCAATGTAACCCTGGTCTTTACGGCGGCCCAGGCTCTCTTGGCTGCCAGAGCCGGAGCATCTTACGTTTCTCCTTTTTTGGGACGGCTGGACGACATTTCTACTCCGGGCATTGACCTTATAGAAGCCATTGCGGATATTTTTGCCATTCACAACATCGGAACGGAAATCATTGCTGCCAGTATCCGCAATCCCATCCATGTGGTGGACTGCGCCAGAGCCGGAGCCAATATTGCCACAGTGCCCTACAAGGTTTTAATGCAGATGATCAGCCACCCCCTGACGGATCAGGGAATTGAGAAGTTCCGGAAGGATTATCAGGCTGTCTTTGGAAAATAAGAGGCAGCGTGAGAAATAAAATGGGAGGAATATGAAGACAATTGTAATTGGCGACATTCACGGCTGTTTTCGACAGCTTTCAGACCTCCTGGAGACGGCGGATTTCCGTCAGGAAGAGGACTGGATCATTAGCCTGGGGGATCTGATGGATCGGGGAAAAGAGTCTTATGAGGTCTTCGACTTTTTCCGCCGTCTGAAGACAGAGATGGGAGAGCGCTGCGTCATTATCCGCGGCAACCATGAACAGATGCTCATGGACGCAGGAGACGACTGGGAGATGAAGCGGCTGTGGTTCGCAAATGGAGGAAACAAAACGGAAAAATCCTTCCGATCTCACAAAGACAGAACCAAAGCCCACATTCCCTGGCTCAGTACCCATACGGTTTTATACTATACGAATCCGTTTTTTCAATGCGTACACGCCGGTCTGACTGAGGAAAATCCCTGGGACAATCCCGCAGACACCCTGATTTGGGACAGAACTGCTATTACGGAAAATTCTTATGGAAAGAAGCTGACCATTGTGGGCCATACCCCATTGCAAAACCCGGTTTATTTGAGGGGAGACGGGGTACGCGGGGAAGTGCTTCCATACGGCGTCCGCCAGCTTCTTCCGGAGACAGGCCTTATGGGGATTGATACGGGCTGTGTATTTGGCGGCAGACTTACAGCTTTGGTGGCGGAAGAAAAGGAGTATTGGCTGGTTGGCTGCCGGTGACGGGAGAAATTTCTCCGAAAATAACGCAGATAGAGGGAAACTTATGCCGGTAAATATGAAAGACATTATAGAAGAAACCTTCAAAAAAATGGCTCAGAAGAAATCCTTAGATAAAATCACTGTAAAAGACTTAGTGGAGGAATGCCAAATATCACGGCAGACTTTTTACTACCATTTCTGCGACATTATGGAAGTCATTGAATGGTCTTTGCAGAAAGGCGTGGAAAAGATGATGGAGGAAAGCCGGAGAGCAAAAGATCCGGAGGACGCTCTGAAAATCTTTATTACTTCTGCTGTGGAAAATGGAAAATCCATTGACCGCCTTTTGGATTCCCAAAAGAGGGAAGAGATCGAGAAGATGATCGTGCGGGCCATTCGCTCATATATCGAGAAAATGGTTAAGGAGTACAAAAGAGAGGTGTCTCTAAGCTACGACGATCTCCAGGTAACCCTGGATTTTTATTCCTATGGAATTGTAGGCCTTTTGCTGGAAAACTGCAGAAAACCCGGAGTGGATCCGGAACGGCTGGCCCACCAGATGGCCCTTCTCCTGACGGGAAATATGGTAAAAGAAAAGGAATAGCGGATTTACAAAGCCCCGGAGGTGTAAAGAATTTTTACACTTCCGGGGTTTTGTCAGGACATAGGGGGAATATTGAGAATAGCCGGGAGAAAAGAGATGGGGTATTATAAGGCTGTAAACAAATATTGGCGAAAGGAGAGCTTATGGAACTGAGAGAAGAACTGTTTGCTGTAAAGCTTTATGAATTAGAACGGCAGTATGGAAAGCTTCAGAGCCGCCTGCGCCTGTGCCGCCAGAACCGTCACGATAAGATCCGTGAGGAATGGGACCGGCTGCAGAAGGAATGCAAAGAAAAGGAGCTGGCTCTTCAGATAAGCGTGGATTCCAGCCGTTTGCCGGAGGTATCCGAGCTGTCACGGGTTCAGTTAAACTATTGCCGGCAGGCGGAGGCTATTCTCCAAAAGGTTATCCCCCCTTACGTGCACTGGGAAGAGGGAGGACTGACAGAGAAACAGACGGAGAGGGCCATGCTGTATGCCGAGTATGCCATTGACTTTTCCACTTTGGCTATGGAGTATGCTCTGACTGTAGCCATGGCCGCCATTGATATGCAGTTGACTTATGACGAACAGAAACAGGAGGCGAATCCCCAATGAATGAAGTAAAAAAACCCCCTAAGAAACCATTTATTTATTACTACAGCATTGTAATTTTAGTTTTAATGCTCATTAACCTGCTGGCAGTGCCGTGGATGTCCAAGCGCCAAATCCGGGAAGTGGATTACGGCACTTTTATGACAATGACGGAAAATCGGGAAATTGGCCAGGTAGAGGTGCAGGACAATCAAATCCTCTTTACCAACAAAGACAATACTGCCATTTTCCGTACCGGACTTATGAACGATCCCGGCCTTACAGAACGGCTGCACGACTCCGGAGCCGTTTTTACCAGCGAAATTATTGAAGAAATGTCGCCCCTTTTAAACATTCTTTTAAGCTGGATACTCCCTATGGTGCTCTTTATCGGCATTGGCCAGTATATGTACAATAAGATGATGAAGAAGGCCGGAGGCGGCAATTCCATGATGTTCGGCATGGGAAAATCCAATGCCAAGGTTTACGTGAAGTCTTCAGAGGGAATTAAGTTTTCCGATGTAGCCGGAGAAGACGAGGCTAAGGAAAACCTGACGGAAATTGTAGATTACCTTCACAATCCCGGGAAATATAAAGAGATTGGCGCTTCTATGCCAAAAGGCA
This sequence comes from uncultured Clostridium sp., assembly GCA_946498245.1. GTDB lineage: Bacteria > Bacillota > Clostridia > Lachnospirales > Lachnospiraceae > UMGS1370. The sequence goes on along the minus strand of CAMMNN010000017.1, from coordinate 28,484 downwards.
TTTTGCTGGTAGGCCCTCCCGGAACAGGAAAAACCATGCTGGCAAAAGCAGTGGCCGGCGAGGCCAATGTACCGTTTTTCTCAATGTCCGGTTCCGAGTTTGTGGAAATGTTTGTAGGCATGGGCGCTTCTAAGGTCAGGGATCTGTTTAAGCAGGCAAAGGAAAAAGCCCCCTGTATCGTCTTTATTGACGAGATCGACGCCATCGGCAAAAAGAGGGACGGCCAGATAGGAGGCAATGACGAAAGGGAGCAGACCCTCAACCAGCTTTTGACAGAAATGGACGGATTTGAAGGAAACACCGGAGTGATTATTCTGGCGGCAACCAACCGTCCGGAATCCCTGGACGCAGCCCTTACCCGGCCAGGGCGTTTTGACAGACGGGTGCCGGTAGAGCTTCCGGACTTAAAGGGCAGGGAAGAAATTCTGAAAGTCCATGCAAAGAAAATCAAAATAGCTGACGACGTGGATTTTGGAAAGATTGCCCGGATGGCTTCCGGCGCTTCCGGTGCGGAACTGGCCAATATTATTAATGAAGCCGCTTTGAGGGCCGTCAGAAGCGGCCGCCGGTTTGCGACACAGTCGGATTTGGAAGAGAGCATCGAGGTGGTAATTGCCGGTTACCAAAAGAAGAACGCCATTTTGACAGACAAAGAAAAGCTTATTGTTTCTTACCATGAAATCGGCCACGCCCTGGTGGCGGCCAAACAGAGCCATTCCGCCCCGGTACAGAAAATTACCATTGTTCCCCGTACATCGGGAGCTCTGGGTTATACCATGCAGGTGGAAGAGGGCAACCATTATCTGATGACCAAGGAAGAGATCGAAAATAAAATCGCCACTCTGACAGGCGGCAGAGCGGCGGAGGAGATCGTGTTCAGCTCCATTACTACAGGAGCGTCCAACGATATTGAACAGGCTACAAAGCTGGCCAGGGCCATGATTACCCGTTACGGTATGAGCCGCGACTTTGACATGGTGGCTTTGGAAACCATTACCAACCAATACCTGGGAGGGGACGCTTCCCTGGCCTGCTCTGCAGAGACTCAGGCCCAGGTGGATCGCCAGGTCATGGAGCTGGTGAAAAAGCAGCACAATAAAGCGGCCCAGATTTTAATGGAAAACCGCGAAAAGCTGGATGATCTTGCGCGGTACCTTTACGAAAAAGAAACCATTACAGGCGAAGAATTTATGAATATTTTAAATGCCTGACAGGATTTGCCGGAGAGCGGCGGCTAGGAATCAGCCATAAACTCTCCGGCTTTTTCTTTTAGGAACCGGGCCGTTCCCTCTATGCCGGGAATGCCGCTGTCATATCACAAAATGAAAAGGAATGTGTGAAAAATACCCTTGCCACAGAGTAAATGGCGTAATAAAATAGGATTCAGACAGAATGGGAGGAGCAGTTTATGAGATTATCAAAGGGCAGCATATCGCCTTCGGCAAATATTGTAAAAAGCGCAGTGATTTTAGGGGACGTGTCCGTAGGGGAAGAGTCCTGTATCCTGTTTCATGCAGTAATCCGGGGAGACGAAGAGAAAATCACCATAGGAAATTACAGCAACATTCAGGACAATTGTACCGTCCATGCAGACAAGGGATTTCCGGCAGTCATAGGGGATTCTGTGACTGTGGGGCACAATGCGGTGATTCACGGCTGCACTATAGGTGAAGGAACGGTAATCGGCATGGGAGCCATTGTTTTAAATGGAGCCCAAATTGGCAAAGAATGTTTAATCGGCGCAGGGAGCGTGGTTCTCCAGGGACAGAAGATCTGCGACGGGTGCCTTGCAGTGGGAAATCCGGCTAAGGTAAAGCGCCTGCTTACGCCTAAGGAACGCAGCCATTTGTATGAAAGCAGCAGATCTTACGCTGAAACGGGAAAGAAACTGAGAGAGGCCGGATATACCCAAAACCAGACGGTCCCCGGGGAAGTATAAGGAGAAAACCATGGTAAGGCCATTAGAAAAACGAGATATAGAACAGGTAATGGAAATTTGGCTGAAGGGAAATCTGGAGGCCCACGGGTTCGTGCCGGAAGTCTACTGGAAGGAACACGAGGCAGAGGTAAAGGAACAGCTTTTGGATCCGGAGATTCGGGTATATGTATCGGAAGCCCAGGGAAAGGTAGAGGGCTTTGCAGGAATGGCGGGCTGTTACCTGGCAGGAATTTTTGTAGACGGGGCCTGCAGATCCAAAGGAATCGGGAAAACATTAATTGATTTTTTAAAGGAGATTTATCCGGAAATTTCACTCCATGTATACTGCAGAAACAAAGGCGGTATAGCTTTTTATCTGAGAGAAGGATTTTGGATTGCCTCCCACAGTATTGACGAAGATACGAAAGAAGAGGAATATACTATGGAATGGAGGAAAGCCAGAAATTTGAAAAAGCTGCGGGACTATCCGCAACTGACAGAACAGGCGGCTTTATGGTTTTCCCAAAAGTGGGGCATTCCTGCAGACGCATACCGGGAGAGCATAAAAGAGAGTCTTGAGAAGAAAGACGGCTATCCCCAATGGTATGGGGTATTTAATGAAAAAGACGAGATGATTGCCGGCTGCGGGGTCATAGAAAATGATTTCCACGACCGGAAGGATTTGTTTCCCAATCTGTGCGCTTTATTTGTAGAAGAACCCTGGCGCAGACAGGGGATCGCCCGGTGGCTGCTGGATTTTGTCAGGTGGGATATAGGTAAAAAGGGGATTAAAAAGCTTTACCTGGTTACGGATCACACGGAATTTTACGAAAAATGCGGCTGGACTTTCCTGACCATGGTAAAAGATCAGGAAGGAATACCGGAGCGTATGTATGAAGCGGATACTTTATGACAGAGACATTAGAGAACCTCTTTTCGATTTTCTGGAAGAGAACTGGGGAAAGGTTCGAATCATAGAAGAGAAGACTATGGGCCGTTCCAGAGCCGATATTGTCATGGTGACGGAAGAATGGCTGTATGGAGTGGAGATCAAAAGCGACGCGGACACGTATATCCGTCTTTCCCGCCAGATTGCCGACTACGATAGGTATTTCGACAGTAATCTCATTGTGATTGGAACGAGCCACGCCATGCATATCGAAGAGCACATACCGGAGTACTGGGGGATTATCACTGTGGAGGAATCCGGGGGAGCCTTTGACTTTTATATCCTCAGGAAACCCCGGCAGAATCCTAAGATGCGGTGGGAAAAGAAATTGGAAATCCTATGGAGGCCGGAGCTGGCCCAACTGCAGAAGTGGAATGAACTGCCGGGATACCGGGGAAAAAGCAAACGCTTTGTCTTTGGAAAAATTGCAGAGAGGATTCCTGACAAAATCCAGGAGGATGTTCTCAGAAAACAGGTCAGCAGCCTTCTGTTTGAAAGGGATTACACCACAATCTCCCAAACGATTGAGGAGTATCGGAAAAGCAAGCAAAGAACTTGAAAAAGCAGAAACGAGGTGCAATACATATGGACAAAAAAGCCTTAAAAATTTTTCGCGCTACCATTGTCAGCCTGCTTGCGCTTTGTGCGCTGGTGTTCTATTTTATTACGACCTATATGACAAAGCAGAATACCAGTACACTCAATCAGGTTGCCGATACCTATATGCAGGGAATGAGCGTTCAAATCCAAAGCCATTTTGATACCCTGTTAAATATGCGGCTGATACAGGTAAAAAATGTTATACTGGCTGTCCCGCCGGAAGAGGTAGAGGTCATGGATGCGGCTGCCCGGAAACGTCTGTCCACAGTTGCGCAGTCAAGGGGATTTACCCATACATACCTGCTGGATATAGACGGCAATATGGAAACGATTTTAGGAGATCCCATTGAAATTGAGAATGCCGGTAATTTTCTTGCCGCTATGAACAACGGAGAAACAATGGTTACTATTGGCGTGGAGGCGGATGGAACATCCGTTCTTATTTACGGGCTTTCTGTGGGGTATCCGGAGAACATCGGCTATCCTCTGTCCAATGGAAATCACTGTACGGCCCTTTTAGTGGGCGTTCCCATTGAGAATTTGACAAATGCGCTTTCTTTAGGCGCAGACGGTTCCCTGATTTTTACAAACATTGTTCGTCCTGACGGCACCTATGTTGTAAATAACTCAGATTCTGAAAACCCGGAAGAAAGCTGCTATGACTGGATTCTTAAAAATGGCCGGGAAGGCGATGTGGAAAATGTGGAAGAAATTGTAGCGGGCTTGCAGAAGGCCATTGCTGAAAGGGAAACGTACAGCGGCGTGATCCCGGTTCGCGGTGAAATGCGCCATTTCCGCTGTACGCCTTTAGCCAATACCGAGTGGATGATGCTGTCTGTTATGCCTCATGGAGTTCTTGATGTGGCTCTCTCTGATCTTGGACAGCAAAGAACGCTCTCCGCTCTGGTGAGCTGCGGCATTATTATGTCCATCATGCTGATTGTTTACCTGATTTATTGGAGTTATTCTGTCCGTCAAATGAGGGCGTTGGCTGGCGCGAAGGAAGAGGCTATCGCAGCAAACCGGGCAAAAAGCGAGTTTCTTTCCAACATGAGCCATGACATCAGAACGCCTATGAATGCCATTATAGGTATGACGGCCATTGCAACTGCGAATGTGGATAACCGGGAAAAGGTTTTGGAATGCCTGCGAAAAATCACCCTGTCCAGCAAACATCTGCTGGGCCTGATCAATGATGTGCTGGATATGTCGAAAATCGAAAGCGGAAAGCTGACATTAAATGTTGACCTGCTCTCTCTGCGGGATACGGTGGAGAGTATTGTAAATATCATCCAGCCGCAGATTAAGGCAAAAAAGCAATCTTTCGACGTCTTTATCCGGAAGATCCAGACGGAAAATATTTATGCCGACGGTGTGCGCCTGAACCAGGTGCTTTTAAACCTGCTTTCTAACGCTTTGAAGTTTACTCCCGAGGGAGGGGAGATTACCATAACAGTGGCCCAGGAGGATTCTCCTAAAGGAGAAAAGTATGTCCGGACTCATTTCTGGGTAAAGGATACGGGCATTGGCATGACAAAAGAGTTCCAGGAGAAAATCTTTGAGAGCTTTGTGCGGGAGGACAACGCCCGTGTGCGCAAGGTAGAAGGAACAGGGCTGGGAATGGCCATTACCAAGTACATTGTAGATAAAGCGGACGGAACGATTGAGCTGAAAAGCGAGCCGGATAAGGGGACCGAGTTCCATGTTGTCTTTGACTTTGAGCGCGGCGAACCGGAAACGGAAGAAATGATTCTGCCGAAGTGGGAAGCCCTTGTGGTAGATGATGACGAGGAATTATGCCGCAGCGCAGCGGATTCCTTAAAGGAGATCGGCATTCACGCCGAATGGGCGCTGGACGGCCCTGCTGCCATTGATATGACGGAAAAGCGCCATAAGCGGCACGAAGATTACTATGTTGTCTTGCTGGACTGCAAAATGCCGGAAATGGACGGTATTGCAACGGCCCGGGAAATGCGCCGCCGCATTGGCAAAGATGTGCCGATTCTGCTGATGTCCGCCTATGACTGGGATGATGTTGAGGAAGAAGCCCGGAAAGCGGGCATAACAGGCTTCATTTCCAAACCGCTGTTTAAGTCCACCCTTTACCATTCTCTAAGGCCTTTTGCAGAGCGGGAAGCCGGGGACGCGGATCTGCCTGCGGAACCGCAAATGGACTTTAGCGGCAAAAGACTTCTGGTGGCTGAGGACAATGAGCTGAACTGGGAGATTGCACAGGAGCTTCTTTCCGCTGTGGGCTTTGCTCTTGACTGGGCGGAAAATGGAAAGCTTTGTGCGGAGAAATTCGCTGCCGCAGAGCCGGGGTATTACGACGCGATTTTAATGGATCTGCGGATGCCTGAAATGAATGGCTTTGAAGCCACACGGAGTATCCGGGCCATGGAACGCGGGGATGCTAAGGAAATTCCCATTATCGCCATGACTGCAGACGCTTTTTCCGATGATGTGAAAGCCTGTCTGGACTGCGGCATGAACGGCCACGTTGCAAAGCCCTTAGATATGCCGGAGCTTTTGCGGCTGCTGCAGAGGTACTGCTGATCCGCCGTGTCTACCGACGGTGGATTGACAGTTTTCTTTCCTTTGTGGTACTATCCGCACAAGGAGATGATTGCATGGACACAATGAAAATCGACAGGGAGCGTTTCGGAGCCTTCGTTGCCGCACTCCGCAAAGAAAAAGGCTGGACTCAGCAGGATTTGGCGGATAAGCTGTTTCTTTCTAATAAAGCCGTTAGTAAGTGGGAGCGGGGGATCAGCCTGCCGGATACGGAGCTGCTGATCCCTCTGGCCCAATCTCTGGGAGTTTCCGTTACGGAGCTGCTGATGGGGGAAAAGATGCAGGAAGACACAATGAAAACCGATGAAGTGGAGGAGATTGTGAAAACTGCTATTGCTTATAGTGATGAAAAGCCGCTGCGGATCTATCAATTGGAAAAGAAATGGATTGCGCTCTATGGCCTGTGTCTGGCGGCGGCATTAACAGGACTTTTTCTCAATGACAGATACGGGGCAGTAAAATGGGAGAGCCTGAAAGTCTGGACAGCCCTCAATGCATTTTTCGGAGCCTATTTCTGTATTTTTGTGAAGGCAAAGCTGCCGGAATATTACGATAAATACCAGATCAGCATATACTCTGACGGACCCTTCCGCATGAATCTGGCCGGATTGAGAATCAATAACCGCAACTGGCCTCATATTGTAAAATGGAGCAGGCTTTGGCTGTGTGTCTCCATGGCTGCGGTTCCCTTTATTGCATTTATCATAGGCGGATTAGGGGGATCCAGATGGTCGGACACGGGGGACTATATAATCCATATGGTTTATCTTTGCGGCTTTTTTGCTGCGGTTTATATTGCAGGAAAGAAAAGGGTCTAAATGAAGAAAAAAGAAGGAAGATGATTTTACTCCGCCCAGCACAAACCTGCCTTTAAAATAGCCAGTACAATGGACGGATAAAATTGCAAAAGGGGCAAAACCATGGAAAATGAAAGCAAATACATGAAAATATACCGTGCGCTTCAGGAAGCCATCGATGAAGAGTCTTTGAAAGCAGGGGAGAAGCTTCCGGCGGAAAGCCAATTGATGACGCAGTACGGCGCGTCCAGAGATACGGTGCGGAAAGCCTTAAATCTTTTGGAGTACAATGGCTATATTCAAAAAGGAAGGGGCAAGGTCGCCGTTGTCATTCCCAGAGGCCATTACAATTTTCCGATTTCGGAAATAGCCAGCTTTCAGGAAGTAAACCAGATGATGGGAATGGGAGCGGAGACGGAAGTTGAGAATTTGGAGATCCTAAGGGACAGTGAGAAAATACGGGAAATTTTTGGAAGGGAAACAACGGGAGAGGCCTTTGAACTGCTGCGCGTCCGAAGCGTAGACGGGGAAAGGATTATCCTGGACAGGGACTATTTTAAGAGGAGCGTTGTTCCCAATCTCCCTCTTTCCGTATGCCGTAAGTCCGTTTATGAATATCTGGAAAAAGAGCTGCAGCTTAAAATCAGCTATGCCACAAAGGAGATCACAGTCCAGATGGCCAATGAAGAGGATAGACGGCTGTTGGACATGGCTTCTTACGACATGGTGGTAGTAGTAAGAAGCTATACCTATCTGGCATCTAATGAGTTGTTTCAATACACAGAGTCCCGCCACAGGCCGGATAAGTTCCGCTTTGTAGATTTGGCAAAGAGAAAGCTGTAAAACCTTCATGCGCCCCATAAGTGCGCTGCCAATTCGTAAAAGTCAGGCAGGGCGCATTTGGCATACCTCATTATTTTTGCAACCGCTTTTCTGATACAATGAAGCTATCAGAAAGGCGGTTGTTTTGCTATATCCGTCGTATTACGAGGGAACATATACGTATTTGTTTTGAAAATACGAGAAGTATATGGGTAATGAAATGGTATAATGTCCAATTATTCCAGGTAAATACAACTATAAACAATAAAAACATACAAAAAATAAGACAAATACTATGGGATAAAACGCGCCAATTGTCTATAAATACAAAAACAGGTAAAGAATTTTGTTTAAAAATAACAATAGTAAGGGATTGACAAAGTAATACGTATATGATATTAATATAACCATAAGATGTACGTACATGAAAGAAACGAATCATAGGGGGCAATTGAAATGTCAGAGTTTAAGAATGATGCCAAAGCAATGCTGAATTTAATCGGCGGCAAAGAAAACATCGTGTCCTTTACCCACTGCGCCACAAGAATGCGTTTTGTCCTTGCAGACCAGTCTAAGGCAGATGTAAAGAAAATCGAGGAACTGTCCTGTGTAAAAGGAAGCTTCACTCAGGGCGGTCAGTTCCAGATTATTATTGGAAACAAAGTATCAGTTTTTTATGATGATTTCTGCAAGGAAGCGGGTATGGAGGGCGTATCCAAATCTGAAGTGAAATCAGAAGCGGCAAAAACCAATATGAATCTGCTTCAAAGACTGCTGGCGAATTTGTCAGAGATTTTTGCGCCTATTATTCCAGCCATTATCGTAGGCGGTTTGATCTTAGGCTTCCGGAATATCATTGGCGATATGGCTATCTTAAATGGCGGAACTCAGAAAATTACAGAGGTGTATCCTTTCTGGAACGGCGTTTATAACTTTTTATGGCTCATTGGCGAAGCAATTTTCACCTTCCTGCCGGTAACCATTACCTGGTCTGTCTGCAAGAAGATGAACTCGGATCAGACCCTGGGAATTGTACTGGGCCTGACTCTGGTTTCCCCGCAGTTAATGTCAGCCAGCGATTTCGTATCTGCAGTGGCCACAGGCGGAGCCGTTAAGGTATGGGATTTCGGCGCTTTCCAGATTAACATGGTAGGCTATCAGTCCCAGGTAATCCCGGCGATTTTAGTGGGTATCGTCTTCTCCATTATTTACAAATTCCTCAAGAAGAGGGTTCCGGAAATGATTTCCATGATTATCGTTCCCTTCTTCTCCCTGGTTCCTTCCGTATTGCTGGCTCATACCATTATCGGGCCTTTCGGACGGATGATAGGCGATGGTCTGGCGGACATTATCCAGATCGGCTTTAATTCTTCCTTTAGCTGGATTGTCAGCGGCATTTACGGTCTGGTTTATCCGCTGATGGTAATTACAGGACTTCATCACTCTATGCTTCCTATCGACTTACAGACGGCGGAAGTTTTGGGCGGTATTTATACCTTCCCTGTCATTGCTTTAAATAACGTAGCTCAGGCCTCCGCCGTAGCGGCTTACGTGTTGTTAAACCGCAAGAGCGCAAAAGCCAAAGAAGTGGGCGTTCCGGCAGCGATTTCCGGTTACCTGGGCGTTACGGAGCCGGCAATGTTCGGTGTAAACTTAAAGTATCTCTATCCTTTTATTGCGGCAATGCTGGCAAGCGGTATTTCCAGTATGATTTCAAGGTTAATCGGCATTATTGCCAACAGCGTGGGCGTAGGCGGCCTTCCGGCATTCCTGTCTATGAGAGGCGAATATATGCTTGCTTTCGTAGGAGTAATGGCTCTGGACATTGTGCTGACCTTTGTATTTACCTTTATCCTGTCTAAGACAAAATTAAACAGCAGCCAGGAAAACTAAGAAATGTGACGGAACAGAAAGAGAGGTATCTGTATGGTAAATTTAGGTGAAAAAGTAATATATCAGATTTATCCGAAATCCTTTCAGGACACTAATGGAGACGGATTTGGCGATCTGCAGGGCGTTATCAGGCATTTAGACTATCTGAAAGAGCTGGGAGCGGATTATCTTTGGCTGACCCCCTTCTTCCTTTCGCCGCAGAATGACAATGGTTACGACATTGCGGATTATGAAAGCATCGATCCCCGCTACGGCACTATGGCGGATTTTGAAGAACTGGTAGAAGAGGCCAAAAAGAGAGGAATGTATTTGATGCTGGATATGGTTTTAAACCATACCTCAACGAAACATCAGTGGTTCCAGAAGGCATTAAAGGGAGATCCCCAATACCGGGATTATTACATCTTTAAAAAAGGGAAAAACGGACTTCCTCCTACCAACTGGGTGTCGAAATTCGGCGGAAACGCCTGGAGCTACCTGCCGGAAACTGACGAATACTATCTTCATCTGTTCCACGTAACTCAGGCGGATTTAAACTGGGAAAATCCCCAGATGCGCCAGGATTTATACAAAGCAGTGAATTTCTGGCTGGATAAGGGCGTAAAAGGTCTTCGTTTTGACGTACTGAACCTGGTATCAAAACCAGATGTCTATGAAGACGACTTAGAAGGCGACGGACGCCGCTTTTATACGGACGGCCCTAAGATCCACGAATATTTGAGAGAACTTCACGAAAATACTTTCGGACGTTATGATGATGTCGTTACAGTAGGGGAAATGTCCTCCACCACCCTGGAAAACAGCATCCGGTATTCCAACCCGGACAGCAAGGAACTGTCCATGGTTTTTAGCTTCCATCATTTAAAGGTGGATTATCCCTCCGGAAATAAATGGGCTATAGAGCCGTTCCGGTTCCATGACCTGAAGGACTATCTTTTTACCTGGCAGGAGGAGATGGAAAAGGGCGGCGGCTGGAACGCTGTTTTCTGGTGCAACCATGACCAGCCCCGTATCGTAACCCGAATCGGAAACGACGAGAAATATCGGAAAGAGTCGGCGAAGTGTCTGGCAGCCGCTATTCACGGACTGAGGGGAACTCCCTACATCTATCAGGGAGAAGAGATTGGCATGACCAACGCAGGCTTTACCTCTATTGATCAGTACCGTGATATTGAAAGCCTCAATTATTATAATATATTAAAGCAGGAAGGAAAGTCGGAAGAAGAGATTTTGAAAATCCTTCAGGCCAAATCCCGAGACAATTCCAGGACGCCTATGCAGTGGGACGATACCCCAAATGCCGGATTTACAGACGGGACGCCCTGGATCCCGGTGTGCAGCCGGTATCCGGAAATCAACACCCTGGACCGGGAAGAAAAGGATTCCATTTTCCAGTTCTACAAAGCTCTGGTGGCTTTGAGGAAACAGTATCCGGTTATCCAGAACGGAACCGTAACCCCGCTGCTGTGGGAGGACGACCGGATACTGGCTTACCAGAGAAAGCTGGGAGAAGAGGAGCTGTACGTATTCTGCAATTTCTTTGATACGGAAACTGAGGTACAGTACCATGTGCCCCAGGGCTGCGCTTGCCTCCTCTCTAACTATGACGGCTTCTCTGTAACAGAAAAAATAACTTTAAGGCCCTATGAGGCAGTAATCTTATATAAGAAATAAGCCCGGAAACCGTCCCTTTATGGAAAGCTATTCATAAAGGGACATTTTCTTTTTCCATACCGCAAATCCCAGGGCCGCAGTCAAAAGCTCCGTCAGAGGGTAGGAGAGCCATACCCCGTTCATTTCCCATACTGCCGAAAGGAGAAGGGCAGCAGGAATAATGAGGATCAGCCCCCTGAGGAGGGAAAGGATATGAGAGGGCAGAGGCTTTTCGATGGACGTAAAAAAGGTTGCCAGAATAATGTTGTAGCCCACAAAGGGAGACGAAATAAAATACAGGCGAAGTCCGGCTACGGCAGTCTGCTGCAGTGCGGCATTGTTTTCGCTGTTAAATACAGAGGCAATGGGCGATGCGAACATAAAAATGGCCAGGTACAATACGCAGGATACGGCCAGCATGGTAGCCATGGCGTAGCGCAGCATGGACGTTATCTGTTTTCTGTCGCCCTGGCCGTAAAAATTGCTGACAAGGGGCTGGACGCCCTGGGCGATTCCCGTATACACGGCGACGACAACCAGAGAAAGGTTGGCAATGACTCCGTAAGCCGCTACTCCAGTATTGCCTTCAATGGTTAAAATCAAGGCGTTAAAGGTGATCATTACGATTCCGGAGGAAAGCTGGGCTATGAGGGAAGGAAAGCCCAGGGCGAAGGTCTGTCCCCAGATTTTGGCGCTGGCCTTTGTCCGGATAAAATGAAAAGAGTTTTTCTTTTTTGTCCAGTGGGGCAGCATCATTGCGATACTGATAACCGGGGACAGCCCCGTCGCGAAGATAGCGCCGAAAATCCCCATTCCCATTGGGAAAATAAAGATGTAATCCAGCAGGATGTTGGCCATGCTTCCGGTGACCATGGCAATCATGGAGAGTTTGGGGGCGCCGTCATTTCTCACAAAGCAGAGAAAAACATCATTGAAAATAAAGGCGGGAGAAAAGAGCAGCAGCCATTTCAGGTAGGTGTCGGTCATTTCCAGGGTGTCGGCATCGGCGCCGAACTGCAGGGCAAGGCTTTTGGAAAAGAAGAAGCCTATGGCCATAAAAAATAAGGAAAATGCCAAAGCCAGATAGAGGGTGTTGGTATAAATGGGAGCGATTTCCTTTGTGCTTCCCCGGCCTTTGCAGATGGAAAACCGGGTAGCGCCGCCCATTCCCAGCATAAGGCCGGTACCGTGAATAAAATTGTAGACAGGGACAGCCAGATTCAAGGCGGTAAGGCCGTCGGTTCCCAGGCCTTTTGACACGAAAAAGGTGTCGGCCAGGATATAGCAGGATACGCCAAGGGTTCCCAGTACGCTCAGGGCTGTGTAGTGAAAAAATTCCCGTAAATGAGAGTGGTTCATGGTTTTATAGATCCTTTTCCTTTCTGTGCAGCGTTCCTTTTGCGCAGAACAACAAAAAGCGCCAGGGCTTTCTGTCTTCAAAGGCCTAATGACAGAAAACCTGGCGCTCACTCTTTTTACCCGGCGGCAAAAAGTATCTGCTGCATTTATTTTTTCACATTCTACCATGGACCTGGAGGCAAGTCAATGGATTTTTGGCTCCTTTTTCAAGAAACCTGGAAGCCAATACCTTCCAGCCATTCATTTAATTTGTCTCTGGAGTCAGCGGTATCTTCTTCATAAGCGTGGAAAACCTGATCCGAGACGCTGCAGTCGTCAGGGAGAGCAGCCGTAATATCCTCCACGCTTCCGGCGAGTCCGCCTGTTCCGTGGGAACAAAATAGATATATTTCTTTACCGGAAAAGTCATGGGATTCGATAAAAGAGAGAATCGCCATGGGGCAGCTATACCACCAATTGGGGTAGCCTAAAAAGACAACGTCGTAATCAGCCATATTGTCTACAGAGCGGGTCAATTCCGGTCGGGCATTCTCCCCCTTTTCCCTATTGGCACGACTCAGGCAGGAATCCCAGTCAGGAGGGTAAGGGTCTGTAACCTGAATGGAAAAGCGATCCGCTCCGGTTTCTTCTGCAATCCAGGAAGCGAATTGGGCGACGTTTCCCGGCATAGTCACACTGGGGGAGGAGACAGCGTCAATGTCGCCTGGTTGGGCGTTTTCTGCCCATGAAAAATACGCCACCAGAGCCTTGCCCTCACCGGTAGTTTCAGATGGATTCTCCATAGCCGCCCCTTCTTCCGTTTCGGATCCAGAGGCTGCAGTTTCTATTTGAGAGGACTGCTCCTGGGAAGCTTTTTCGCCGTTATTTTGGCAGCCGGCCAGGAACAGAGAACAGGCGGTAAAAAGAATGAAATAAACCAATTTTTTCAAAGAACTTCCTCCTTTTTGTTATATAAGTTAGATAACTTGAAAAGCTTTCCACTTTCCAGAACTTTGGCGTCCGATAAAAATCACAGCCCGGATAACCCAGTCGCAGACCATTGCCAGAGCAATGCCGATAACTCCCATATGAAGGCCAATCCCCAAAATCCAGGACAGCGCCAGCCGTATGCCGATGGTAGAGATGATGGAGACGTACATGGTAAATTTTACATCTCCCGCAGCCCGCAGTCCGTTGCTGAGTGCGCCGGAGAAGGGGAAGGCGGCGGCATTAAATACATTGTGAATCAGTACCAGCCAGATTACAAGCTCCTTGGTTTCCGGTTCCAGCAAGTACAGCTTCATAAAAAGCGGGGTCAGCAAAAAGACCAGAAGATTCCACAGGGATGAGAGGGCAAGGGTGATCTTTGACAGCTTTTTAAAGTAATGCTCCGCTGCCGCTGTATTCCCTTCCCCCATACACTGGCCAATGACGGTGATAAACACAGGTCCCATGGATAATCCGGCTAAGGCTGCCAGGGACCAGATGCTCTGGGCCACGCCGTTGGCGGCGATCTGGTACGTGCCAAAGAGGGCGACAATACTGCTGAGAGCCACCTTTACCAACTGGAATATTCCGTTTTCCACCCCGTTGGGAACTGCGATGTTTAAAATCTGTTTCATTAACCTGGGATTCCACTGGAAAATCCATTTGCTGCGGTAAAAGACGGGGTTTTTCCTTTGGAAACACAGTGCGGTAATAGCGATAGCTGAAAATGCCCGGGCAATGAGAGAAGGGTAGGCCACTCCCGCCACGCCTGCTTTCAGCACGAAGACTCCGATGAGATTGCCAATGACATTAATGACATTGGAGGCGATTGACAGATACATGGTCACATTGGTCTTTCCAAGACTGCGGTATATGGCCGCTCCGGCGTTATAAACTGCCAGGGCCGGATAGGAGTAGGCGGAAATCTTCAGATACACGATACAGGCCTCCATGACAGAGTCTTCCACTTCCCCAAAAAGGAGGCCAAGGAACCATTGGTTTCCCATGAGGACGATTCCGGCGGCCGCTGCGGAAAAGACTGTGGAAAACAGCAAAAGCTGGCTGGAGGCTTCCCCGGCTTGGTCAAAGGTCCTTTTGCCGATATACTGGCTGATGACCACGGCTCCCCCGGAGGCCAGAGCGGTAAAGAGATAAATAAAAATCGTGTTAAACTGATTGACAAGAGAAACTCCTGAAACCGCCGCTTCTCCGGCATAGCTGACCACAAGGGTGTCCGCCATACCTACCAGCATCACCAAAAGCTGTTCAAAAAACAGCGGGATAATCATAGCCTTTAAATCTGCGTTAGAAAATAATTCTTTTGGCCTTTCCATTTTTATTTCTGCCTTTCCTTACTCTTAATAGATCCGCCGGCTCTCCCTGATGCACTCTGCCATTTCACCAATGCCTTTGCCAAATAATAGGCGATAAAAACCCAAAGCCCCATCATTGCCAAATACTCTGAGAAAATAGCCGCCGCCCTTTTTTCATAGTCAAGAAATGCAAAATCCACCTGCAAAAACAGATAGGACGCAATATTGGAACGGTAAAAACAGAGGGCCCCGTATGCGGCGATGAAAACCGACGCCAGACGGAGAAGCCATGGGGATAAGGCTCCTTTTGCAAGTTTTCCAAACCGGACTGCTGCTATGCGCCAGTGAAGCCCCAAATGAAAACTCATCAGGACAAAGCCCCAGTAGGAACCCGCCAGATGCATCTTTCGGGCCAACGCCATTCCCCTGCTGATGGGAAGGAAGGCAAACACATGGCGGGACATGACAATGCCGCTGTAAGCCAGGGAAACCATTGTAGCCAGAAGCAGGAAGTTGACTATTATCTGCAGAATCCGCAGAGGCTTATAGGGGCCTTTTTTCAAATTCCCATACCAGCGGATATTCAGAAAGTGATGGATGGCAAATAATACAACCATTCCCGTCCCCGCCCATTCGTGGAGCCGTTCCCCTGTAATCTGGTAGGCCATAAGCATAAGCAGAAGAAGGGTCATTAAAAAGTCAATTAGTCTTTTCATTTTCATCTGTCACACCTAATTCCAGGCTGTTTACCCATTCCATAATATCGCCCTCAGAGCTGCCTCCGCTGAAGCGCCGTCCGGAAAGCCACTGGGCCCCTTCTGTGAGATTTGCCAGGTTTTCCGCGCTGGAACCAATCCCGCTGCCTCCGGAAGTGCAGAAGGGAACAATGGTTTTTCCGGAAAAGTCGTAGCTTTCCATAAAAGTGCTGACGATGCGGGGAGCTTCGCCCCACCAGATGGGGTAGCCCAGAAACACAATCTCATACTGATCCATGTTTTCTACAGAACCGGAAATAGCCGGACGAGCGGAAGGATCGTTCATTTCTATGGTTGTGCGGCTGTTATCGTCATTATAATTTAAATCCGCGTCCGTATAGGGCTCTTCCGGGACAATTTCGTAGACATCAGCCCCGGTTCCCTGGGCTATTTGCTCTGCAATGCCCTGGGTAGTATTGGTTGCGGAGAAAAAGGCTACTAAGACCTTGCTTCCTCCGGTTCCTTCAGCGGTTTCAGCAGGGGCTTCCTGGGAAAGTTCTGTTTCGGCATTTTCCATTGCCGTCTCAGAGCTATGAAGCTCCAACTCCGCTGCGGATGTGCCGCTGGCCGGACTGCTCTCTGGGCCGGAAGAGGACGCTTCCCCAGGGCCATTGTTTCCGGCGCAGGCTGTAAGAGATAGGGCCATTAAGAAAGTAAAGAAAACTGTGGTGATCTTTTTCATTTTCATAGTCTGCCTCCTGTTTTGCAAAATTTTTCTATCCTGATGCCAGAGTGCTCCTGGCATCATAATTGTAAAAGAACTTTTAATCAGGAGCAAATACTTAATTATCATGGTCTTTTATGCCTGGAAAGCATTAACTGGAAATGTGGCGGTCCTGGCGGTCCGACAGTGTGTCCAGCAGTTCGGCCTGGTTAATGCTGCAAGGTACTTTTTTAATAGACTGGTAATTTTAAAGGAAAGTAGCTTGTGCTCACTAACCATAGGATTTATAATTGTACTATGCTGATGGAGGTGGAAAATGACAACATTGGATATTAGCCTTGCTGAACTTTGCAGACGGATTGGACAGATACCGCAGAATTTTAATAAGAAGCTTAAAAAATAGAAATAAAAACATGAAGATAAAATAACTTTGGGGGATAAAATGTCAAAAAAGAAAAATGAAATAACCATTCATAGTTCGGCAGCCGAATATCTGACGTATGTTGCATCTATTGGAGATAATGCCGATAGTATGGAAATGCGTTATGAAGATGAAAATATATGGCTAACGCAGAAAATGATGGCACAACTTTATAATGTGAGTTTACAAACAATAAATGAACATATTAAAAAAATATATGGGGATGGTGAACTTGTCGAAACGGGAACTATTCGGAAATTCCGAATAGTTCAAATGGAGGGTTCGAGACAGGTGAGTCGTGAAGTCATTCATTATAATTTACAGATGATAATTGCCGTGGGCTTTAAGGTGAACAATGATCGGGCGGTTCATTTTCGTAAGTGGTCAGGACAAATTGTTAAAGATTATACAATTCAGGGTTGGACGATGGATAAGGAACGTCTGAAGAAAGGACATATGTTTACAGATGAATATTTTGAGCGGCAGTTACAGAATATTCGTGAGATACGTCTTTCCGAACGCAAGTTTTATCAAAAAGTTACTGACCTTTATGCTACTGCTTTTGACTATGATAAAGATGCTAAAACTACCAGACAATTTTTTCAGACGGTGCAGAATAAAATGCATTGGGCCGTTCACAGGCATACGGCAGCAGAACTTATTGTTGAACGGGCTAATGCAGAAAAAGAACATATGGGATTGACCACTTGGGAAGCGGCTCCAAATGGAAAAATTATAAAAGCAGATGTCTCAATTGCTAAAAATTATTTGAATGATGAAGAAATGGCTTATATGGAAAGAATTGTGTCTCTATATCTTGACTATGCAGAATTGCAAGCTGAACGTCACATTCCAATGAGTATGGAAGATTGGGCAAAGCGGTTAGATGGTTTTTTGGAATTTAACGGAAACGAGATACTTACAGATGCAGGTAAGATTAGTGCAGAACAGGCTAAACTTCATGCAGAAACAGAATTTGAAAAATATCGTATTGTACAAGACAGACTTTTTATGTCTGATTATGATAAGTTTTTGATGGAATTAGAAGAAAGAGGAAAGTAGAATTTATAAAGTATAAAAAAGTGGAAGATAATAAATAGTGGAAAAATGAATTCTGAGGGTAATGAAGCTTTCTCCTATAGATATTTTTGCGTCCTTCCGTTATAATAAGGATAAGAATAGAAAAGGAGGCGCTTTTATGGACACTATGCAGCTAAAGGAAAACTTTTATTGGACCGGGATTCTGGATCATGACCTTCGTGTTTTTGACATTATTATGTACACGGAATTTGGCACGACCTACAATTCCTATGTCCTGAAGACAGGCGGAAAAACCGTTTTATTTGAAACGGCCAAGGCAAAATTTTTTGACCAGTATCTTGAAAAACTCAAAGCAGTTGCTGACATACACAAAATTGATTATCTCATAGTGAACCATACGGAGCCGGATCACTCCGGCAGTGTGGAAAAACTGCTGGAATGGAATCCTTCCATGAAGATTGTGGCTACAAGCTGCGCGTTAAATTTCCTGAAAAACATTGTCAACAGGGACTTTTACAAGATTCCGGTAAAGGATAATGAAACCTTAAAAATCGGGGACAAGACTTTCCGGTTTTTAGTGGTTCCCAATCTCCACTGGCCCGACACCATGTATACCTACATTGAAGAGGACAAGACCCTGGTAACCTGCGATTCCTTTGGATCCCATTACGCTTTTGACGGCATATTAAGAAGCCGCGTGGAAAAGGAAGAGGATTACTGGAAGGCCACAAAGTATTACTTTGACTGCATTATCGGGCCCTTTAAGCCTTTTATGAGAAAGGCATTGGAACGAGTGAAAACCATGGACATTACCATGATCTGTCCGGGCCACGGTCCGGTGCTGGACGCGGGAATTGACGAAATGTTCGCCGCATATGAAAACTGGTGCGTTCAGGACAATCCCAATCCCGGAAAAACCGTGGTTATCCCCTATGTCAGCGCCTATGGCTATACCAAGGAGCTGGCGGAGAAAATCGCAGAGGGCATTAAAGACAGCGGAGAGGTAGCAGTCCGCTTATACGATTTAGTAGAGGCGGATCCGGCCAAAGTTCTGGAGGAAATCGGCTATGCCGACGGCTTCCTTTTGGGAACTCCCACGATTGTAGGCGAAGCCTTAAAACCCATCTGGGATCTGACCACTTCTATGTTTGCCGGAACCCATGGCGGCAAGTACGCCAGCGCTTTCGGAAGCTACGGCTGGAGCGGAGAGGGCGTTCCCCATATTCTGGAACGGTTAAAGCAGCTAAAAATGAAAGTGGAAGATCAGGGCTTTACTGTAAAATTTAAGCCGGACAAGGTAAAGCTTATAGACGCCTATGAGTACGGGTACAATTTCGGCTGTCTGGTGCAGAACCGGGAAAATGAGAGAAAGAAAGAGAAAAAGGGCGCCAGAAAATTGGTGAAATGCCTGGTATGCGGCGAGATTTTTGACGCTTCCCTGGACACCTGCCCCGTCTGCGGCGTAGGCCGGGAAAACTTTGTGGAAGTGGAAGAGGAGCAAAGCTCCTTCCGCCGGGACACGGAGGACTTCTTTGTAATCCTGGGAAATGGAGCCGCAGGCCTCAATGCCGCTGAAGCCATTCGGGAGAGAAACCAGACAGCCTCGGTGCTGATGATTTCCGATGAAGACTGGGATACCTACAACCGTCCCATGCTGACCAAGACCATGATGGCCGGTCTGGACGGCCGCCAGATCGGAGTCCACCCTGAGGAGTGGTACGAGGAACATAAGATTTTCCGGATTTTAGGAAAGAAGGTTTCTTCTGTAGATACGGAGAAAAAGGAAATCTGCCTGGAAGACGGCACGAAGCTTCTTTACACCAAATTGATTTATGCCCTGGGATCCGAGTGCTTTATCCCGCCCATTAAAGGTTCCGATAAAGAGGCTGTTATCGCCATTCGCCGGATTTCTGACATTGAAAAAATCAACCGCCTGCTGCCTTCTGTAAAGAAAGTCGTGGTAATCGGCGGCGGCGTCCTGGGCCTGGAAGCTGCCTGGGAGTTTAAAAAGTCCGGCTGTGATGTAACGGTTTTAGAGGCAGCTCCGGTTCTCATGGGCCGCCAGTTAGACGAAAACGCCGGAAAGATGTTAAAGAAGATTGCTGCTTCTGAGAACATTGCCATTCATACGGCAGTACAGATTACGGAAATTACAGGAGAGGACGGAAAGGTTTCCGGAGTGCGTCTGGCTGACGGACAGGAATTTGAAGCCGATATGGTTATCGTTTCAGCGGGCGTCCGGGCCAATATCGGTTTGGCCAAGGAAATGGGCCTGGAAACCGACAGGGCCGTAGTGGTAAATGAACGAATGGAAACCAATCTGGAAGGAATCTACGCCTGCGGCGACTGCGCCCAGTACAATGGCATCAATTACGCCATCTGGCCGGAAGCTTCCGCCCAGGGAAAGACGGCGGGAGCCAACGCGGCGGGAGAATTTACGGTTTACGAGGCGCCCTCAGCCGGCCTGTCCTTCCATGGAATGAATACGGCTCTTTACGCCATTGGCGATAATGGGAAAAATCCCAACCTTCATTACCGTACTGTGGAAATCTGCGACGAAGCAAAAATGCAGTACGAGAAATACTATTATGTAAATCAGCAGTTAAAGGGAGCGATTTTAATCGGAGACGTTTCCAAAATGGCTGAGGTTACGGAAAAAATTTAAACTCTAAAAATTAAACCATAAGAAACCGGCCCGGAGTCTTTATAAGGCCCCGGGCCGGATCCTGCAAAAGAGGAGACGAAGATGGAAAAACAATACCTTCTGTTTGATTTGGACGGAACGCTGACGGATCCCATGGAGGGGATCACCCGATCCGTACAGTACGCCCTGGATCATTACGGGATTCACGAACCGGATCAGAAAAAACTGTGCCCCTTTATCGGGCCGCCCTTAAAGGAATGCTTTATAAAATACTATGGATTTGAGGACGGGAAAGCGGCGGAGGCGGTCACGGTGTTCCGGGAGTATTTCAGCGTCCGGGGTATCTTTGAAAATCAGGTCTATGCCGGTATTCCGGAAATGCTTTCCCTTTTAAAAGAGTCCGGAAAAACCCTTCTGGTAGCCACCTCCAAGCCGGAGCATTTTGCAAAACAGATTTTAGAGCATTTTAAGCTGGAAGGATATTTTACCTTTGTCGGCGGGGCGGATATGACGGAAACCCGGGTGAAAAAGGGCGATGTGATCCGCTATGTCATGGAAGAAGTCGGGATTTCGGATCCTTCCCAGGCGGTGATGATTGGGGATCGGGAACACGACGTTTTGGGGGCCAAAGAAAATTCCATGGACAGCGTCGGCGTCCTTTTCGGCTACGGCAGCCGCCAGGAGCTTGAGGAGGCGGGAGCGACGGTAATAGCGGCTACAGTAGAAGAACTGGGGCGGATCCTGATGGGAGAGACAGAAGGAGGACAGCCATGGTAAAAGACGATATGATTATGAAAACCGGCATTGTCCATATTCTGGACTCCGCCATGGGAATGCCGGTACTCTCAGACAGGGAAATGGAGATGGGATCCGAGCTGTCCGAGTTTTTAAAGAGCCACATTGAACGGTTTACGGAAAGCGACGAGGTGAAAATCTGCCGGTTTTCCGACGGCTCCAAAATGATGGAGCTGGTACGGGGCTGTACTCCGGAAAACTTCGTTCCAGTGAGCCAGGAAATGGCCAAAATCCTATTTTCCATTATGAACGCCAACATTGAGATTCCGCCGGGAGATCTGGCAGTGGTGATTTTCGGCTGCGGCGGGACAGACTATATGGGGATTTTGAAATTAAATTACCGCACTTCCTACACTCACATGACCAGCCGCCAGGAGGACGGGAAAAACGGCAATTCCATTATCCTGCAGAAAGCCCTTCTTCCGGGCCAGGGGCAGCGCCTTGCGGAAGCCTGCGTCATCAGCCTTATGGATGGGACCATCTTTTTGACGGAGAAAAAGTATCCCGTCAACGGGGAAAAACGGCTGTATTTCTCGGAACTGTATCTGGAATGCCACGCGCCCCTTTCCCAGAAAACCCGCATGGACATTGTGACTAAGGCTGTGGATCAGGTCAACCGCAAATATTACGGGGAAGAGGACGCAGAGCGGAAAATGGAGGTAAAAAGCGCCATTTACCAGGAATTAGAAGAGACGGGAAGCCTGAAAGTGGAAAACGTTATGGAGAAGGTCTTTCCTGACAGTCCCGAAATGCAGGAGGAGCTGACCCGCAAGCTGGAAAAATACAGTCTGGCCGACGCAGTGGTGGAGCCAAAATCCGAAAAAACCGTAAAGAAATTTCAAAAGCAGCATTTAACGACAGATACGGGAATTGAAATCACCATTCCCATGGAGGAATACCAAAATCCGGAACGGGTAGAGTTTCTCACCAATGCCGACGGCACTGTTTCCGTACTGATAAAAAATATCGGTCGCCTGATTTCAAAATAGAGGGACAAATCCGATTGTCTTTTCCAGGAGAAGGCGCTATAATGAATGAGATTGCGGAAATACAAAAACCAGTAAACCACGAGGAGAATGATTATGACGAAGAAAATTAGAACCAGGTACGCCCCCAGCCCTACGGGCCGTATGCACGTAGGCAATCTGAGGACGGCGCTGTACGCATATTTGATTGCAAAGCATGAGGGCGGCGATTTCCTGCTGAGAATAGAAGATACGGATCAGGAACGCTACGTAGAGGGCGCTGTGGAGATTATCTACCGTACTCTGGAAAAGACGGGGCTTATCCATGATGAAGGCCCGGATAAGGACGGCGGCGTAGGTCCCTACGTTCAGAGCCAGCGGCAGGCTGCAGGCATTTATCTGGAATATGCCAAAAAGCTCATTGAAAAAGGAGAGGCATACTACTGCTTCTGTACCCAGGAGCGGCTGGATTCCCTGAAAAAGACGGTAAACGGCGAAGAAATCATGGCTTACGACAAGCACTGCCTTCATCTGTCCAAAGAAGAGGTAGAGGAAAAGCTGGCGGCAGGGGTTCCCTATGTCATTCGCCAGAATAACCCCACAGAGGGAACTACCACCTTCCATGATGAGATTTACGGGGATATTACGGTAAACAACGACGAACTGGACGATATGGTACTGATTAAATCCGACGGCTACCCCACCTACAATTTTGCCAATGTAGTGGACGACCATCTCATGGGGATTACCCATGTAGTAAGAGGAAACGAATACCTGTCTTCCTCCCCCAAATACAACCGCCTTTACGACGCCTTCGGGTGGGAAGTGCCGGTTTACGTTCACTGCCCCTTAATTACCAACGAGGAACACAAAAAATTAAGCAAGAGAAGCGGCCACTCTTCCTATGAAGACCTTATTGAGCAGGGTTTTTTGTCAGAAGCAGTGGTAAACTATGTGGCACTTTTAGGCTGGTCGCCGGAAGACAACCGGGAGATTTTCAGCCTTGAAGAAATGGTAAAGGAATTTGATTACCACAGAATGAGCAAATCCCCGGCAGTATTTGATATGACCAAACTGCGGTGGATGAACGGGGAATACATGAAGGCCATGGACTTTGACCGCTTTTATGAGATGGCGGAGCCTTATATCCGTCAGGTGATAAAAAAGGATCTGGATCTGAAAAAGATTGCCGCTATGGTCAAAACCAGAATCGAGGTCTTCCCGGACATTGCCGGTCACATCGACTTTTTTGAAACCCTTCCGGAATACGATCCGGCTATGTACGCCCATAAAAAGATGAAGACCACCCAGGAAAACTCCCTGGAAACTTTAAAGGACGTGCTGCCCATTCTGGAAGCCCAGGAGGATTACAGCAATGATGCCCTTTATGAGAGACTGTCCCTTTACGTGGCGGAAAAGGGCGTAAAGACGGGCTTTGTAATGTGGCCTATCCGCACGGCTCTGTCTGGCAAGCAGATGACTCCCGCCGGGGCTACAGAGATTATGGAGGTTTTGGGAAAAGAAGAATCTCTGGCGAGAATCCGCAAGGGAATCGCCCTTTTATCAGGACAGGAATAGGAAGAACTATGGGATTTAACAAAGCGCAGGAGAACGCCATTCTCCATAAAGAGGGGCCTATGCTGGTTTTGGCGGGCCCCGGTTCCGGAAAGACAACGGTAATTACCAATAGAATCCGCTGGCTGACCGGGTACTGCAAGGTGTCTCCCTCCTCTATCCTGGTCATTACATTTACCAGGGCGGCGGCCAGGGAGATGCAGGAACGGTACGAAAAATTGCAGGAAAAAAGCAGCACAGAGAGTGGAAGGGTCAGCTTTGGCACCTTCCATTCCGTATTTTTCCGGATTTTAAAGCTGGCTTACCGCTTCGATGCCTCCAATATCGCCAGGGAGGATCAGAGGATCCAGTGTATTCGGGAAATGATGGAAGGGCTGGATATTGAAACAGAAGATGAAAACGAGTTTATTTCTTCCATTCTCAGTGAAATCAGCATGGTAAAAGGCGATATGCTGAATCTGGAACACTTTTATTCTAAAAACTGCGGAACCGAAATTTTTCAGAAGCTGTATCAGGGGTACGAAGCCTTTCTGCGCCGTCAGGCCCTTGTGGATTTTGACGATATGATGACCATGTGCTATGAATTGTTTCGGGAGCGGAAGGACATACTTTCTGCATGGCAGAAAAAGTACCGGTACATTCTCATTGACGAATTTCAGGATATTAACCGCCTGCAGTATGAGATTGTAAAAATGCTGGCCCTTCCGGAAAACAACCTTTTTATCGTAGGGGACGACGATCAGTCCATTTACCGTTTCCGGGGAGCCAGACCGGAGATTATGCTGGGCTTTGAGAAAGATTATCCCGGCTCAAAAAAAGTCCTTTTGGGAATCAACTACCGTTCCTCTGTGGAAATCGTTGAGGCGGCGGGCCGCCTGATCTGCCATAATAAAAAGCGCTTTCCCAAAAAGCTGGAGGCAGAGCGGGGCCACGGAAAGCCGGTTATGACCCGTTTTTTTGAAAGTACGGCCCAGGAGACGGAAACCATTGCAGAGGAAATCCGGGACTACCACCGGGCCGGACTGGGCTACGGGGAGATTGCCGTTTTATTCCGGACCAATATGGGGGCAAGACTTTTGGCGGAAAAGATGATGGAGTACAATATCCCCTTCCGCATGAGGGATTCCCTGCCAAACCTGTATGAACATTGGATTGCAAAGGACATTCTCACCTATATCCGCATTGCCCGGGGAAGCCGGGAACGAAAGGATTTCCTGCGGATTATCAACCGCCCCAAACGGTACGTAAGCCGGGAGGCCCTGGACAGCCCCAAAGTGGATCTGGAAAGATTGAAATCCTTTTACCAGGATAAAAAATGGATGCTGGACCGGCTGGAGCAGTTGGAATACGATCTGGCTATGGTGAAGCCCATGGCTCCTGTGGCGGCGGTCAACTATATCCGGAAAGCCGTGGGATACGACGACTATCTGCGGGAATATGCCGAAACAAGGCGAATGAAGGCTGACGAACTGCTGGAGATGGCCGATCAGCTTCAGGAAAGCGCCGCCGGGTATAAAACCATGGAAAGCTGGGAACGCCATATGGAAGAATATGCCAGACAGCTTCGGGAAAAAAGTTCAGATTTTGCCGGTAGCGAAGACGACAAGGAAAGCGTGGCCGTTATGACCATGCACAGCGCTAAAGGCCTGGAATTTCCCGTTGTTTACATACCGGACGCCAACGAGGGAACCACGCCCCACAGCAAAGCAGTACTGGACGCGGATATGGAAGAAGAGCGGAGAATGTTTTATGTGGCCATGACCAGGGCCAAGGATCGGCTCCATATCTATTATTCCAGAGAACGGTACCATAAAAAGCAGGAAGTTTCCCGGTTTGTGCGGGAATACCTGTAAAAGGAGGGGAAGGTAGTAGATTTTGATGAAAAATGAAATTTCAGGAGTAGGAAATCTTATTGAGATCATTAGCCAAGCGAAACAGAATGCTTTGAAAAAGGTTAATGAAGAACTAATTCAAATGTATTGGAAAGTTGGAGAATATCTGAGTATAGAGTCCAGGAAAGCATTATTTGGAGATGCGTATATAGATACAATTGCAGAAGAGATTCAGAAATCGTTTCCCGGAATTAAAGGATTTAATAGACGCGGTTTATACCGCATGAAAAAATTTTATGAAACTTATGCAGATGACGAATTTGTGACAACACTGTTGACACAAGTAAGCTGGTCCAACCATCTGGCTATTATTTCAAAGGCGCGAACTCTTGAAGAACGCCATTTCTACCTGACTCTTTGCGTGAAAGAAAATTATTCCGCACGGGAATTATCGCGTCAAATTGACAGAGGATATTACGAAAGATATATGCTGTCCAGAGAGAAACTGCTGCCTGAACCGATAAAAGGGCTGAAAGAAAATCCTTTCCTGGATTCTTACGTAATAGAATTTCTAAATTTACCGTCTAATTTTAGAGAAGCAGATCTAAGAAAGGGCCTGATCGGTAATATGAAGGACTTTATTTTGGAGATCGGAAAGGATTTTACATTTATCGGTGATGAGTTTAGAATCCAAGTTGGCGGTGAAGATTACAAGATTGATTTGCTTTTCTTCCATCGGGGACTACAGTGCCTTGTAGCGTTTGAATTGAAAATTGGGAAATTTAAACCAGAATATATATCAAAGATGGACTTTTATCTGGAAGCCCTTGACCGCCAGAAGAAAAAAGAAAATGAGAATCCAAGTGTCGGTATGATTTTATGTGCGTCTAAAGATGACGAGGTGGTCGAGTATGCTATGAGTAGAACATTGTCGCCGATGATGGTTGCGGAATATCAGCTTCAATTACCGGACAAAAAGGTGCTGCAGAACAAATTGCAGGAATTAATTAATATGCCCTTATTGGATAACGATTAAATTTTTTACACAATAAAAGAAAGCAGAAGGAAAGAGAAATGATTCATATTTACTGCGGAAACGGAAAAGGAAAAACCACAGCGGCCATAGGTCTGGCTGTTCGGGCGGCAGGCAGAGGGAAAAAAGTGCTTATAGCCCGGTTTTTAAAAACGGACGATTCTGGGGAGGTTCCCGTCCTGTCTCAGATTCCCGGCATCTCGGTTTTACCCTGTGAAAAGACTTTTGGTTTTTTCTTCCGCATGACAGACCAACAGAAAAAGGAAGCGGGAATATATTACAGGGAATTGTTAGAAAAGGCCTTTTTAAAGGCAGGGGAAGGAGCTTTTGATCTTCTGATATTAGATGAGATCATGGCGGCGGTAAACTGCGGTCTGGCAGATGAGGAACGCCTTATCTGGCATATTGGCCGTTTTTGTCTTCCTAAAGGATCAGAGAGTCAGGAAAAGGGGACTGATGGGCCGGAGCTGGTTCTGACAGGCCGGGATCCTTCTCCACGCCTTTTGGAACTGGCGGATTACATTACAGAGATGAAAGCCCTCCGCCACCCTTATGAAAAGGGAATTGCCGCCAGAGAGGGGATTGAGTATTAGAGACAAACTGTGGTTTTTTCCAACGCTAGCTTGTTTTGCTATTCTAAATCTACTAAAATAATTCCCGCAGTTTTGAAAAGTTTAAGACAGATATTTTGATTGATAATAATGTATAGCGGAAGATAGCAATTCAATTTGAAAAAGCTGGCTATAAGATAGACCTACCAAGCTGCCTTTTTGAAATAATGTAAATAAAGGTCAACGGAGGCTTTTATGATTGAAAAAAAGAGTATGGCAGATCAAATTTTAAAATTTAATGATAATCTTTCGAGTGTATTACTAGACGTTCCTGAGGGGGTTAGAGTTATTAATCCATTTCGAGATGATCCTGATGGAGTGGTTAAGCAAATGACTACTTCGTTTTATAGGAAATATTATAATGATATAAATCCTCGCCGTATGTTATTTGGCAGTACTCCTTCTCTACGAGGCTCCGCGGTAACGGGTGTACCTTTTGCGGATAGCAGACGCCTTTATAAAGATACTGGGACTTGTATTAATATCACTAATGAGGGACGAAATTCATCAGAGTTTTTATATGATGGAATGAGTTTTTAAAAAAATCATTCCATTAGAACATCCCCGATATATAACGCAATATAACTTAGATCGTAAGGACTTATTTTTAGGAAAATATATAATGGCATTGCGTTATGGTGATTAGTAAATAAGGGGAACATCTGTAAAAAGAATATAAAATTCTCTAAAAATAGCTAGTTTCTATATGATAAGGGGGCTATTTTGTATAATTGAGTAAAATTTGAATGGGAGATGTTGACAATTAGTTATATAGAATTAGCGAGAAAGGAGATATTAAGAATCCGGACGAATACACCATGAAGCGTTTTGTCAAGTGCTTTTTTGAGTTATTGACGCAAATTATAGCGAAAGCGCGAAAGTGCAAAGGGTCTGCGTTTTGCACTTTCAGTTTGCGGTTTCGGGCGGCTGCTTCTTTTTGAGGAAGTTGTACCATTGACCGCCGACACGTCTTGCGCCCAAAATGCCGCCCATATTGCGATTGGCGTTCTGTACTGTCCTTTCGGATATTCCGGCTTCGGCTTTTACGATTTCCTCGCTGGCAAGCTCTTTCCCGTCTGCAAGTAAATCCAGTATCAGCCGTTCCGCCTGTTCGGTCTTGGTGGCGGTATTCCCGCCCGCGCCGGATAGAAGTTCCTCGGCGGTTATGTCGTATTCGCCTATCCATGAAAAGCCTGTGTCCGGGTCAAGGCAAAAGGCAACGGGCTTCCCCTCCGGCGGCTTTGTTGAGGTGTCCGATAAGGATAACGGCGCAGCCGGTACGCTCGGCAACTTCGGCAAGTCTG
>CAMMNN010000016.1 GCA_946498245.1 uncultured Clostridium sp. | reverse complement strand
GAACTACAACAGTATAATTTTAAACTCTTTTCGGTAATGTGTCAAGTACAATAGGCTCTTTTTGCCAAAATGGAGTCAAATTGACTAATAGCTTCTCCCTCTTCCTGCTGTTTCTGCTATATACTGCCAGACATCCATTCCGTATCGGAACTGTTCAGAGCTTTTCGGATGGCGTCAAAGGAATACCCCCGTCTGGCCAGCATTCCCGCTGCCCTTTCCATTTCTTTTCTCTCCAGCTTTCTGCCCCAATAACCCTTCTGCTCCAGCAAACGCCGGATTTGCCCCTCCTCATCTATAGGAATTTCCTCCAAAATCTCCAGGGCTTTTTCCCGTTCAATGCCTTTCTGCATCAGGCCGTTTACAATCTGAAGGCGGCTTTTGCTTCGGGAGCGGTTTTGAGCGTAGCGCTGGCTATAAGCTTCGTCGTTTACGTATCCGTATCTGCGAACAGCCTCCAAAGCTTTCTCCACCGCTTCTTCCGGGTACCCTTCCCGTTTCAGCCGGGAGCGCAGTTCAAATTCTGTCTTATCGGAAATTTCCAAAAGCCCCATAACCCGCTCTCTGGCTCTGCGGCACAAAAGGTTCGTAATCTCCTGAACACTCTCCGCGCTAAGGCTGCTTCCCTCTTCTATTTGATACTTTCTCAAATCTCCCGGATATAAAACCAAAGCGAGGTCCTCCGAGAGAAGGACCTTGCGCTTTTTTTTATCAAACTCTGTAATGGACAGAACTTTCAAAAGGCTCATTGGATCAGTTCCTTATCCGGCTGTCCGTCTCCAGCCTCCGCAGTTCCGCCCTCAGCCGAGGCTGCGCTTCCCTGCAGATTGTATTTTTCTCTGACCTTTGCTTCTACCTCGCTGCACACAGCAGGATTGTTTTCCAGATAGATTTTTGCGTTCTCACGGCCCTGGCCGATTTTGGCTCCGCCGTAAGCGTACCAGGCCCCGCTTTTTTCCACAATATTTTCCTTAGCCGCTAAATCCAGAATATCGCCGGTTTTGGAAATTCCCTTTCCAAACATAATGTCAAACTCAGCCTCTTTAAAGGGCGGAGCAATTTTATTTTTTACCACCTTAACCCGCACACGGCTTCCAATCGCCTCTCCGCTCTGCTTTAAGGTTTCAATCCGGCGGACATCCATACGGACGGATGCATAAAACTTGAGAGCGCGTCCTCCTGTAGTCGTCTCCGGGTTGCCGAACATCACTCCTACTTTCTCACGGAGCTGATTAATAAATATCACAATGCAATTGGATTTGCTGATAACAGCCGTCAGCTTTCTTAACGCCTGAGACATTAGACGTGCCTGAAGCCCCACATGGGAGTCGCCCATATCGCCGTCGATTTCCGCCTTCGGAACCAGCGCCGCTACGGAGTCTACAATTACAATGTCTACGGCGCCAGAGCGAACCATCGTTTCTGTAATCTCCAAAGCCTGCTCGCCATTGTCTGGCTGGGAAATGTAAAGATTGTCAATATCAACTCCAATAGCCTTAGCATAAACAGGATCCAATGCGTGTTCCGCATCAATAAATCCGGCGATACCGCCCCGTTTCTGTACCTCCGCCACCATATGGAGGGCAACTGTCGTCTTACCGCTAGATTCCGGACCATAGATTTCCACAATACGTCCTCTGGGAACTCCTCCCAGGCCCAAAGCAATATCCAGACTCAGGGAACCCGTAGGAACTGTTTCAATATTCATGTTGACCCCTGAATCGCCTAATTTCATCACGGAACCTTTTCCGTAAGCTTTTTCGATTTGAGTCAAAGCGGCGTCCAATGCCTTTTGTTTATCATCCTTATTCATAAATATCCTCCGATACGAACAAACGTTCTTTTCATGATATAACTATAATATAACCGTCTTAAAATGTCAACAACTATTTTCACAATGTCTTACAGCTCCCTCAAAAGGCACCACCCCTTTTCTCTTATCCAATGTGAAACGCAGCAATGAAAAATTCCGGCGAACCGCCGTCAGAAATCTCTGCAGGAAGAACCCCTGCGAATATCCTTAGTATACTCCCTTTAGCCGAATTATTCAACCTGAGTTTTCCCCACTTGCTCAGGACCTTTTGGTTCCGCCGTCATATTATAATATGGGGCGGAACGTTTTCCCTCTATGGTAAGAGTCCGCCGCCCATAAAGGCTTATTATCAATATGAAAATAGGGAGGTACCTTATGTGAATCAGGTTAAGCCTTGTATCCAATGGGGCGATGCCTACGCCAAAGGCATTACCGGACGCGGCGTAGGCGTCGCAATTCTTGATACCGGCATTTTCCCCCATAAAGATTTCGGCAGCCGCATCGCTGCCTTTCAGGATATGGTAAACCGCCGTCCGGCCCCATATGACGACAACGGACACGGAACTCACATTTCAGCCATTATCGGCGGAAGCGGGGCCGCCTCCGACGGCAAATTTCAGGGTATGGCCCCGGAATGCCATATTATCAGCGTAAAGGTTCTGGATTCTAAAGGCAACGGCTACGCCTCTGACGTTCTGGCCGGCCTGTCCTGGATCCGTTCTCACCAAAAAGAATACGGCATTCGCATCATAAATATTTCTGTAGGCTCCTTTTCCAGAAAAGGAATGACGGAAAATTCCGCCCTGGTCCGGGGCGTCAACGCTGCCTGGGACGACGGCCTGGTGGTAGTGGTTGCCGCCGGAAACAACGGCCCCGGCCGCATGACTATCACCACCCCCGGCATCAGCCGCAAGGTCATAACGGTAGGCTGCTCTGACGATTATAAGGAAGTGCGGGTATCCGGAAGCCGAATGGTTGATTATTCCGGCAGGGGACCCACAGTAGCCTGCGTTTTAAAGCCCGACGTGGTGGCTCCCGGCTCCCGGATTATAAGCTGCAAAAACTCCCCTGATTTGTATCAGATTAAAAGCGGTACGTCCATGTCCACCCCTATCGTTTCAGGTGCCATCGCCCTGCTTCTCCAAAAATACCCGGACATGACCAATCGGGATGTTAAACTGAAGCTCAGGGAAACCTCTACGGACCTGGGGCTCCCCCATACGCAGCAAGGTTGGGGGCTTTTAAATGTATGGGAACTTCTGCGGTAATTTCCGCCTTATATTCTTACCAAAAGGCTTCTCCTTACGGTCAAGTTCTTACGAAAACGAAAGAAATTAAGAAATTCTTAATAATCTTTTCAAAGAACATTCAAACATTATTTTCCAGCCTATGCTATACTAACACCATAAGAAATGCATAAATCCTTAAATCCTTTTTGAAATTCAGATTCCAAAGAAAAGTAAGCTTCGTGTCCCATCACACACGAAGCTTTTTTCTGTCCTTTTTTACGTTTTTATTCCCTTCCCTAAAAACCAGGTTCATTGCCATATGTTTTAAAAGGAGCTGCAGAAAGCGAAAAATACTTCCGCTTTTTACAGCTCCTTTTGGTGTCCATTGTATCAGCAATATTTTTTTAATATGTCGCAAAAATCAAAGGTGGCAAAGTAATCTTTGGGGGTTTCCGCCCGCCGGATCATCTGAACCGACTGATCCTCTTTCAGCAAAATTTCAGCGGAGCGGAGTTTTCCGTTATAATTGTATCCCATGGAAAAGCCGTGGGCTCCTGTGTCATGGATAACCAGATAATCTCCCATATTAATCTCCGGAAGCATCCGATCAATGGCAAATTTATCGTTATTCTCGCAAAGGGAACCTGTAATATCGTATTTATGATCACAGGGCGCGTTTTCTTTTCCGGCCACCGTAATATGGTGGTAAGCTCCGTACATAGCCGGACGCATCAGGTTCACCGCGCAGGCGTCCACGCCGATATACTCCTTATGAGTATGCTTTTCATGAATGGCTTTGGTCACCAGACAGCCGTAGGGTCCCAGCATAAAGCGTCCCAGCTCCGTATAAATAGCCACATCCCCCATACCTGCAGGCGTTAAAATCTCCTCGTAAGCTTTCCGAACCCCTTCTCCGATTACGGCAATGTCATTGGGTTCCTGATCCGGACGGTAGGGAATCCCAATGCCTCCGGAAAGGTTAATAAAGGCAATCTTGGCGCCGGTTTCTTTCTCAAGGCGGACCGCCAGCTCAAAAAGCACTTTGGCCAGCATGGGGTAGTAATCATTGGTTACGGTATTGCTGGCAAGGAAAGCGTGAATGCCGAAGCGTTTTGCGCCTTTGGATTTGAGAATGGAGAAGGCTTCAAAAATCTGCTCCGTTGTCATTCCGTATTTGGCGTCCCCGGGATTGTCCATAATTCCGTTGCTGATTTTGAAAATCCCGCCGGGGTTGTACCGGCAGCTAATGGTTTCCGGAATATAGCCCAAAGTTTCCTCCAGGCATTCTATATGGGTAATATCGTCCAGGTTGATAATGGCTCCCAGCTTCTCTGCAAAGGCGAACTCTTCCGGCGGAGTATCGTTGGACGAAAACATAATGTCAGAGCCGGAAAAATCGCAGGCGTCGGACATCATCAGCTCAGTCATGGAAGAACAGTCCGTTCCGCAGCCGTATTCTTTTAAAATATTCAAAATAAAGGGGTTGGGCGTCGCCTTTACTGCAAAATATTCCCGATAGCCTTTGTTCCAGGAAAATGCTTCTTTCAGACGTTTTACATTTTCGCGGATCCCCTTCTCATCATAAAGGTGGAAAGGCGTGGGGTAGGTTTTGGCAATTTCCTGAATCTGTTCTAAGGTCACAAATGGCTTCTTTTCCATATCGTCTCCTCCGTATTCTCCGTATTAACTAGTAAAAATCAGACGCTGAAGCGCACACTGGCGCCAAAACGCGGCTGCGCCGCGTGGGTTTTGCAAAGCAGTTCTCACGCGGCGGCAGGCAAAAGGGGCCAATTTTATTCAATGGCCACTACTCTCATAATGTTGGTCTGAGCAGCCGGTTCATTCCGGTTGGCAAAGCTGACTACGCCGGCCGTTACTACTGCTAAATCTCCTGCTTCCACCAGGCCCTTTTCTTTTAATTCATCAATGGAAGACTCAATAAGTTCGTCTGTGGAGTCGGCTCTTCTGGCCCACAAGGGCTTTACTCCCCAGTAAATCATCATCTGGCGCACTACAGACATACTGGGAGACATTCCCATAATATGGGCCGCCGGACGCCACTTGGAAAGCATCCGCGCCGTAAATCCGCTGATGGTAGGCGTTACAATTACTTTCGCGTCTAAGTCATGGGCCGTAGATACGGAAGCGTAGCATACGGCGCTGGAGATATTCTGGTTTTTGCTGGCGTATACCTTTCTCTTGCGGTAATCCGAGTAGTCCAGATGGGATTCGCTGTCTTCCACAATCTGTACCATCATTTTCAGGGCTTCTACGGGGTACTTGCCCATAGCGGTTTCTCCGGAAAGCATTACAACGTCGGTTCCGTCGTAAACGGCATTGGCCACGTCCGTTACCTCCGCTCTGGTAGGTCTGGGATTGCGGATCATGGAATCCAGCATCTGGGTAGCCGTAATTACCACCTTTCCGGACTCGTTGCATTTATGGATAATCTGCTTCTGAATATAAGGAACCTTTTCCGCCGGGATTTCTACGCCCAAATCGCCTCTGGCTACCATAATGCCGTCGCTGGCTTCAATAATAGCGTCCAGATTTTCCAGTCCCTCGGCATTTTCAATTTTTGCAATAATCTGCATGGCGCTGCCCTGCTCTTCCAGCATTGCCCGAATCTCTTTGATAGCGTCCGCCGTCCGTACAAAGGAAGCGGCGATAAAATCAAAACCTTCCTTTATGCCGAAGCGGATGTCCTCTTTGTCTTTTTCCGTCAGGGCGGGAAGTTTAATTTTCACATTGGGAACATTGACGCCTTTCCGCATTCCCAATTCTCCGCCGTTAATAACAGTACATACAATGTCTGTGTCCTTTACTTCCTCTACCTGCAGTTCAATGAGGCCGTCGTCAATGAGGATGCGGTTTCCCTTTGTAACGTCTTCGTTGAGGCCGTCGTAATTAATATGGCAGATTTCATTGTCCCCTACAATATCCCGGGTAGTCAGGATGTAGGTCTGTCCCTCTGTCAGAACCACCTTTTTGCCATCTTTCAGCAGGCCGGTACGGATTTCCGGCCCTTTGGTATCCAGAAGGGCGGCGATGGGACGATCCGTTTCCTTGCGCACTTTCTTTAAAAGTTCCAGACGGTTTTTATGCTCCGCGTAATCCCCGTGAGAAAAATTGAACCGTGCTACGTCCATGCTGTTTTCAGCCAGGGCTTTCATAATCTCATAGTTATCCGTATTGGGTCCCATTGTACAGATAATTTTTGTCTTTTTCATTGATTTTTCCTCCAAAGCTTTTCAGGTGACTCTTTTCCACCGTTTTATTACATACATTCCATCATTGATGCGGGGGCCAAAAGGCGTGTTACCCCCTTTAAGCCGGATTATCTCCGGCGCTTTCGCTGGTTACGTGTTTGTGAGTATACAGGTGATCCTGACAGTACTCATAGTTTCCCACGCATTTGGAACAATACCGGAATTCCATGGCCGG
This sequence comes from uncultured Clostridium sp., assembly GCA_946498245.1. GTDB lineage: Bacteria > Bacillota > Clostridia > Lachnospirales > Lachnospiraceae > UMGS1370. Next base: position 64,104 of record CAMMNN010000016.1, on the reverse strand, counting down.
TCCGTCCTTTTCAGTCCGGCCGCATACGGCGCACTTATGCCGCGTCTGGCCCTGAGGCCGGATTCTCATCTGGGTTTTAAAATCGTGCTTGCGCTTGATTTCTTTGGGATTTACCCGGTTATAATTTCTGGTCAAAAGGAAGAAGAGAATAACATTCGCCAGGGACATGACGATTTCCACCCTGGTGGCCATATTTCCCATTATCAGATAGTAAAGATAGACCGCTCCTTCTGCTACGGCCAGCCACTTCGCCTTTACCGGAATCAGGTACATCAGAAGAAATTCCACATCCGGAAATGTCAGGGCAAAGGCAAAAAACAAAGAAAAATCCAAAGCCACCGGAAGCAGGTTCGGGCTGTAGCCAAAGGCAAGGGTTATAATAATCTCCGCCAATACGTGGCCCAGGACTCCCAGGGCAACGTATATGTTAAACCGAAAGGCTCCCCAAACCCGTTCCAGGGTCTGCCCCATGGAATAGTAGAGATATAAGGCTAAAATTCCGAAAAAGATTCCCTGGGCCGGCGGATAGCACAGAAAGGTCACAACTCTCCAAATCTGCCCGTGAAGGATGGCTTCTCCGTCAAGAGCCAGATACCGGTAATAAATCAAGGGATTCCACAGAGAAATAATCAGCCCGATGCCATAGAGCACGACCAGATAATACATCAGGTTATGAATGGCATATTTTCCGTATTTGCGTTCCAGCTTATAAAAAAATTTCACTTCTCAGACGCTCCTGTCAAAATAAGTCTTTCTTTGAGAAAATCCAGGCAATCAGCAGGCAAATCAGTACGGATATTCCGATAATAATCAAAAATCCGTAACGGTTCTGCGCAAAGGGCATTCCAGCAATGTTTACGTTCATTCCATAAAAGCTGGAAATCATAGTAGGGATTGACATCACAATGGTAACAGTGGTCAAAAATTTCATAACCAGGTTCTGATTATTGGAAATAACAGACGCGAAGGTATCCATGGTTCCTCCCAGAATCCCGCTGTATATGTTTGCCATCTCAATCGCCTGCTTATTTTCAATGATGACGTCTTCCAGCAGTTCCTCGTCCTCCGAATACTTCTTAATCTTTTCACTGCGCATCAGTTTTTCCAGCACCACTTCATTGGAACGGAGGGACGTGGTAAAATAAAGCAGGGATTTTTCCAGCTCCAAAAGCTCGATCAGTTCCTGATTTTTCTGTGATTTGTGCAGCTTTTTCTCAATAACCTCGCTTTTTTTCTCGATTATTCTCAGGTACTGCAGGTATAAAGATGCATTTTTATACAATACCTGAAGAATAAAACGCGTTTTCATATAGGTATGGAAATCCCTCACACGACCGTCCATGAAAGCATTGAGAACCGGCGTTTCTTCCAGACATACGGTAATGATATTGGTGTCTGTCATAATGATGCCTAAGGGAATGGTCACGTACCAGTCCTTTCCGCTTCTCTCTTCAATAGAAGGAATATCCACCAGGACCAGGGAGTAATCCTCTTCTATTTCAATACGGGAACGCTCCTCCTCGTCCAGAGGCGCTCTGAGATGATCCGGATCCAACCGGAAGTGATCCGCAATCTCCAGGATCTCCGCAGCCGTAGGATCCGTCAGGGCAATCCAGGAGTTTAATTCGATTTCGTCCGTCTGATGGACAATGCCTTCTTCCGTCTTAAAAATCTGAATCATGCCCGTTCCTCCATCCCTCAAGTATCTCGCCGAAAACCCAATCTTTCGCAAATATCATTATACTTACTGGGCCGTTGTTTGTCAAACGAATTGCCGGATATTTACAAACTCCTGCCGAATTATTTTCGGTTTCTTTACGTTTTTTTAACAAATCCTACCGATTGTATTCTTTTCGGTTTTATGTTAAACTGAGTAGGACTATTGGCTTTATGCATTACACAAAGGAGGCAGGGAATTTTCCCGTATATGAATGGAAACTCTACATATATTAAATACATTGGGAATTGATATTGGCTCTACTACTGTGAAAATAGCGATTCTTGATGAATGCTCTCATATAATATTTGCCGATTATGAACGCCATTATGCGAATATCCAGGAAACTTTAGCTTCTCTTTTAAAGAAAGCCCAGAAAGCCCTTGGTTCCATCCAGGTTCGCCCCGTCATTACGGGTTCCGGCGGACTGACTCTTTCCCGTCATATGGGCGTTCCTTTCGTCCAGGAAGTAGTAGCCGTAGCTTCCGCCCTTCAGGACTATGCGCCTCAAACTGATGTGGCCATTGAACTGGGCGGTGAAGACGCTAAAATCATTTACTTTACCGGCGGCATTGATCAGCGTATGAATGGTATCTGCGCCGGCGGAACCGGTTCTTTCATCGATCAGATGGCTTCTCTGCTGCAGACTGACGCAGCAGGGCTTAATGAATACGCGAAACACTATCAGGCCATTTACCCCATCGCCGCCCGCTGCGGCGTTTTCGCAAAATCCGATATACAGCCTTTAATTAACGAAGGCGCTACCCGGGAGGATCTGGCCGCCTCTATTTTCCAGGCGGTAGTAAACCAGACCATCAGCGGACTGGCCTGCGGAAAACCCATTCGCGGCAATGTAGCTTTCTTAGGCGGCCCTCTCCACTTCCTTCCGGAGCTGCGGGCTGCTTTTATCCGCACTTTAAATCTGGGGCCCAGCCAGATCATTGCTCCAGACCACTCTCATCTGTTTGCCGCTACCGGCGCTGCCATGAACGCGGAAGCGGACGCCAAGGCCAGCAGCCTGGATTCTCTCATCAGTCTGCTTTCTTCCGGCATTCAGATGGATTTTGAAGTAAAACGTATGGATCCTTTGTTTGAAAGTCCTGCTGACTATGAGGAATTTCTCAAACGCCATGGAAATCATTGTGTTAAAACTGCGGATCTGTCTTCCTACCACGGCAACTGCTTTTTGGGAATCGACGCCGGTTCCACTACTACCAAAGTAGCCCTGGTTGGGGAAGATGGAAGTCTTCTTTACCGTTTTTACAGCAATAACAACGGCAGCCCTTTAAAGACGGCCATTGCCGCTATGAAAGAAATCAATGACCAGCTTCCGGCTGACGCCCGCATTGCCTGGTCTTGTTCCACCGGCTACGGCGAGGCTTTGCTAAAAGCAGCTTTTCTGTTGGATGAGGGCGAGGTGGAAACCATTTCCCATTACTATGCCGCTGCCTTTTTTGAGCCGGATGTAGACTGCATTCTGGACATCGGCGGGCAGGATATGAAATGTATCCGCATTAAGGACAATACCGTAGACAGCGTCCAGCTTAATGAAGCCTGTTCTTCCGGCTGCGGTTCCTTTATTGAAACCTTCGCAAAATCCTTAAACTACTCTGTGGAGGATTTTGCAAAAGAAGCCCTTTTTGCCAAAAATCCCACGGATCTGGGAACCCGCTGTACCGTATTTATGAACTCCAACGTAAAGCAGGCCCAAAAAGAAGGGGCAAGCGTGGCCGACATTTCCGCCGGCCTTGCCTACTCTGTCATTAAAAACGCGCTGTTTAAAGTAATCAAAATCACCAGCGCCGCAGATCTGGGCTCCCACGTAGTGGTTCAGGGCGGTACCTTCTACAATGACGCCGTTCTCAGAAGCTTTGAAAAAATTGCGGGCTGCGAAGCGGTTCGCCCCGATATTGCCGGCATTATGGGGGCTTTCGGAGCCGCCCTTATTGCCCGGGAACGGTATGACGCCCAAAAGGAAAGCTCTATGCTTCCTATGGAAAAGATCTTGAACCTGAAATACACTACCTCCATGACCCGCTGCCAGGGCTGCATCAATCACTGCGTCCTGACTATCAATCAATTTGGAAGCGGCCGCCGGTTTGTATCCGGCAACCGGTGTGAACGGGGCCTGGGAAAAGAAAAGCAGAAAAAAGAGATTCCCAATTTATTCCAATACAAGTACCAGCGGATGTTTGATTACGAACCTCTCACTCTGGATATGGCTCCCCGAGGCGTTATTGGAATCCCCAGAGTCTTAAATATGTATGAAAACTACCCCTTCTGGGCCGTATTTTTCAAGAAGCTGGGATTTCGGACCATCCTTTCGGCCCAGTCCAGCCGCCAGCTTTACGAGCTGGGTATTGAGTCCATTCCCAGTGAGTCGGAATGTTATCCTGCAAAGCTGGCCCACGGCCACGTAAGCTGGCTGATTAAGCAGGGAATCAAGCTGATTTTTTATCCCTGTATCCCTTATGAACGCAACGAGTCTCCCGATGCCGGCAACCACTACAACTGTCCTATGGTTACCTCCTATGCGGAGAACATTAAAAACAATATGGAAGAGCTGGCGGAAAATCACGTCCGCTTCCTCAATCCTTTCCTTGCTTTTACCAACGAGGAAATCCTCACCAAAGGGCTGGTAAAAGAAATTACCGCAGCTTTCGGCCCGGATTCCGGTTTCGCCCGTCCCATTACGGTAAAAGAGATTACAGAGGCCGCCCACGAAGCATGGCAGGAGCTTCTGGCCTCCCGGCGTGACATGGAAAAGAAGGGAGAAGAAACCATTGCCTGGTTACGGGAGCACGGCAAGCGCGGCATTGTTCTGGCAGGCCGTCCCTACCACGTGGATCCCGAGATCCACCACGGTATTCCGGACTTAATTACATCCTACGGCTTTGCAGTTCTCACTGAGGATTCCGTTTCCCATCTGGCAAAGGTGGAACGGCCTCTGGTGGTAACGGATCAGTGGATGTACCACTCCCGTCTTTACGAGGCCGCCAGCTACGTAAAAACCAGCGACGTTTTGGATTTGATTCAGTTAAACTCCTTTGGCTGCGGCCTGGACGCCGTAACTACGGATCAGGTCAGTGATATTCTTACTAAATCCGGCAAAATCTATACGGTTCTCAAAATCGACGAGGTCAACAACCTGGGAGCCGCCAGGATCCGGATCCGTTCCCTCATTGCGGCTCTCCGCGTGCGGGATCAGAAGCATTACAGCCATAAAGTGGTATCCAGCGCCTACAACCGGACGGTATTTACAAAGGCCATGAAGAAGGATTACACCATCCTCTGCCCCCAGATGTCGCCCATTCACTTCGACCTGCTGGAACCGGCTATCCGGAGTTTCGGATATAAGATCGAAGTTCTTCAGAACCACAACCGGAATGCTGTGGACGTGGGACTGCAGTACGTCAATAACGACGCCTGCTACCCCTCCCTCATTGTTATCGGCCAGATTATGGACGCCCTGCTGTCAGGCAAATACGATCTGGATCACACCGCTATCTTTATGAGCCAGACAGGCGGCGGCTGCCGCGCTTCCAACTATATCGGCTTTATCCGTCGGGCTTTGGAGAAAGCCGGCATGGGACAGATCCCTGTTATCTCCGTCAATGCCAACGGCATGGAAACCAATCCCGGCTTTACCATCACACTGCCTTTGCTGACAAAGGCTCTTCAGGCAGTGGTTTACGGCGACGTCTTTATGAGGGTTCTCTACAACACCCGGCCTTATGAGGCTGTGCCGGGAAGCGCCGACAAGCTCCACGTGGAATGGAAGCAGCGCTGCATCGCTTCCCTGTCCAAACGGAATCCTTCTATGATGGAATTTGGGCGGAACCTGAGAGGAATCATTCAGGACTTCGACAATCTGCCCCGGCTGGCGGTAAAGAAACCGAGAGTCGGCATTGTAGGGGAAATCCTGGTGAAGTTTTCTCCTCTGGCCAACAATCACATTGTAGAACTTTTGGAGGCCGAGGGCGCTGAAGCCGTTATGCCGGATCTCATGGACTTTTTGCTGTACTGCTTCTACAACAGCAACTTTAAGGCGGACCACTTAGGAGGCAAGCGCTCTACAGCCCGCATCTGCAATATGGGAATTGCCCTTCTGGAATTTTTCCGGAAGACCGCCAGAAAGGAATTGGAGCAGAGCCGTCACTTCGACGCCCCTGCCGACATCCGCAATCTGGCTTCCATGGCAAAGGATTTCGTATCCCTTGGCAACCAGACCGGCGAAGGCTGGTTCCTTACGGGCGAAATGCTGGAGCTGATCCACAATGGAGTGGAAAACATTGTGTGCACTCAGCCCTTCGGCTGCCTGCCTAACCACATTGTAGGAAAAGGCGTTATTAAGGAGCTGCGCCGCCATTATCCGGAGTCCAATATCATTGCTGTGGACTACGATCCCGGCGCCAGCGAAGTCAACCAGCTTAACCGCATTAAACTGATGCTGGCCACGGCCCAGAAAAATCTGAGGCAAAGCTCCGGTAAGTCCCCGGATTCCCATTCCGGGCAGGGAGGCCTGGGTAACAGCAAGGAACCGGACTACTCTAAAAGCGAAAAGGCCAGCTCCGCCAATGTTGCGGCAGCCAGCCTGTCTTCATAGAAAGGCCTTGCGCTGAAGGCTTTTGTGTAATAGAAAAACCCTGGGGAACCATGCTGATAGGGCACGGTTCCGCCAGGGTTTTTTACTGCTGTTTTCGGTTTTGCTTTATTTGCTTACGGAATCCAACTGTCCTTCAATAATGTAACGCTGAAGCAGGACATACAACAGGATTACCGGAAGCAGGGCTACGGCACACATGGCGCAGGCCAGAGGCACGTTCTGGACGGCCCCGTAAGCCGAATAAAAGGCCTTGCGGACCGTCAGGATTACCGTAGACTTGCTGGTATCCGTCAGCAAGTAGCTGGGCATGGCGTAGCTGTTCCAGGCTCCCACCGCAATCATAATCAGACGGGTTACGGTTATGGGTTTTAGCTGCGGTAAAATAATCCGGAAAAAGGTCTGGAAAATTCCCGCTCCGTCTATGGCTGCCGCATCATCCAGATCTTTGGGAATAGAAACAATAAAGGATGTGTAGAAAAACATGGTGCTGGCCATGCCGATGGCCGCCGTCTGCAGAGACAGAGCCCATATTTTATTAATCATGCCGAACCTTGTCATAAGAGAGTAGGTACCGACTAACAGAGACAGGCTTGGTATCATCATAATACAGATATTAAAGGTTCTCAAAGTCGTAGATACCTTGCCCCCTGCCCGGGCCAGACCGTAGGCCGCCAGACCTCCCAGTACGATTTCCAGGGCGCAGACCTCAGCCACGTAAACAATAGAGTTTTTGAAGCTGTTCATGAGATCCGGAGAGGTGAATGCCTGGACGTAATTCTCCAGAGTCCATTTTTCCGGCAGATACAGACGGGGCGTCAAATCTGTCATATAGCGGAAGGACAGGTTCAGCATAACGTAAATCGGCAGCAGATACAATAAGACCAGAATAACGGCTACAATCCCTACCCAAACCTGTACCTTCTTGTTGGGAGCGCGGAATTGCTTCATGTTGGTTTTTTCATAGGAAAAGGATCTCATTTAGTATTCCACCTCCTTGCTCCGCAGGTACCGGTTAATGGGAACGGCCACAATAAAAATAATAACGAACAGGGCAATTCCCACGGCCGATGAGTATCCCGCTTTTTCGTCGTTAAAATACAGAAGGGAAATGTAGTAGGACAGGGACAGGGATTTCCGGTTGGGACCTCCGTTAGTCAGGGTAACAATAATGTCGTAAAGCTTAAAGCCTCCAATAAGGTTGGTTATGACTGCGGTGGTAATGGCCGGCATCAGAAGGGGAATATCCACCTTAAAAAATGCCTGCCATTTCGTCGCTCCGTCAAGTCGGGCCGCCTCCTGGTACATCCGGGGAATATTCTGCAGGCCCGCCAGGTAGATCAGCATACAAAAACCCATGGCCTGCCAACTGTTAATCAGGGTAATAATCGCTACGGAGCGGATTCCTGTTTTCATCCAGTAAATGTCCTGGATGCCGAAAAGATTTAACAGGTTGTTGAGAACGCCGTTGTCATAGCTGAAAATGTAATACTGAATGGCGCCCATAATAACCCCTGAGATCATAATCGGCATATACAGAATCAGCCGTACGAAATTTCTTCCCCGAAACTGTTTATTGACAAACAGGGCGGCAGAAAGGCCGAAGATATTCTGGAGCAGGGTGCTTCCAAAGCCATATACGAAAGTATTGGCTGTGGATCTCCAAAAAACCTTGTCCGTAAACAGGGACAAATAGTTCTCCAGCCCGATAAATTTCATTTTCTGCGAAAATCCGTTCCATTTATAGAAGGATACCCGCAGCGCATTGCCCAGCGGAACAATCATAAAAATAATGATTAGCAAAAAAGCTGGAATGCTCAAGGATAACAATATCCATTTTTTCCTTTTCTCCATCATAACAGCGCATCCTTTCTGCCTTGCTCACATTGCCTAAGGGCAGCGAGCCTCATATTGCCCCTTTACTCTTCCTGTGCTGCCTCATACAAATCCGTGTAATTCTCTTTCAGGTAATCGATTACTTCCTGCTTGCTGTCCTCGGACTGATCCTCACAGAACATTCCCGCCGCAACTTCAAAGATGCTCCACATACCTGCCGGCATATACTTGCGGTCCCAAAGATTGTCATAGAATACGTCAGGATAATGGCTCTCCATCTCTTCCAGCATCTGCATTCCGTAGGATTTGGTTGTCTCAGAGGGCAGTGTGCTGATTTCGCCTGCTGCTGCATTGATGCCGTCTGCATTTTCCGCTACATAGTTTAAGAATGCTTTGCAGACGTCCATTTCTTCTGTATCTTTCCAGATTCCGAAGGAAGCTCCCTCGCCGATGCCGCAGAACCGCGCTCCGCCTTCCTGGCTTGCGCAGATGGGAATCATAGCCATGGTTACGTCAGGATTGGCAGCAACTACCGCCGTCTGGTAGGAAGTACCGATCCCTACGATAAAGGCGCATTCATTTCTGGCGCAGCGCTCAATGGCGTCGGTCTGGCTGATGGTTCCGCAGTCTTCATACAGATAACCGTTGTCAAACCAGGTCTGAAGGTAATCCAGAATCGTTCTGAAATGCTCCCAGTCCCAGGTTCCGTTTAAAATGGCCTCATTGTCGTTGTAAACCGCCCCTTCGTAGCTTAACCAGGAACCGTTTGCATTGGCCAGAGCTCCTGCGGAAGTAAAGTAATTGGCAATGGGCGTATATCCGGCTTCTTTGATTTTGTCGCAGGCAGCGTTAAAATCTTCCCAGGTTTCAATCTCCCAGGGGTCTACTCCGGCGGCTTCGCATACGTCCATATTTACAGCCGTCCCCAGACAGGAACCCGTGGTCATAAGGGTGTAAATTTTGCCGTCCGTATCCTGGATAACGCCTAAAGCCGCGTCGCTTAAATCAGCAGCCCAAGGTTCTCCGCTCAAATCCGTCAAATATTCCTTATAACGGATCAGGCTCCAGCCGTGGGTTTCAAAAACATCCGGAAGGTCATTGGAGGCCATACGAATCTTCATGGTACTCTCATAGTCGTCTCCATACTCGTCCAAAGTAACCTTTACCCCTGTTTCGCTCTCGAATCCGGCTATTACTTCCTTGTAGGCATTAAGGGTGTCTCCCGTGAGGTATGTGGCGATCTCGATTTCTTTTCCGCTGAAATCCCCTGATCCGGAAGCTTCCTGAACGGTTTCTTCCTGACCGGCAGCCTCAGCCGCAGCCCCTGTGGTATCTGCAGCGCTCTCCCCTGATGAGCTGCCGCAGGCTGTTAATAAGGCGGCGCCTGCCGTCAAACACAATGCCATGGTTGTTTTTACCCACTTCTTTTTTTCCATATAATCTTCCTCCTTTTATTTTCAGGCAATATTATATCGCCTTAATTGCATTTTGTATTCAAATTTCAGGTGCAGTTTTCCACGTCTCGCTCTTATATCTCATAAACACAGCCGTCATAGGCCACCTCATACCCCTTGGGATTTTCTATTTCACAAATCCGTTCATGGGTGAAATTCCCAAAATGGGCGAAATGGTTGAGAACCATTACCGTCTCCGGACGGATACAGCCCATGGCCTTTAATCGTTCCGTTACCTCGTCCACGGCCTGAAATCCCATATGGCCCTTTCTCCAATCCCGGTTGAGAGCTGTGCAGTCCAGACTGATGAAATCAAAGGTTTTTCCTTCCAGAAACTCCCATGTACATTCCGGGAAAATTCCCGTATCGTGGGCGTATAAAATCCGTTTCCCCTCTCTTTCAATCTGGAAGATCAGGGAGTTTTCCGGCTGGTTGTGATCTGCTGCCAGAGCAGTCACATCATAGCCGTCTTCTGTACGGATGGCGTCAAAGGGATTCAGCCGCCGGAACTCTATGAAATCCTGATAATCATTAAAAAGCCGGGACGCCTCCCGAAATTTCTTTTCAATGGTATCATTTCCATATACCAAAAGCCGGCTTCCCTCTGAGCCTTCCGCAAAGGCGGAGGTTCTCATAAATATATCATAAGGGAAAAAGTGATCGTGATGGCTGTGAGTAATGAGCAGCGTGCGGATATTTCTGAGATCCAAATGGTATTTTTGGACGTGGTAATTGGTATCCGGCGGAAAGTCAATAAGCAGAGTGCTGCCTATCAGAGTCTGGCTTCTGGTACGAATGTTTTTCCCTCCCAGTTCTCTTGCCAGTCTGCAGGCTTCACAACTGCAAAACAGCGCGGGCCATGCCTCGGAAGCCGACGTACCGTAATACGTTATTTTCATATCTTTCACCCACCTCATCTATATTCTATTGCATAATACATAAAATGCTGTCATCTCTCTATAGATACAAAAGATCGGCACCATCCATTGTTTTGACAATTTTTTCTCAATCATTTTTTGTATATTTGTAAATTTCTGATAATAATATTGAGAATTAAATTGTTTCTATTGTTATTTATACCGTATTTTGGTATAAATAAAAAGGAACTTATGTTGTCAATTTTTCATATTTTGTTGCTAATACAAGGAGAAAGCTGTGGGAACGAAAACAATCTGCTATTTTAGCCAGAACCAGTCCACCAACGAAACGGTCCGTATCTTAGACTACGGCTACCATGAAACTCTGCCGGGACATTACTCCGCCCAAACTATTATTGATCATTATGTACTCCACTGCATTGTAAGGGGAAAAGGGATTTACCGGGTCAATAATCAGACCTACCGCCTGGGGCCTAACGACTGTTTCCTTTTGATTCCGCGCGTCCCCATTTCCTACCAGTCAGACGAATCCGATCCCTGGGTGTATTACTGGGTCGGTTTTGACGGTATTGACGCCCTGCAGTTGATGCAGCTCTGCAATATTACCAATGCCTCTCCCATTCTCCACTATGAGCCTATGGAGGAGCTTACAGAACTGATCCGTCCTCTTGCGGCCCGAAATACCGTATCCATTTCCGACAGCTACACGGCTCTGGGAAATTTCTACCTGCTCTGCTCCAGACTGATGCAGCATAACCGCAACATCAAGCCTCTTTCCAGAAAAGAATATTATGTCAGCAAGGCCATCTCTCTGATTCAGGACTCTTATTACAATAATATCTCTGTCCAAAGCATCTGTGACGCCGTGGGACTGGATCGAACCTACCTTTACCGGATTTTTAAAGAAATCAGCGGCATTCCCATGCAGCAGTACATCACAAACCTGCGGCTCAAGCGGGCCTGCTATTTTCTGAAGAACTCCAATCTTTCCTATTCGGAGGTGGCTTATTACTGCGGCTACCTCTCGGAGCAGTACTTTGCCATGGCCTTTAAAAAGGATATGGGAATGTCGCCTTCGGCCTACCGGAAAAGCCCGGGAGTTCCGGAGCCTCCCGACGCCCCCGCTTGACGTAAAAATACCGGGCAGCTCCATTTGGGGCCGTCCGGCATTTTCATCCGTATCAGTCTTTTATTGATAAATAGGATATTTGTCACAAATCTTTGTTACTTCTTCACGGATATAGTCCGCCTTGTTTTCAAAGTCCGTAGCCGCCAGCCAGATGCATTCTGCGATCTTGTCCATGTCTTCTTCTACCAGTCCTCTGGAGGTAACGGCAGGAGTACCGATGCGGACGCCGGAGGTTACAAAGGGACTTCTGGGATCATTGGGAACTGCGTTTTTATTGAGAGTAATGTAAACCTCGTCGCAGCGGTTCTGGAGTTCTTTTCCCGTAACCTCCATTCCCCGCAGATCCACCAGCATCAGGTGATTGTCCGTACCTCCCGTCAGGACCTGGAATCCCTGTTCCTTGAGAGCGCGGGCCAGTGCTTTGGCATTCTTAATAACCTGCTGCTGATACTCTTTAAATTCCGGCTTTAAAGCTTCCCCGAAGCATACCGCTTTGGCGGCAATAACGTGCTCTAAAGGACCTCCCTGGGTTCCCGGGAAAATGGCTTTATTAAAATTAAATTTCTCCGCCGCCTCTTTATTTGCCAGAATCAGACCGCCTCTGGGTCCTCTCAGGGTCTTATGGGTGGTGGTGGTTACCACATCGGCATAGGGAATGGGGCTTGGGTGAAGTCCGGCGGCCACCAGTCCGGCAATATGGGCCATATCCACCATCAGATATGCTCCCACTTTGTCAGCCACCTCCCGGAAGCGCTTGAAGTCAATGGTTCTGCCGTAGGCGCTGGCTCCTGCAATAATCAATTTGGGCTTGTTTTCCACTGCAAGGCGTTCTAACTCGTCATAATCAATAAAGCCTTCGTCATTGACTCCGTAGGGAACAATGTTAAAGTAAAGACCGGAAAAGTTTACCGGGCTCCCGTGAGTTAAATGGCCTCCATGGTTTAAGTTCATTCCCAGTACCGTATCTCCGGGCTTTAACATTGCCACAAACACGGCCATATTGGCCTGAGCGCCGGAATGGGGCTGTACGTTGGCATAATCGCATCCGAAAAGCTTCTTTGCCCTTTCAATGGCAATGGTTTCCAGCACATCCACGTTTTCGCATCCGCCATAATAGCGTTTGCCGGGATAACCCTCTGCATACTTATTGGTCAGAACGGTTCCCATAGCCATCATAACCGCCTCGGACACAATGTTTTCCGATGCAATCAGTTCCAAATTGCGGCGCTGGCGGGCGCATTCTTTCTGAATCGCGGCCCCAACCTCCGGATCCTGGCTGGAGAGAAACTCCATTACTTCGTTAACCATCTTTCTTCTTCCTCCTTTTTCTCTTTTAACAGCATCTCATACTCCTGGTCATTGACCGGAAGCCTGACCTTTTTCTCTTTCCAGGCGGAAAGATAGGCCCCGCAGGCCATTTCCATGGAGTTGATCCCCTGTATGCCGGGAGCCAAAAGCGGCGTTCCCTTTAATATATGATCTGCAAAATTCTGCAGTATCAGGCAATACGGATCCCCAGTTTCCTCTACGGTAATCTCCCGTTCCCTGTGGGGAAGTTTCCCGTAAATTTCCTGATTCACCCGGGCAAATTCTTCTGTAGACAGCTCGTTTTCATCAAAGAAAATCCGCTCCCCGTCCATAATGGTCAGCCTTCCTTCGGTTCCCCAAATTTCAAAACGGTTGACTCCCGGCGCTTCGCCGCTGGCGCTGATAAAGGTTCCTCTCAGGCCGCTGTTGTACAGAAACTGCAGATCCACGCTGTCGTCTACTAAAAAATCATTGTACTTGCCAAAATCGATGCCTGCGTATACGGCGTCTGGCATTCCCAGTATCCACTGCCACAGATCCAGGTAGTGTTGGCACTGGTTAATGAGAAGGCCGCCGCGCTCCCCTCTCCAACTGCTTCTCCAGGGGGCGGATTTGTGGTAGCAGGGCGTCCGGTACCATGTGTTGCAGACCCATACCGCCCTGGTTACGCGGCCCAGCATACCTTCCTCAATCACTTCTTTGGCTTTCTGATAGGCAGGAAGGGCCCGGTTATTAAACATTACGCCCAAAGCCGTCCCGGCCTTTTCCCCGGCAGCTATCAACGCTTTAATCTCCGTAGGGGCAATTCCCATCGGCTTGTCCGTCAGCACGTGGAGGCCTGCCTCAAACGCCTGCCGTCCAATGGCAACGTGGCTGTCGTGAGGCGTAACGATTATGACAGCGTCAAATTCCTCTCCATGGGCCATGGTTTCTTCGGCATTTTGAAATAAAACCGCTTCCGGAAATTCTTTCCGAATCCGCTCCTGCCCCCGCTGGTTGCGGCAGCAGATCCCGTAAAGCTCCATCCCCCGGATCTTTTTATCGTAAATCATCCGGGCGTACTGGCTTCCCATTCCTCCGAATCCGATTACCACTGCCCGGACTGTTTCTTTTTGCAAATTCTTTTCCCCGGTCATTTCATTCCTTCTTTCTTCTGTTCCATTTTCCGAGATTTACGGTAAAAAACGGTATTCTCTGATTACAATCTGAAGGGTCCGGTTTCCATTGTACTCATTTACTGTGGGATAATATACTGCGTCCATATGGCCCCTTCCCTGCCGTTCTTCCATAAAAGCGTCCCCGTCTCCAAAGACCATCGCTTCCATAGGAAACCCTTTTTCCGTAGCCAGGGAAAGGCGTATGGCGTTCCGGTTTCTTCCTATCACTCTGGCGCTGCGGATGGCCAGGTTTTTCTGAGCAAACTGGGGCTTCTCATTGCCGTTTCCAAAGGGTTCCAGTTTTTGCAGCTCTTCTATCAAAGGTTCCGATATGTATTCTAAGGGCATTGCCACGTCAATCCAGACACGGCGGACAAAATCGTCTTCCGTCAGCCGTGCATTGGCGTTTAAGCGCCGCCGCAGTTCTTCTATATTTTCTTCCGGCAGTGAAAGCCCCGCCGCCATCGGGTGGCCGCCGAATTTGGTCAGCAGATCCTTTACTTCCGTAAGTCCCTGAAACATATGGTAACTTTCTATGGAGCGTCCGGAGCCTTTGGCCCCCTCTTCGCTTTTGGTCAGGACAAAAGCCGGTTTCTGGAACTGTTCCCGAAGCCGTCCCGCTACGATCCCCGCCAGGGATTCGTGGCACTGGGGCAGGAAGACCACCAGCACTTTATCCTGCTGATAGCGCTCCTCTGCTATTTTTGCGGCCTCCTGGGTATTTTTCAGGGTCATATCCTTGCGCTGCTCGTTCAGTTCCTTCAGCTCTCCTGCCAAACGATCCGCTTCCTCCCTGTCCTCAGCCAGCAAAAGCTTTAACGCCAGCTTTGCCGTCTGAAGGCGGCCGCCTGCGTTAAGGCATGGGCCAATGACAAATCCAATATGGTAAGCCGTTATGGCCGCCGGATCCAGATTGTTTTTTTCTATAAGGCTTTTCAGGCCAGGATTCTTCGTTTTGGCTATCCTTTTGAGGCCCTCCTTAACGGCAATCCGGTTTTCGTCCTGAAGCTTCATAACGTCCCCAACTGTTGCAATGGCGGCAAACTCCAGCATATCCTCCCATTTTTTCAGGGAAATTCCCAAAGAGCCATAGAGGGCCTTCATCAGCTTGTAAGCCACCATTCCACCGCAGATTTCCGGGTAAGGGTAACGGCTGTCCTGGCGTTTGGGATTGACCACAGCGTCAGCCGGAGGCAGAATATCCTCCCCGGCTTCGTTTTTTTGAATATCGTGGTGATCCGTTACAATTACGGTCATTCCCAGGTCTTTGGCCAGGGCGATTTGTTCCAGGGCCGCAATGCCGTTGTCGCAGGTGAGAATGGTGTCGATTCCGTCCTTTGCCGCCGCCCGGATAATCGCCTCATTAATGCCGTATCCGTCCTTGATTCGATCCGGTATCTCATAGTCGCCTCTGGCTCCGGCTTCCCTCAGGGCGCAGAGCAAAATATACGTAGAGCAGACGCCGTCAATATCGTAATCCCCTACAATGCGGATCCGGGCTCCTTTTTGGATCTTGTCCTTTAAAATTTCTACTGCCTTTTCCATATCCGGCAGCAGGAAGGGATCGTAAAGGTCAGCAATGGTTCCGTTTAAGTAACGGTTTACCGCTTCCTCCCCTATTACATCCCTGTTGCGGATAATTCGCGCCGTCACGGGGCTGATGGAAAACTGCTTTCCAATTCCGTCAAAATCCGCTCTTTTTGTCTGCAGCATCCACTGTGTTTTTACCATAGTCAGTGATTCTCCTTTGTTTCCTCCTCTTCCCGTTTCTTTAACCGGGCTTTCAGATTTTCCATTCCGTACAAAACAGCGGCAAAATCGCCCCGATAGCAGTTTTCCGCCTGGGAAACGGCATCCAGATTTCCGTCTCCTATTTGCCTCAGCATCCTTTTCTCATCTGCAACCATCTTCTCAAGGCTTCCTGCCAGACCATTGACGGCGGAAGACATATCCTGGATTTCCGAGTCTCCCTGGCTGTCCAGATGTACGTCAAAATTTCCTGCCGCTATTTTCTGGATCCCACTGACCATTTTTTCCAAAGGATCTGCAATGCCTTTGATAAGAGAAACCACCAGCGCCGACAGCACAGCCGCCAAGGCAATTATCAGCACTATTTTCCATTCAATAAGGCGGCGGTACAACTGGTTTCCTGTTTCACTGGCAGCTTCCGCTCCCTGCTGTTTTGTTCCGGCCAAATCTGACAAAACGGCGCTGATTTCCTCAAAAGCCTCTTTTGACTCCCCTTCCAGCAAGTCCAGAGCTTCCTGAGAACGGTTCTGAAGACTGATTTCCAATACTTTTTCGCTGCTGGCAAGGTAATTGTCCCAAAGGGCGCAGGCGTCTGCATACATCCGCTCTTCTTCCGGCGTATTGACGAACTGTTCCCCGTACCCCTTCATAGTCTCTGCTATAAGGGCCTGTTTCTGCTGAATTTCCTCATACAGCAGTCTCATTTCCTCCGAATCACTGGCTAAAGCGTGATTATATTCTGCAATCCGGTAATTTGAAGTCTCTGTCTTCCACTCTTCTGCGGCAATAACCGCCGGAATCCAGTAATCCGCAATGACAGTGCTGGCCTGGTTGATTTGATTGCTGGTAGTGATGGCTACCAATCCAATGGCAATCATCCCCACAATGCTAATGACCTCCAGAGCTAAAAGCCTCTTTCGGATATTCATCTTTTTTCTTAGTTTTTCTTTCATGCTTTCAACATTCCTCCCGGCATATCAGGCAGAAACCAATTACTCTTCTCCGGAGCAGGCCTTCTCTGTCAGCCTCATAACCAGCCCGGTTTGAAGGCGTACCCCCAATGCCAGAACCCTTTCGTCAATATCAAATGACCGGTTGTGGAGAGGGGCCTCAATGCCCTTTTCTTTGCAGGCGCAGCCTAAATGGTAAAAGGCCCCCGGCGCCCGGTTTAAAAAGAAGGAAAAGTCCTCCACTCCCAGGCTGGGGAAGGGCTTAAAGTGGATATGCTCCCGGCCCAGCGCCTCGGAAACCGTATCAATTACTACGTCCACAATCTCGTTGGTATTAATGAGAGCGTCATATCCCGGCGTAAAAACAGCCTCTCCCTGGCCTCCATAAGCCCGACAGATTTCCTCTGTCACACGGGAAATATACTCTTTGGCCTCTTTGCGGGTCTGGGGATTGGTGGTTCTTAGAGTTCCCGTCAGCACTACCTCATCCGCCACTACATTGGCCGCCGTGCCTCCGTTTATGGTTCCCAGCGAAAGGACGACGTTCTGGTAAGGCGATGTGCGCCGGCTTACTAATGTCTGAAGGCTCTGGATCACCGCTGCCGCTTCCGCAATGGCGTCAATTCCCTGATCCGGATAGGCCCCGTGGCTGTTTTTCCCTTTTATTACCAGTTTGATTTCATCGGAAGAGGCATTTAAATCGTCGTATTTCAGTTCCACCTCTCCGTACTCATAAGCAGGCATCATATGGAGTCCCAGAACGTAATCCACATGGGGATTTTCCATACAGCCCTCATTTACCATCCGTTCCGCGCCTCCGCAGGTTTCTTCCGCCGGCTGGAAAAAGATTTTCACAGCCCCGGACCAATGATCCTGATATTTTTTCAGCAGCCACGCCGCCCCCAAAGCAATTGTCATATGGGCGTCGTGACCGCAGGCGTGCATTACTCCGGGGTTTTTAGAGCAGTAAGGGCGGGAAGGATCTTCTTCCAGGGGAAGGGCGTCCATGTCCGCTCTCAGCCCCACGACTGCAGCCTGCCGGCCTTTTTCTGATTTTTCTTCTTTTAATTTTCCTTCTATGACAGCCACAATTCCCGTGTCTGCACAGGGATAGGAATAAGCAATCCCCCATTGTTCCAGGTATTCCCGGATAATCTTTCCGGTTTCATACTCTCCTGTGCCTAATTCCGGATGTTCATGAAGCCTTCTCCGGATCTCAATCAGCATGGGGAGCATGGCGTCCGTCTGCTCCTTCAGCCACGGATCCGTCCACATGGCCCCGGCTTGTCCTGATTCTGCAACCTTCATATCGTCCTCCCTGTTTCCCCCAGCATGGTCTTCACCCGGACAATTCTGCCGTTTTCCGTATAAATACGCGGCGGTCTTTGGGAAAGACGGGAAACAATCTCATTTTTATTGGTTTCAGCCAATTGGCTGATTTCCTGAATATCCAGGGTATTTTCCGTTCCGTCGCCGTAGATAATTACCTCGTCTCCGATTTCAGCTTCCGGAACATCTCCCAGATCAATCATACACTGATCCATGCACAACACCCCCACTACGGGAACCTGTTTTCCCCGTACCGTTACCCGGGCCTTTCCCCGCAGATTTCTCGGGTAACCGTCTGCGTAGCCAAAGGGCAGCGTCCCCACGCGGGTATCCTTCGGGGCTCTCCACATAAAGTCGTAGCTGACCCCCTCTCCAGCCCGGAGGGAGGTAATGTGGTTGATTTTCGTTTTAAAAATAAGGGCCTGCCGTATATCCAGACTCCCTTTGTGGAATCCTTTGAGGCCGTAAATAATGGCTCCCGCCCTCACCATGTCCATCCGGTATTCCGGATAATCCACACAGGCAATGGAATCCGCCAGATGGCAGCAGGGCAGCTCTACGCCCCGCTCTCTCAGCTTGCCGATGGCTTCCGTAAACGCCTGGTATTGCCGGCGGTTGCTCTCGTCGTCCAGCAAAACCAGATGGGAGAAAATCCCCTGGATTTCCAATCCCTCCATATGGCTGATGGCCTCAATCTCATCCAGGCTCTCAGGGCAGTCGGGGAATCCGATTCGATGGAATCCCGTATCGTATTTAATATGGAGCCCCGCCGTGACCCCGGCCTTTCGGGCCAAATCCGCCAGAACCTCCGCCTGATGTCTGGTATCAATGGTCTGCAGGATCCCGTATTTTATAACATAGGGAAGGTACTCGTCTCCCGTAAGCCCCATAATCAGTACCGGGTACTGTGGGTACGCCTGTTTTAATTCTATAGCTTCAGACAGCGTCGCCACGCACAACAGATCCCCGCCGTGTTCCATGATCGCAGGGGCGATTCCCACCGCCCCGTGCCCGTAGCCGTCGGCCTTTACAACGGCCGCAATTTTTACATCCTTTCCGACCATGGCGCGGATCTGCTCTACATTGTAGGCAATCCTGTCCAGCTTCACTTCAATTACTGTTTCCCGATAGGTTATATTTTCGTTCATGGTTCCCATTATATTCATTCACAAAAGAAATTGCAACAAAATCACGGTCAAAACCGAAAGCAGATATTTTTTTCAAAAAAACATTGACTTTTGGCTCCAATGCGTATATAATTGTTTTTGCGTTGCGAAAGAGTTCTTTCTCAACAGCAATCTGCGTCAGTAGCTCAGCTGGATAGAGCATACGGCTACGGACCGTAGTGTCGGGAGTTCGAATCTTCTCTGGCGCGGCGAAAAAGCCTTGAGTATTCAAGGCTTTTTCTTTTTATTGCTGTGAAAGTCCGCCTATGGGGCCCCATGAAGGTTTCATAGGAAACTTCGTTTCTATATTAGGTACAAAGGAGAACATCTGCCATGGACTCAAGATTTACGCTGGAAAAAAGAATTGCCGCTGAATTAAAAAGCTACGACGGCCATATGGGATTTTACGCCGATGATTTAAAGGGAAATACGGTCGTTATGAACGGCGATGAAGATTTTGAAACAGCCAGTACCATTAAGACTTATATTCTGGCCTGCCTTTTTGATCAGATTGAACAGGGCAAAGCGGATTTGGAGGATATTCTCACCTACGAGCCCCATCACGCCGTTTCCGGCAGCGGACTGATCCATTCCCTGGATCTGGGAATGAAGCTGCGGGTAAAAGACGCTGCCACTTTAATGATTATTGTCAGCGACAATACGGCCACCAACATGATCATTGAATACCTGGGACTGGATACCATTAACGCCTGTATCCAAAAGCTGGGCTGTACCGACACGCGCCTCCACCGTACCCTGCACTTTGACAGCGACGGCCTGGGCCGCCTGGGAACCTCTACGCCCAGAGATTACGCCAGTATCTTTATCCGGTTGGCAAAGGGCTGCCTCATCAGCCCCAAAGCAGATGCGGCCATGATTGAAATCCTCAAAAAGCAGCACTACAACAGCATGATTGTCCGGGATTTTCCGATTTACTATATGGACGGCGAAGACAACGGGGAAGAATCGTCTATCCAGGTGGCCTCCAAAAGCGGCAGCATGGACGAGTGCCGCAACGACGGAGGCATTGTCTTTACTCCCTATGGACCATACGTCATTGTCATGATGCACAAGGATTTTCGCGATCCCATGTATTACTCCGATCACCCTGCCACCCGTTTCGGCGCCAGAGTCAGCCGGATGTTTCTCGATCAATATCTGGCTCTGGAGGGAAGGTTTGTCTTATAAGCAGAAAAAGAGAGAAGGGGCCCCATAGGGCAAAATCCCTTCTCTTTTTATTTTACTTTATACCTGGCCGTCTGTTACGCAGGCGTCAATCTTAAAATTGTAGCCTAATGTTCCTTCTACTTCTGTCATTTCCTTAATTTCGCTGTCAGAAGCTCCCGGTACTCTGAAGTCGTGGCAGTCCAGTTTCTTCACCGGAGTTTCTACCGGTTTTTCCACCTGGGGAACGTAATCATAGGGATAACGGTACGCACGGTATACCATTTCTCTCATGTTCTTAAAGGGTGCGATAAACTCCCAAACCACTTCCTTCTCAGGAGTTACTTCAAACATTCTCATGTAGCAGCCTTCTGTAATCAGAGTGTTGCCGTTTGGCAGTCTCTGAGCAGAGCTGATAAGCGGGCTGTAGAATTTAGAGTTGGCAACCAGACCTAACATACCGCCAAATGCCAGTCCCTTAAACTCCCATACCACTTCCAGGGTAACAGGATCAAATTCAATAATACGTGAATGATCTCTGATGTCCGCCTTGGTACCGTCTTTGCTGGTTCTGCTGGGCATTCCGTAGCCGGCCCATCCGCCGTTGTCAAATACCAGAATGTTGCCTTCTCCCGGCAGTCCTTTGGGAATCATATGGCAATGATGCTGTCCGATAATCTGTCCCATAATTCTCAGCTCTTTGGTCTTTGTAAAGTCGGGTCCGATCTGCCATACGATCTTTCCGGTCTTTTTGCTGATAATAGCCAGAATATTAGCTTCTCTTGCGTCCCAGATAATATTATCGGGATGGAAACGCTCGTCCCCTGCGTCATACCACTTATTGGGGCCTAAGGTGCTCATGGAGTTAATGTGCATCCAGTCGCCCTGGCCGCCGCCGTTTTCGTGATTGTTGGGGTTGCGGGCTAAAACGTTCTTTGCGATTTCGTCAAATCCCAGCTCCGCAAAGTGCTTGTTGGCGTGCCACTCCCAAACGATATTGCCTTCCCAGTCTACCTCGATAAATACGTCGTCTAAAAGGCGGTGCTCGCTGATTCTCTTATTGTAGACATCCTCATGGCACAGAATCAGGGTGTTTCCGCTGTCAGTCTTGCATTCCATTCCCGGAACGTAGTAGCCTACAGGGTTGCCCTCTCTCTGGTAATCGTGATGCTGGCGGGCAATCCATCTCTTATCGCCGTCGTCGTCTACCAGTTCCTTTTTATCAAATTTCCATACCACTTTTCCGTCCCAGTCAATCTGAACCAGATCCGTCTGATCCTGATAACCGAATTTCGGATCTCTCAGGCCCAGGCTTCCCATCAGGTAGCCGCCGGGAAGAAGCTTATTGGGGAAACCCTGCACTCCCTTCCAGCATTTTACTACGTTTCCGTTCATGTCCACCAGAATGGCGCCGATTCCCTGGCACTGCATCAGAGTGTAACCGTTCCATGCTTTTTCCGGATCGTAAATGGTAGTTCCCATGGGATATACGCTATAAAGTCCCATTTCTTTTTGCCTCCTTTATTAAATGTACTTTTCAATTGCATCTATGTAGTCATCTTCGTCATGGTTTCCCGCCAGTTTCTCTACCGGGTCCCCATTGTCAAAGATTACAACCTGCGGAACGCCCTTCATCATCATTTTTTCAAAAAGAGAGGACTCTTCTTCTACATCCACCTCATAAAAAGGCATTTTCCCTTTATAGTCTGGTTCCAGATCCTCCAGCACTGCATGGACTCCCTGGCACACGTGACAGCTTTTTCTGGAAAAAATAACCAGACAAGTCTCGCCGTCGTTCTCTACATATTCTTCAAAAGCTACTGAGTTCAGTTTTTTCACGGCTTAGTTCCTCCTTTGCTGTTTTTTTCAGCCTGCATCTATTATAGCACATCCAAAAACCAGGAACAACAACTTATGTTATGGCAATTTCAAAAAAATGTGTTAAAATACAAGTATACTTTTCTTCTGCGGGGGCGCTTTTACCTGCGCTGCCCCAGGACTACGCAGCACTGGAGGAATGAATTATGGATGCAATGTATGATTTAATTATTATCGGCGGCGGGCCGGCAGGCCTTGCTGCAGGGATTTACGGCGGACGGGCCCATCTGAGTACTCTGATTCTGGAAAAAAGCACAGTAGGCGGGCGGGCCTACACCACCAGGGAAATCGTCAATTACCCTGGCATTCCCTCTTCGTCAGGCCCTGATCTGACGGAAAAAATGGCCGAACACGCCAAAAGCTTCGGAGTGGAAATCAAGCGGGAACCCGTAAAATCCATGGATGTTTCCGGAGATGTCAAGCTGGTAAACACCAGACGCCATCAGTATGGGGCCAAAGCAGTAATTCTTGCTACCGGCACATCCGCCCGGATTCTGGGGATTCCCGGTGAGCGGGAGCTGACAGGCCAGGGCGTCGCCTACTGCGCCACCTGCGACGCGGAATTTTTCCAGGATCAGCATGTGGTCGTAGTGGGAAGCGGCGATCAGGCCATTGAAGAGGGAATGTTTATTACGAAATTTGCCAGCCAGGTTACGGTCATTGTCCTTCATGACGAGGGAATCCTGGACTGCAATAAGGAATCGGCCCAAAAGGCTCTCAAACATCCCAAAATGGACTTTATCTGGAACAGTGTCTTAACGGAGGTCTGCGGTGAGGAGCAGGTTACGGGAGTGAAAATTAAAAATATTAAAACCGAAGAGATTACCGACTATCCCTGCGACGGTGTATTTTTCTTCGTGGGAATGATTCCCGAGACGAAATGGCTGCCGGAAGAGCTGGAGAAGGATTCCCGGGGCTGGCTCCATGTCAATGAACGGATGGAAACCAATGTGCCTGGAATCTACGCGGCCGGAGATGTCCGGGATAAGTATCTGCGTCAGGTTTCTACGGCTATTTCCGACGGAGCCGTAGCCGCTACCGCCGCAGAACGCTATATTGAAGATCTGGATTATTTTAAGGAGCAGGTTTTAGACAGCCCTGAGCCTGTGGTTCTGGGCTTCTGGAGTCCGGAATATGCCGGAAGCATTGATGCCATCAGCAATCTTTCCTCCCCCTATCGGGTCATGGAGGTGGACGTAACCCGGAAGCAGGCATGGGCCAAACGTTATGGAATTACCCTGGACGAAAAAACTCCCGCCGCCGCCCTGGTGGTAGAAAAAGGAGAGGCAGTCCGCAGACTGGACGTATAACAATTACAGACAAACGTTAAGGCAGCCGGTTTTCTCATGTTCCGGCTGCCTCTTTTCTGGCAAATCTTTTCTTGGAATTGGTTTTGCAATTGGTTTTTTGCAAATTCATTTTTTTATAAATTCAATGGTCCTTTGATCCGCGTCCATCTCACACCATGCTCCTATGGGCAGGGTTCCCGTAGGCGTACAGTGGCCCACCTGAAGGCCGGACAGAACCGGGATCCGGAACCGGCTGAACTTATCCCGGAGAAATTCTTCTACCTGATATTCCTCTTCATATTTATCGATACAGCCTGTAAAATCTCCTAAAAGGATTCCCGATACTTCCTCAAAAAAACCGGCATTTTCCATCTGAGTCAGGTACATATCCAGAGAGGCAATATGCTCGTCTACGTCTTCCAGAAAAAGGATACAGCCCCTGGAATCCGGCTGGTAAAAGGTTCCCATCATACGGCCCATAACCGTTACGTTGCCGCCAATCAGTCTTCCCTGGGCTTTTCCTCCGGAAATCCTTTCAAATGGCCGGATTTTCCCATCTTCCCCCGCGTCGTTTGCAAATTCCAGACGCTCCCAGTCTCCAATGGTTTCCAGGAAGCTTTTGCGGGTATAATTGTCATAGTGTTCCAAAATATTGGAGCTGACCATAGGTCCGTGGTATGTAACAAATCCGCATCTCTGGGCGAAGGCGTTAAGGAGATTGGTAATGTCGGAATAACCCACGAATACTTTGGGATTTTCCCTGATTAAGCCGTAGTCCAAATATTTCATAGTCTGGGCGCTTCCGTAGCCGCCCCGGATACAGATAATCCCGTCGATCTCCGGATCCGCAAACATGGCATTCAAATCCTCTGCACGTTCTTCTCCGCTTCCCGCCAGGTAGCCATGGAAATTTCTTCCCTCTTTCAGCCCGTCAGCCAGCTTTACCCTGTACCCAAGCTCCTGAAGCTTTGCGGCGCATTTCTCCGTTCTCTCTTTCCCCATAGGAAAGGCGGGGGCTGCAATGCCAATGCAGCCCCCTGGTTTTAAAGTTCTTGGATATATCATGTTTATTCCTGTACCAAAGATACGTTTCTAAACAGCGGATGGCCGGAAATATCGCAGGTAAATCCCTCTACGTAGGGCTTTACAAGGGCCATGGTATTGCGGTAGTAAACAGGCATTACCGGCATTTCGTCTATAAGCATCTTTTCCATTTCCACAAAAAGCTCCATACGGGCGTTGTTGTCTACCAGAGTCGCCGCCTCGTCCAGCATATCGTTAAACTGAAGGGCTACGTCGCTTCTCCAGCGGCATTCCTTTTCCATACGGGTCTTGCTGAAAATGCTCAGGTTGGTATTAGGATCCGGATAGCTTCCGGTCCAGCCGTCAAAGGCAATATCAAAGTTTCCTGCGGCGTGTTCATCCCAGTATACTTTGGATTCGTAGGTTACAATATCAACATTGACGCCCAGATTTTCTTTCCACATGGACTGAAGGATCTGTGCTTTGTCTTTGTTTTCTTTGGTGTTGGTGATAATGAGCTGCAGAGTGGGGAGGCCTTCTCCGTTGGGATAGCCGGCATCAGCCAGAAGCTGCTTTGCGCCTTCCACGTCTTCAGTCAAAAGGTTGTTGCCAATCTTTGTACGGAAATCCTCAGCGTCGTCTGCATAAGGAATGCCGTAAGGAACGAAGGCGTATGCGGACTTGGGTTTGCTGGGAACTGCCACCTGATTGATGGTATCACGGGTAATGGCCATGGACAGAGCGTTTCTGACCTCTTTGGTCATATACTCTTTCTCGCAGTTAAAGTCGTAGTAAGAGGTACCAATCAGGTCGTAGCTGTGAAGCTCTTCGCTGCCGTCATACTGGGTCATAGCCTGGGTTTCAATAGATCCGCCGCTCATAGCGTCTACGTCGCCTGCATTGTATGCGGACAG
Source organism: uncultured Clostridium sp. (assembly GCA_946498245.1). Taxonomy (GTDB): domain Bacteria; phylum Bacillota; class Clostridia; order Lachnospirales; family Lachnospiraceae; genus UMGS1370. The sequence continues at coordinate 38,560 of CAMMNN010000016.1, read as the reverse complement.
GGCTGCTTCCGCCTGCTCAATAAATACCATATCAACGCCGTCTAATGCTACCTGATCGGCAAATACGTAGTTGGGGTTCTTTCTCAGAATGTAGCTTTCCTGAGGATTGATTTCCGCCAGCATGAAGGGTCCGTTGCAGACATAAGTATCCGCAGACTTTGTCCATACATCCGCTCCTTCTACTACGTCCTTTTTAACAGGAGAGAAGTTGGAGGCTGCTGTCAGATGAACAAAATACGCAGTGGGGTTCTCCAGAACCACTTCCAGGGTCGTATCGTCCAGAGCCTTTACGCCTACTTCGTCTTCCGTACATTCTCCATAGTTGTAAGCTTCGCCGTTTTTAATTACATACAGTTCAAAAGCTGCCGGGGAAGCTGTGTCTTCTTTCAGGGTTCTCTTCCAGGAATACTCAAAATCGGCTGCTGTCAGCGGAGAGCCGTCAGACCATTTTAAGCCTTCTCTCAGCTTAAAGGTATAGGTCAGTCCGTCGTCGGAAACCGTGTAGCTTTCCGCACAGCCCGGTTCTACGCCTGTTCCGTCTGCAGTATACTGGTACAGGCCGGTAAACAGGTTTAACAGCACGTTAGAGGACGCTGCATAGTTATTCATATTGGGATCCAGGGTTTCCGGCTCCCCAGTCATAACATACTTAATAATATTCCCCTCTGTTTCTGTGTCTGCAGGAGCCTCCGCTCCCTCTGCAGCAGTTTCTCCGCTACCTGCTGTGGTTTCTGTAGCGGGCTGACCGCCGCATCCCGCCAGCAGAGCCATGGTAAGGGCTGAAGCCAGTGCCATGGTAAGCCATCTCTTTTTCATAATACATTCCTCCTCACTACGTTTTTTGCCCGAAGGCGTTTATGGGTTATTGAAACAAATGGCAGGCTACGTAATGCTTGTCATTTATTTTTTTCAAACAGGGTTTCTCTTTGCCGCAAATCTCCTTTGCATACTGACAGCGGGAACGGAAGGGACATCCCGGAGCCGGATTAATGGGCGACGGCACGTCTCCCTGAAGTACAATCCTCTGGCTGCTTTCCGCCTTATCCGGATCCGCCGCAGGCTCTGCGGAAATCAGGGCTTTGGTATAAGGATGCATCATGTGGCTGTACAGCTCTTCCACTTCCGCATATTCCACCAGATTTCCCAGATACATAACGCCCACCTGGTTGGAAATGTGGCGCACCATAGCCAGATCGTGGGAGATAAAGAGGTAGGTAAAATTAAATTTACTCTGCAGATCCTCTAAAATATTAATAATCTGGGCCTGAATAGATACGTCCAGGGCCGAGATCGGCTCGTCACAGACAATAAACTCCGGCTCCGCCGCCAAAGCCCTGGCAATACCGATACGCTGTCTCTGGCCGCCGGAAAATTCATGGGGATACCGGTTTAAATGATCCGGCTTTAATCCAACCAGTTCCACCAGCTCCCTTACCCGGTCCATCACATCTTTTCCTGTAAGAAGATTCATAAAGCGGATGGGTTCCGCAATAATATGGGCCACATTCATTCTGGGATCCAGAGAAGTATAAGGATCCTGGAATATCATTTGGATCTTTTTCCGGTAGGGAATCATCTGTTTATCGTCCAGATTTGTAATATCTTCCCCGCAGTACAAGATATTTCCCGCTGTCGGCTCATAAAGCTTTAATACCGTCCTGCCGATAGTGGTCTTTCCGCAGCCGGATTCCCCTACCAGTCCCATGGTTTCCCCTTTGGCGATGGTAAAGCTTACGTCGTCTACGGCTTTTAATATATTGGGCTTTTTAAACAACCCGGCTTTAATCTCGAAATACTTTTTCAGATTGCGGATTTCCAGGCTGTTCTCTTTGTTGCTGCTGATACTCATGACAGCCTCACCTCCCCTTTCTTTGCTTTCACGCTGGGATTGTGAAGCCAGCAGGCGCTTCTGTGGCCCTCCCCGATTTCTGTCAGAGCCGGCGGGCATTCCCGGCACAATTTCATGGCGAATTTGCAGCGGGCCGCAAAGGGACAGCCTTTAGGCGGATTCAGCAAATCCGGCGGGGTACCGTATATGGGAACTAACCGCTGTTTCTCATGTTTCGGAATGGATTCCAGCAGTCCCAAAGTGTAAGGATGGCCTGTTCTGTAGAAAATGTCTCTTAGGGAACCTTCTTCCATAATAAGTCCCCCGTACATCACAACAACCCTGGAACACATACTGGCAATTACCCCCAGATCGTGGGTAATCAGAATCAGGGACATACGGTATTCTTCCTTCATTTTCTGCATCAGCTCCAAAATCTGGGCCTGAATCGTCACATCCAAAGCCGTGGTAGGCTCATCAGCGATCAAAAGCTTGGGATCGCAGCAAATGGCAATGGCGATCATGACTCTTTGGCGCATACCGCCGGACAGCTCATGGGGATACTGTTTCAGACGCTTCTTTGGATCCGGGATCCCTACTTGATCCAATACCTGGGCCGCTTTTTCCATGGCCGCCTTTTTACTCATTTTTTTATGTCGCATCAAGGGGTTGCAGATCTGCTCCCCAATGGTAAACAGCGGATTTAAGCTGGTCATGGGATCCTGGAATATCATGGAGATCTCATTTCCCTGGTACTTACGCATTTCCTTGACGGATTTATTCAGCAGATCCTCTCCGTCAAAGGTTACGGCGTCTGCTTTCAAAATCGCGTTGTCCGCAAGGAGATGCATAATAGAAAGCATACTCACTGATTTTCCGCAGCCGGATTCCCCTACGATTCCCAGGCTTTCGCCCTGGTTTACGTGAATGGAAATCCCCCGGACCGCCTTTACCAGCCCGTCGTCTGTGGCAAAACCGGTGTAAAGTTTTTTTACATCCAGCAATACTTTATTTTCTGTACTACTCATCACAGGTTCTCCTACTCGTTTTGCTATGCCCGATACCCAATTACTTCTTCAGCCTGGGATCCAGAGCATCTCTCAGGCCGTCTCCGATAAAATTCAGGGCAAATATGGTAATGCTGATTGCCAGTGCCGGGAAGAACATCTGATAAGGATAGGAAAACAGATATTCTATGGCGTCATTGGCCAGAGTTCCCCAACTGGCTTTGGGTACGGAGATACCGATTCCCAGAAAGCTCAGGAAGGCTTCCTGGAAGATCGCCGAGGGAATCAGAAATGTTACCGTTACAATAATGGTTCCAATGCTGTTTGGAATCAGGTGGTGAATCAAGATCTGCCATCTGCTCAGGCCGCACACCTTTCCTGCCAGGGCAAAATCCTGTTCTCTCAGGGTCAGGATCTGGCCTCTAACCATCTTAGCGGTGGTAATCCAATAGGTCAGGCACATGGCAATTAAAATACTCTGCATGGTATTTCCCAAAAACATCATAATCAGAATCAGGTAAATCAGGCTGGGAATCCCGCACAGAATGTCTACAATACGCATCATAATCATATCAGTACGGCCGCCCAGGTATCCGGCAATTCCTCCGTACAGTACGCCGATAATCATATTGATAAAGGCCGCCGTAAATCCAATGGTCAGTGAAATCCTCGCACCGTACATAGTACGCACGAAAATATCCCGTCCCAGCTTGTCAGTGCCGAACCAATGGGCCTTGCTGGGCCACTCCAGCACATGGGCGAAATCCGTCTGATCGTAAGTATAAGGCGAAAGCATCGGGGCAAAGATGGCAAGGACGGTCATAATGGCAATTACTATCAGCCCGAACATAGCCAGCTTGTCTTTTTTAAGCCTTCTCCAGCACATTTTTAAATAGGAAATGCTTTCCCTTTCTATGGCTTCCGTTTCCCGGTCCGACTCCTCCAGGGACGCCAGCAGATGGTCAGGAATCTCATCTGTCATTGAGTAGGCCCCCTGAACCGCCTCTTCTTCCCAAACCGGGTCCATTCCTTTTTTCTTCATGTTAAAACACTCCTATTTGTCAATCTTAACTCTGGGATCAATAACCGCATACATAATGTCTACAATCAGGTTTACGATAATAATCAGGCCCCCTACAAAAAGCGTAAGCCCCAAGGTTACCGAATAATCCCGATCATTGATGGCAGTTACGAAGTACCGGCCCAGACCCGGTATGGAAAACAGTTTTTCGATAATAAAGGTTCCCGTAAGGAGAGCCGCCACCATAGGGCCTACGTATGTAATGACCGGCAGCAGGGAGTTTTTCATAGCATATTTGCTGATAACTGTAAATTCCGGAACCCCTTTGGCTCTTTCCGTCCGAATGTAGTCCTGTCTCATGGTTTCCAGCATAGAGGAGCGCATCAGACGGGTAATATATGCAATCTGAGAAAAAGCCATACAAAATACGGGAAGCACATAATGCTTCCAGGATGTCAGTCCATAAGAGGGGAATATCTTCCACTTTTCACAGAACAGATACATCATCAGAACGCAGATAACAAAGGACGGGACCGAAACGCCTATGGTGGCAAAGACCATGGCCGCTCCGTCCGGCAGTTTTCCTCTCTTTACGGCGGCAATCACTCCTAATGGGACTCCCACTGCCAAAGAAATCAAAACCCCCCAGATACCCACCTTAGCGGACACCGGGAACCCTTGTGCAATCAATTCGTTTACCGTTGTATCCTGTTTTTTAAAGGAAGTGCCCAGATCTCCATGGGCCAGATTTTTAAGATACCGGACATACTGTACCGGAATCGGATCGTTTAAACCGTATTGATCAGAAATTTTTTCCAGAATTTTGGTGGGGACATTCCGGTTTTCCGCCGGACTAAAAGGCCCTCCCGGAATGACGTGGAGCAGAAAAAATGTAATTGTCACCAGCACAAACAACGAAAGAATACCGGCGCCAATTCGTTTCAGAATGTATTTGACCATATCAATACCTCACTTCTGTATAAACCGGCGGTAAAATGCAAATCTATACTTTGCCGCGAATAAATAATTACGTTACATTATACTCATAAATAGTCTAAAAGTCAATTAAGATTGACAAACCAACGGTTTTCTGTGTATGATCAATTCAGAAACGGAGGAATTTTTATGTCTGTAAAATCATCGGTTCTGGCTCTGCTGGAAGCCCGAAAAGGCCAATATCTGTCCGGGGAGGAGCTGGCTTCCCGTTTTTCCTGTTCCCGCGCCGCCATCTGGAAAGCTGTAAAGGCCCTGCGGGAAGAGGGATACCAGATCCGAGCCGTTACAAACCGCGGTTATATCCTGGAAAAATCCAGCAGTCTCCTTTCTCCCGAGGCTGTGGCGGCCTATCCCGGCTTTCCTCCAGTTCCTGTCTTTGTATATAAAGAAGTTTCTTCTACCAATCAGCTTTTAAAACAGAAGGCTTTAAGCTCAGAGTTCCCCCTTCCCGACGGTACCCTCCTTTTGGCGGAAACCCAGAAAGCAGGCCGGGGCCACGGAAAGCGCACTTTTTACTCTCCCGCCGGAAGCGGGTTGTATTTCAGCCTTCTTTATCACCCCAAAGGCTCTATCCGCCAAAGTCTTTCCATCGCCGCTTCCGCCGCCTCTGCCGTTTATGAAGCCGTGCTGGAGGAATGGGGCGTCGCCCTGGAAATCAAATGGGTAAACGACCTTTACCGCGATGGCAAAAAAGTCTGCGGAATCCTGACAGAAGCCATATCCAGTTTTGAAACCGGAGAAATCGAGTTTATTATTGTAGGCTTCGGTCTGAATATCTGCGATCCCCAGAACGGATTTCCGGACTCTTTAAAAGAATCCGCAGCATCGGTTCTTCCCCATGGCCTTGCGCCAAACGGACAGCCGGTAAACCGCAGCCGCCTTGCCGCAGCCATTGCCGTCCGTTTTCTCGCCCTGGTCCGTCAGGGTCAAATTCCTGAAAGCTACCGCACCCGCAATATCGTGCCGGGAAAAGAAATCCTGACGCCGGCGCCTTCCGGCGGTCCCTCTTCCGTCCCTGCCCGCGCTCTGGAAATTCTGGAAGACGGAAGACTGCTCATACAATATCCCGACGGGCAGCAGGAAGCCCTTATATGCGGAGAAATCCGGCTGCGCTAAAACAGCCGGATTTCTTTTTGCACTTTTTTACATTCTCCCTCTCATAGCTTTCCAGAAGTCGTCCATTTCCGGAAGCCTCTTTACCCGCCTGAGGCGGATTCCTGCGGCGTTGCAGATGTCTTCCAAAAATGACGCCACGATTACATTGGTAACGCGGATTTCCTTTGGTGCTCCGAAGGCTGTAATAAAGCCCGCAATGGTTTCCGCCAGATAGATTCCGGCGTCTTCTTCCGGGTCAATCATGTCCGCCCTCATAATCATGCCGCTTCTTGCGTCTGCTATCAGACATATGCGGGGATTTTGCGGGCGCTGTCCTGCCCCTTCTCTTATTTCCGCCCCAAAATAGGGAATATCCGCTTCTAAAATCATATCGTTTTTTTCCGCGTTCTCTAATTCCTCCAATAGCTCCTCATCTTCTATCCGCAGGTTGCCAAAGCTAAAGCAGGTAAAGGGAAGGGCTTCGTCACGCCCCTCCCAGAGCTTTTCTTTTTCATTGTAAGCATAGAGGAACATATGGCCATTTTCAAAATCCGCCGTCCTGTTGTTGCAAGCCCAATCCTCTAAAGCCTGATCTAAAAGAAGAAGGTACTTTGTCATTCTCTCTACTTCTTCCCCATTGAAATTATAGGGAAAATATCCTTCGCTGTAAGACATAAAATACAGCCACTGATTTTTCCCCCTGTAACGCCGTCCCAAATCTTTGATAATCCCTCTCTGCTTTGCCGACAACTCAGCCCTGTCGCCCCAATAACAGGTCAGGCAATTCTGACTGAACATGGCGTATTCCACAGAAATATTCAGGCTTTCCTGCATATTCAGCATCATAAAATCATTAAGCCCTTCATATCCCGTATACATGGAAATGCCGTAACAGGATCCGCCGCGGCCTAAGACGCTGAAAAATACCGTATCCTCGGGATCCCCTTCCTGGATTCCAATGAGATCCAGATCCCAAAACAGTTCCCATGGCTTTCGTTTTCCTATTTTTTCGGTGATTTCATAAAGCCGTCCCCACGCTTCCAGCGTTGCCTCCATAACGGTACCTCCATTTATTATTTTTCTTAAATAACCTGCCGAATGCACCTTCCCCATCGGCAGGTTATTGTCCAGGTCGTTTAGCTCTGATGCATAGCCGTTTAAGTATATATCGGGCTGTCCGGCAGCCTCCGGCGAAATGCCTTTTCTCAATTACCAGTGTACCTTATTTGGGGGAGAAAGTAAAGCAAACGGGAGTCACTTGCACTGAATATAACAACTCTTTTAATGGTAAAATTGCAAAAAGAGAGTGATAAAGGTCCCTGTTTGGGGGATTTTATCACTCAGAGCGGATTCATATGTTCTGTATGGATGACATGGTTCCACAGGCTAATCTTTTTCGGCTCAACCGGAAAATGAATTGATATTGTATGTGAAATCCAATATAATAACAAATAACGATAAAACGAAAAAGGAGGCTGTCATCTAATGACAGAAGTTGAAGCATTGGATCTCATTCGTGGTGGCGAAAGCATTTCCGTTGAATTTAAGAAGTCCACCAATGAAATCACTAAAGATGTTTATGATACGGTCTGTTCATTCTCCAACAGGGATGGCGGTCATATTTTTCTCGGAGTAAAAGATAACGGTACAGTCCTTGGCATCATGCCGGATGCGGTTGACCGCATGAAAAAGGATTTTGTAACAACGGTTAATAATGCCAGCAAGATTTATCCGCCGCTATACCTTGCTCCTGAAGAAATTGAGATTGAAGGCTGCACGGTTCTCCATATTTACATTCCTGTTGGCACACAGGTATGCCGACACAATGGGAAGATCTTTGACCGAAGCCATGAGGCAGATTTGGACATTACCAATAATTCGGATGCCGTTTACCGCTTGTATTCCCGAAAACAGGACACCTTTTATGTAAATAAGGTTACGGCTTTTGAGCTTTCCGATTTACGCACAGACATGATTGACCGTGCGCGAAAAATGAGCCGCATTCGTAACGCCAATCACCCTTGGCTGACGATGAGCGATGAAGAACTGCTTCGCAGCTCCGGTCTGATTTTGAAAGACGCTGAAAAACAACGTGAAGGCATTACTCTGGCCGCTATCCTGCTGTTTGGAAAAGACATTACCATTATGTCTGCACTTCCGCAACATAAGACAGATGCTATATTCCGCGTAGAGAATGTTGACCGTTATGATGATCGGGACGTTATTATCACAAATCTGTTTGATACCTATGATCGCCTGATGGAGTTTGGAAAAAAGCACCTCAGTGACCCGTTTGTGCTGGAGGGAATCAACAGCGTAAGTGCCAGAGATAAAATTCTTCGTGAAATTTTCTCGAATTTACTGGCCCACCGCGATTATTCTTCCGCTTATGTTGCAAAGTTTGTCATTGAACGCCAACGGATGTACACCGAAAACGCAAGTAAAGCGCATGGCTTAGGGATTCTCGACCTGACGACCTTTGAACCCTTTCCTAAAAACCCGGCAATTTCAAAGGTATTCAGAGAAACATCACTGGCAGATGAACTGGGTTCCGGCATGAGGAATACTTATAAATACACACAACTGTATTCCGGCGGAACACCTGAATTTATTGAAGGTGATGTGTTCAGAACCATCGTACCTTTAGATACGGTTTCTGTAGGAAAGGTCGGACCAAACACGAACCCCCAAGTTGACCCCCAAGTTGACCCCCAAGTTGACCCCCAAGATAGTATTTCGTCAAGAATAATTGCCTATTGCAGTATGCCTCGCAGCAAAAAAGAAATTGCAACTTACTGCAAATATAAGGATGTCAAAAGTTTTGCTACGCGCTATCTGAAACCGCTTATCAACGACGGTACGTTACAAATGACAATACCCGACAAGCCAAGAAGCAAAAACCAAAAATACGTTGCTATTCAATCAGAGGAATACACCAAGATGCCCTCTCCATCGCGGTGATTTTCCATTCCCGGAAAGCAAAAACGCCCAGCAGAAAAAGCTGGGCGCTCAGCATTATATTGATTCTGTTTTATTTAAGTTTGATCAAATCAACCTGTATCAGCCTTTTAAGGCATAGGAAAAGCCCGGAAACCTTATTTTTTCAGTAATAAGGAAGTATTGACCGAATGTAAAAATATGGCGGTTTATCTGCCACAGAACAGAAAAGAGCCGATAACCGCATTTTATACCTGCGTGTTATCGGCTCTGCGTCTTAGCGTCTGGCTCTTTGATAACTGATATATTCATTTGTTTTACGTTAATAAGGGTTTCCTGTCTGCATTTCGGGCAGTACAAAGGAAAGTTTTTCAGTTCGGTATCGCTCCGCATTTTTAACCTTGTTTTGCTTTGGCATATGGGACATATTATCCATTCGGTGTTCATGCTAAATGCCCCAATTTCTGCTAATCATTTGCAGCTTTACCATATGCGGGTAAATCTCGCCTGTATTCATCAATTTTTCCGGCGTTCCCTGTTCGGCAACAGAACCGTCTGAAAGCACAACTACTTTATCCGCGCCGCTTACGGTACGCATACGGTGAGCGATAACAAGTACGGTCTTATCCTTTATCAGTCTTGATAAAGCAGACTGTATCAATGTTTCGTTTTCCACATCAAGGCTTGCCGTTGCTTCATCCAGTAAGATAATAGGAGAATTTTTAAGGAAAGCGCGGGCGATTGAAATTCGTTGCCTTTCCCCGCCGGACAATTCGCAACCGTTTTCACCAATCATACTGTTATAGCCGTCCGGGAGTTTTACCGCAAACTCTTCACAATTTGCAAGTCTTGCCGCCGCAATCACTTCTTCGTCGGTCGCGTCCTTTCTTCCAATTCTGATATTCTCCATGATTGTGTTGTTAAACAGCGTTACATCTTGAAACACGATAGAATACAGAGATAGCAAGGTTTCCGGCTCTATTTTTGATATATCCATACCGCCAACAGTGATTTTTCCTTTGTTTATATCCCAGAACCGGGCAGCAAGACGCGATACCGTAGTTTTTCCGCCGCCGGACGGTCCGACTAATGCAGTAACTTCTCCTTGTTTAGCCGTAAAGGAAACATCTTTCAATACAGTTTCCCCCGTATTATAGGCAAATCCTACATGATCAAATACAATGTCATAACCTTGATTTGTCATTGTATTGCTTCCTGTCTGAATCGGTTGGTCAAGAATTTCATTCATGCGGTTGATATTCGTTTTGGTAGAGATTACCGCTGCAAGATTTTGCAACGCCCCCTCAAGCGGAGCATACAGCCTTGAAGCTACAAGCAAAAACATAAAGAACAGCGGAATATCAATTTCTCCGCGAATCAGCAGCGCAGAACCTGCAAGCGCAACCGTAGCAATCCCAAACTTTAATATCAGCGTAGAGGAAACAACAAAAAGGGCAGTCCCAAGCTCTGTTATAATGTGCCGTTTTTCTACATAGTCAATTTTTTTGTTAAGCCCTTTCAGATAACTTTCTTCCGCATTGTTCGCCTTTAAATCCTGCAGACTTTCAATACACTCCTGTACGCCACTTTCAAGAGCGACATTTGCCGCTACGGATTTACGATTAAAATATTCCTGTATGCGGGCTGAAAAGAATGTGATTGTAAATGCAATCGGCAAAACCCAAACCGCCGCAAGTGCCATTCGCCAGTCGTAAGCAAAAAGGCAAACTGCAATCAATGTTGTGGAAATAAGGGAGCCTGCCAATGCGGGTACATAATGGGAAAATGCAGTTTCCAGTGTAGCGCAATCCCCCATAATAGAATTTGTTAAATCCGCAAGGTCTTTCTTGCCAAAAAAAGACAACGGAATTTTGCGTAGCTGTTCTGCTAAGGATATTCGTCTTACCCCGCTTTCCACATAAGTCGCTAAGTAAGTGGCGTTATATTGAAACCAAGTCGCAATAAATATAAGTGCAAGGCAAACGAAAGTACCAACCGCATAAAAAGCAATGCGGCTTCCATCCACGTTCCCATTCATAGTATCAATAACAAAGTAATAAAGCAGCCCAACGGGGAGCATAAAGGATATATCCTGTACGACGCAGGCAATACAGCCTTTTATCAAATCCACAGCCCCTTGTCTTGATAACGCAAAGCGTCTTTGCAGTATCTGAATCATGAGTTTACCTCCTTTGCAATCTTCCATTCTGCTGCTTCGGAATAATTCCGCCACATTTTTGTAAATATACCGTTTTTCTCTATCAACTGACTATGGGTGCCGCTTTCAGCAATCCTACCGTCTTGCAGTACATAAATGCAATCTGCATCTGTGATTGACGACAGCCTGTGTGCAATCATAATGACTGTTTTTCCCTTTGAAAGTGCAGATAAAGCCTGTTGTACGCGCACTTCATTGTCGGGGTCGGCAAATGCGGTCGCTTCATCAAGAATCAGAATAGGCGCATTTTTCAAAATTGCGCGGGCAATGGCGATTCTTTGCTGTTCACCGCCAGACAGGTACACGCCTTTTGTCCCGACAACTGTATCTATGCCGTTTGGCAATTTTTCGATAATATCCAGGCACTGTGCAGCTTCCAGCGCATGGATGATTTCTTCGCGTGCAGCGTTAGGCTTTGCCATACGGACATTTTCCAATATGGACGCTTTGATAAGGCGGCTATTCTGAAATACAAAGGACACCTTATTCATCAATGATTCTTTCGGAATATCGCGTATGTCAATATTCCCTATCAGTATGCGCCCTTTTTGCGGGTCAAAAAATCTCGTGACAATATTTGCAAGCGTTGTCTTGCCGCTGCCGGACGCGCCTACCAATGCGACTGTCTGTCCCGGCTTTATGGAAAGAGATACATCATTGAGCGCGTTTTTCTCACCATCGTAACTGTAACTAACGTGTTCCAATGTAATCCCATTGTCTTTTGGAATATTATTTTCGCTGCATTCAGGTAAAGGCTTTTCGCTTAGCACTTCATCAATCCTGCCTATTGCATCGCCTACAATCATTGCATCCTCGCTCATAAACATAATTTTTGTGAGTGTCGTGCCAATGACGGGCGTAATCACAATATAGAAGATAAGGTTTAACAGAAGTTCATTTGTTACGCCGCCCCTTGTAAAGAGAATCCCTCCGGCAATCAGAAATGCGAATACGCCGTTAATTGCCGTTGTATAGAACATCATAGGCAGACGCAGCCCCTTTGTGTATGCAATTACCCATGTTTCATAATTATCAATCGCGTTTTTGAAACGCTTAAAAGAAAAGATTGTCTGCCCGAAAGTCTTTACCACGGGTACGCCCCGCACGTATTCAACTGCTTCATTTGACATATCAGCAAGCGCATTTTGATATTGTTCCATACGCTTTTCCATGTCTTTTCCTGTCATTTTCATCATAATCAGAAACCCCAGTACAACGGGAACAAGGCTTAAAAGCCCTAATCGCCAGTCAAAGGCAAGCAGCAGGAAAAGCAGCCCTATGGGTGTGGCAATCGCCCCCGCTTTATCGGGCAGCCTGTGTGCGAGATAGGTTTCCGTAGCAGCACTGGAATTGTTCACAATCCTCCGCAGTTTTCCGCTTCCATATTTTTCTGTCACACCAAGCGGCAGCGCTGTGATATGGCGCATAAGTTCTTTCCGGATATTTGCGGCAACCCGGAACGCACTCATGTGCGAACACATCAAAGCGGCTATATAAACAACAATGGAGATAACCGCAAACAAAACCGCAGACCAGCCGTAGCCTGTAACATTCCCCGCTTTCGCGAAGTCCGGGGAAACTTCCAGTATGTCGTGAATGATACGCCATATATACCAAAAAGGCACAAGAGCTAACAGCGCACTCATTACAGACAGTACCCAAGAAAGATAGGTCAGTATCCTATGCCCTCCGGCATAGCCCATCAGTCTTGATAGATTAGACTGTTTTTTCATTGAAAAACCTCCTTGAAAATTTTTTATGATATGAGGACTAAATATCTGCCCTCGAATATCCCTATCTCGGTTAATTATATATTCAAGAAGTTAGTATTGACTAACCTATGCGTCAAATATAATGGAAAGCATACACTTTCCATTATCATGAATAATAGGACAGATTGCCCTAACGAATTTATTCGTTTTTATTGCCCCATAATTTTCATCCATCCGGCGGTATAGAAAGCCCTCATTTCTTTTAAATAGTCCTTTGCTTTTTCAAGCGGCATTTCATGTATAATCAGCTCAAAAAATGTATTAAACATTCCTGTAATCAAGATATGCTCTAACCGCTCATCAATGTGGGGAGCAGGTCTGCCTAACTTTTCAAGAACTGCTAAATAATCATGTGTTCCTTTTGTTTCTATTTCCACCATTTCATCAATCAGTTTTGAAAAACGTGTTCCCTCTGAACAGCAAAGTATGAGCTTAAATTCATTCAAGTGTTCATAGGCATATAAGAGCATTTCATACATACACTCGCCGGAAGTAGAGGAAAGATTGTCGGGTTGTTCCTCCAGAGGAATTTCCGCAAATTCTTTTTGAGCCTTGCAAAATCGTTCCAGTAAAAAATTGTAGTGTTCTCCTACCAATGCTTCAAACAAGTCCTCTTTGCTGTCGTAGTAGCCGTAGAACGCACCTGTTGTCACACCTGCTGTTTTGACAATATTCCGCAATGAAGCAGACTTATAACCCTTCTCAAGAAATTCTTGCATTGCCGCCGAAAGAATTAGGCGTAATGTTGTTTGTTCCGTTTCGCTCATGTTTTCACTGCCTTCTTTATAACATCGTTATATATCACTGTTATATAGTATAGCAAATCAAGAAATTTGTCAATAGCTCAAATTGATTTGCAGATTTATTCTATGGCATTGGCATTTTTGAAAAAACTCTCTCAAATTTTTGGCAAAAACGCCTTGTACTACTTAGCCTTGCCCCTTAAAAGGGGCTTCATATTCTTTTACACTGAGCTTATCCTGCATTATAGCCGCCTTTTCCTGCTCTTGTATATTTTTCCTTGTTGGCATCTCCGCTGGATAGCAACAGGCGCTCATAAAGAGAACTGTCGATCTGCCGTTTCAGTTCCCGAACCGACCAGCCGGAATTGATAGATTCCTTCTCATAGAAGCTGCGTTTGCTGTCATCGGAAATGCGAAAAGCGCCTAGTATGAATACTGAGCGCTCGGCAATAAATCTATTTTCTTTTGTTCAAATCAGGGCAAACTATATCAGCCTTTCGGGGTATAAGAAAACCCCGGAAAGCCATGATTTTCCGGGGTTTTTGAACCATTTTGATACGTCTGGACCGCTGATTATCTCTTGCTGAACTGCGGAGCGCGACGAGCGGCTTTGAGGCCGTATTTCTTTCTTTCTTTCATTCTCGGATCTCTGGTCAGGTATCCGGCTTTCTTTAAAACCGGTCTGTAATCAGCATCTGCCTGAAGAAGAGCTCTGGAGATACCATGGCGAATAGCGCCTGCCTGTCCGGAGAAACCGCCGCCGCGTACATTTACCTGTACGTCAAACTTATCTGTGGTTTCTGTAGCTACCAGGGGCTGACGAACAATGAGCTTTAAAGTTTCAAGACCTAAATACTCGTCAATATCTCTTTTGTTGATAGTGATCTTACCGGTACCCGGTACTAAATATACTCTGGCGATGGATTTTTTCCGTCTGCCGGTTCCGTAAAATTTTACGTTAGCCATTATAATTTCCTCCTTCCAAATCTTCTATTAGAATGTTAAGACTTCCGGTTTCTGTGCTGCCTGCTCGTGATCCGGGCCTGCATATACATGAAGCTTACCTAACATACTTCTTCCCAGAGGTCCCTTTGGAAGCATACCTTTTACTGCTAATTCGATTACTTTCTCCGGCTTCTTTGCCATCATCTCACGCAGAGTGGTTTCTTTCATACCGCCTACATAGTCGGAATGTCTGTAATAAATCTTCTGATCTAATTTCTTTCCTGTAACTTTTACCTTATCTGCATTTACAACGATTACGTAATCGCCGCAATCCATATGAGGAGTAAAAGTCGGTTTGTTTTTGCCTCTTAATACCTTCGCTATTTCAGAAGATAAACGGCCTAATGTATATCCGGTAGCATCAACTACGTACCATTTTCTTTCAATTGTCGCTGGACTAGCCATAAAGCTCTTCATTGGTTGACCTCCTGTTAAATTCGCTCAAAACTCTGGAACATTTATCGCAAAATGCCTGTTCCGGGGCTTTGGTCAGGCATTTTCTCACAACGTCACAGTTAAATATTATATAATAACTCCCCTGGGCTGTCAACGGTTTTTTTCAGGAAAATCCTAAAGAATACGGGGTTTTTTGTCCTTTACCCTATAAAACCAGGTTCCTTCCGCCGTCTTCCAGAATCCGTACTTTCGGTACAGTCCTTTTGCCGGTTCATTGTCATTGGCAACGGTCAGTTTCAGTTTCCCAAGGCCTCTCTTTGCCGCCATCTGCTCCAGGGCTTCCAAAAGGCCCATGCCAAAGCCATTTTTTTGCTGTTCCTTCCGGATTCCCAGCATATCGATATACAGACAGTCTTCCTCCGGCCTTTCCTGTACCACAGCGAAGCCCTGCCGCCTTCTTTTGGCATTGACCCACAAAAACTCAAGGCCGTCTTCTCCGGTTTCCCTCTCAATCATCTCTTCATCATAGGTAGCGGAGCCGGAGATGGAGAAAAAAACGGAATGATAAAGCTGCAGCCATTCCTGCCGATCCTTTTTCTGCAAACGAGTCAAGGTTACGGGAGCCGGCTGAGAGCTTTCTTTTTTCTCAACACGTTTTTCCAGCTCATACAGACGGTAGCCGTATTCCAGAGTATAATATCCGTACTCGTCTCCCTGCCTCAGCCGGTCTTTTCCCGGTTCCGTATCTTTTATATAAATTTCCTTCGCCCCATTGCGGTGGCATTGATGAATCAGGCGGGCCGCCAGACGGGAAAAATCTTTTTCCCGGCACCGACGGATCAGAATATAGGCTTTCCCTTTGGGACGGATTTCTCTCTGAACAACACAGTACTTCCAGTCCTCATTGTCCGCCTCAATCTCCGGCAAAAGCTCTGCTTCATACTCCATGCTGACCAGAGTAAGCCCTTTGGCCGGAGCTGTTTCTCCTGCTGCCTGACGGTTCCTGGCCGCCAGGATTTCTTTTATTTTTTCCGGCGGATACATCCCCGTTCCCACTCTTATGAGGGTTCCGGCAATGATTCTTACCATATTATACAGGAAGCCGCTTCCGCTGATGCGGATCGTAATGACATCGTCCTCGTCTTTCTCCACAGTCAGGCTGTAAATGGTCCGCACGGTGTCCTCATCCGGGCTTTTCAATGTACAGAAGCTTTTAAAATCGTGTTCCCCCGTCAGATAAGAAGCCGCTTCCTGCATTTTGGCAACATCCATAGAGTAATAGCAAAAATGGGTATACAACCGTCCTATTGGCATATCGATCCTGCGGTTTAAAATCTTGTATTCGTAGGTTTTGACGCAGTTTTGTTTTCTGGGATGCCAGGTGAGGGCCACTTCTTCTGAGCTCTGAATCCTCACGTCCTCCGGCAGCCACTGGTTAGCCGCCAGACAAATCTTATCCGCCGGAATCCTGCTTTCTGTATCAAACACTGCAACGTTGCCTCTGGCGTGGACTCCCGAATCGGTACGGCTGGCCCCTATGACGGCAACAGGCTCTTTCACCACTTCCGACAGCGCCCGGTTCAGCACTTCTTCTATGGTAATGCCGTTAGGCTGAAGCTGCCAGCCGCAGTAGTTGGTTCCGTCATAGGCAACCACTAATTTAATCCGTCTCATAGGGCCACCTTCAGCACTGCCACCAGCAGGATATAGGCCAAATACAGAAGATACGCCGCTTTATCACGGAACTGGTATTTTAAGGGCTTCATTTTTGTGCGGCCCTCTCCGCCGCGGTAGCACCGCGCCTCCATGGCCATGGCCAAATCCGTGGCCCGACGGAAAGCCGAAATAAAGAGAGGAACCAGGAGCGGAACCATGGCTTTTGCCTTCTCAATTAAATTGCCGCTTTCAAAATCGGCCCCTCTGGCCATCTGCGCTTTCATAATCTTATCGGTTTCTTCTATAAGAATGGGGATAAAACGCAGGGCAATGGACATCATCATAGATACTTCATGAATGGGAAGGCCGAATCGTTTTAAAAATCCAAGGCCCTTTTCCAAACCGTCCGTCAGCTCATTGGGCGTAGTGGTCAGGGTCATTAAGGAAGAACCCAGCACCAGGTATATGAGCCGTACCGCCATAAAAGCGGCCGTATACAGCCCCTCCCGGGTTATTTTCAGAAAACCCAGTCGCACCAGGACCTCGCCGTCTGTCAGGAAAAGGTTAAAGCTGACACTGATTAAAAGCAGGATTACAACGGCCTTCAGTCCCTTTACCATAAAAGAAAAGGGGACGCGGCTGACACGGATGCACGCAGCCAAAACCGCTGTGGCCAAAAGATAAGCCCAAATGCTGTCCGCTACAAAAAGACTGATTAAAAAAACCATGGTCCCAAAAAGCTTTGTTCTGGGATCCAGCCGGTGGACTACTGAATCCGCCGGGTAATATTGTCCAATGGTAATGTCTCGAATCATAATTTCTCCTCGCCGGTTTCCGTCAGGAAAGCAGTTTCAAAATCGCTTCTTTTGCCTCTGCTATAGTGGTAATATTATCGTCAATGTCAATTCCCCGGCTTCTTAAATCCTGTACCAGATAGGTAATCTGCGGGGCTGCAAGCCCGATTTGTTCCAATTCCTTATAGTGTTTAAACACCTCTTTAGGCGGCCCGTCAAACAGCTTTTCTCCGTGGTTCATCACCAGCAGCCGGCTGGCATAGCGGGCTACATCTTCCATACTGTGGGAAACCAATATAATGGTAATCTTCCGCTCTCTGTGGAGACGGTCAATCTGATCTAATATTTCATCCCGCCCTTTGGGATCCAGTCCCGCTGTAGGCTCATCTAAAATCAGCACCTGGGGTTCCATAGCCAGCACTCCGGCAATGGCGACCCGGCGCTTCTGGCCTCCTGACAGTTCAAAAGGCGACTGGGTATAGAAACTCTCGTCCAGCCCCACTAAGGCCAGAGCCTCTTTGGCCCGCCGTTCAATTTCGTCTTTGGACAGTCCTTGATTTTTGGGGCCAAAGCAGACATCGGAAAACACGTCCACCTCAAAAAGCTGATGTTCCGGATATTGGAAAACCAGCCCCACCTTGCTTCTTAAAGCCCGCATATCATAGCCCTGTTGATAAATATTCTCTCCATTAAACCAGATCTCGCCGCTGGTTGCTTTCAGCAGGCCGTTGAGATGCTGGATCAAAGTGGATTTTCCTGAACCCGTATGTCCAATGAGCCCCACAAACTCTCCGTCCTGGATTTCAAAATTTACATCCTTCAGGGCATACTGCTCAAAAGCCGTCCCCTGACCGTAAACATAGTTTAAATTTACCGCTTTAATTCCCATTTTGCCTCCATTCCGGATGTTTTTCCTCCAAAACTGGCATTAAGGCAGTGATTAGTTCCTCTCTCGTCAGCACTCCGTCCGGAAGGGATACCCCAGCCTGTTTCAGCTCATAAGCCAGTTCCGTAACCTGGGGGACGTCCAGCCGGTACTTTTTTAGTTCCTCTACTCTGGAAAAAATCTCCCGTGGCATTCCGTCCATGACTATTTTTCCTTCGTCCATAACGATAACCCGGTCCGCATGGATAACTTCTTCCATATAATGAGTAATCAGTAAGACCGTTACTCCTTCTTTCCGGTTCAGTTCCCGCACGGTCCGAATGACTTCGCTCCGCCCATTGGGATCCAGCATCGCTGTAGGCTCATCCAGTACGATACACTGAGGACGCATGGCCATAACCCCTGCAATGGCAACTCTCTGCTTCTGCCCTCCGGACAGCTTATTGGGAGACTTTTTCCGGTAGGCCGTCATTCCAACGGCTTCCAGGCTTTCATCCACTCTCTTCCAGATCTCATCTGTGGGAACCCCGATATTTTCAGGGCCAAACCCCACATCTTCCTCTACCACATTTCCGATAATCTGATTGTCGGGATTCTGGAAAACCATTCCGGTCTTTTTCCGGATTTCCCAGATCAGGCTGTCGTCCTGGGTATTCATATCGGAAATCCAGAGGGTTCCCTCTGTAGGAAGGAGAAGGCCGTTAATCTGTTTTGCAAAGGTAGATTTGCCGGATCCATTATGGCCCAGTATAGCCACAAAGTCTCCTTTCTTAATATCCAGGCTCAAATGATCGATTGCCCGGTTGACCTCTTCTACCTTTTCTTCTTCGTCCCGTTTGATATAATCAAAAATAAGATTTGCCGCCTTTATAATGCCCATATCGTTCCTTTCCTATTTCCGCAGCGTTTCGGACTGCCCCAAACTCCCGTTTCTGTTACATTTCTTCATTTTATTAGAAATCTCCCTTTTCGTCAATATCAAAGTAATGGCTCTTAGACCTTGTTTCCAGACGCAGCAAAAGCAGGCGTTCCGGCCTGCATACTTTTGTACGCAAAGCCTGCTGCCTGCTTTCCCGTTCTATTGGGGTTCTATCCACTGTCCATAGGCATTTATGGAGTAAGTCCCGTCTATCACCGTATTAACCGCCATACTGCCGTCGGGATTCAGGTAGTACCAGATCCCTGGCGTCCCCTGAAGCCATCCTGTAAACATTCTTCCGTCTTCCTGAAGATAATAGTCCTTCCCGTCTATTTCCTGCCAGCCGGTCAGCATTCTGCCGTCCGTACCCAAATAGTACCAGCTTCCGCCAATCTGCTGCCATCCCGTCAGCATATATCCGCTGCCGTCAAAATAGTACCAGGCTCCCGTTATCTTCTCCCACTGGCCCGCAGGGCTGCTTCCGTCGGAGCGCACATACCGGATCCCGTCCTGGTAGTTTTTCCAGGATCCGCCTGTTTCCCCTAAGTCGTCCAGCTCCCTGTCTTCTGAAGTGACATACTCGCCTGACAGAAGATAATATCTCTCAGCGCTGGTTTCCCCTACGGCACGGACCTCATAATAATAGTAACCCTCTTGCGTCATATATTCGGCCAAATCAACGGATGTGCTGTCCGACGTAAGAATGGTAATCAGCGTCCCCTCCCGGTACAGCCTAAGCTGATAGGCCGTGGCAAAGGGTACTTTTTTCCATACGGCTGTTGTTTCGCTGCGGCTGCTCCATCCGGCCTCTTCGGTTACCCCTAACTGTGCCCTGGGAACGTAAGTAATCCGTACTTTTAACGTATTATCATCTACTCTGGACGCACTGATAAAGTCTCCGCCCTGTACCCTCACAGAATCGGACTTGTAAGAGCTCTTAAAGGTGTCGTCCGTAGTCAGAGTCAGAGTCGCCGTAACTTTCGACGCTGCCTTCCACTTAGATACATCCTTTGACCAGTCAATTTCCGCAATTTCACAGTCCGAAACATTCAGGGTAATTTCCGGTTCCCTCAAATCTTCCCCTGTATTGATCACGTCTTCTACTGAAATCGAAATTTTAGAAACACTGGCAAATGCAGGGACCGTCATCAAAAGAGCCGCTGTCATTCCGGCTGCCGCCGTTAATATAGTCTTCCACCGTTTCATCAGGATTCACCTCGCCTTTCATTGTCTAGCCACAGTTTACCATAGCTTTATGTTTTTTCTATGAACTTATTCCGGGAAAGCCCGAATACGCAGCAGTCCGGCTTCCCTTCAAAGTCTGGAAAGCCGGACTGCAAATCCTTATCCTTTTTAAACATTTATCTGTTTGTCATACTGTCCCTGTTCCATACGCCCTGAGCGTCTACAGGGAAACCGTTAATCACGGTATTGACGGCTTTCTCCCCGCTGCCGGGATAGAAGTAATACCACTGGCCTCCCACCTGGTTCCAGCCTTCCGCCATGACGCCGTTGGCATTGACGAAATAGGTCTTTCCATTAACCTGGATCCAGGAATTGGTACACATGGCGCCCTCCGGGCCTCCCTCATTGGGATTTAAGTAATACCAGACATTGCCTTCCTTCAGCCACCCCACCTGCATGGCTCCCTTAGGGCCTCCGTCGTTGGGGCTTAAATAATACCAAATGTCATTGACCTTCTGCCAGCCTATGAGCATTCTGGAGTCTGAATCGAATAAATACCACCGGCCGTCTACCTTCAGCCAGCCGTTTCTCTGGTAAGAACCGTCCGGATACCGGAAATACCAGGTTCCGTTTTGCTCCTGCCAGCCTACGCTGGTAATGCCGCCGGAACTGGTCATGCCGTCTTCCAGATTCTGGCCTGTGCCATCGGAAACCTCGTCCTCTTCAATGTAAAGCTCGTCAGAAACCGTCCAGCCGCTTTTCTTTCCGTACTCTTCTTCCTCTGAATTAGAAGGAACGGTGCGAACCCGGAAAGTATAGGTTCCCCTTCTGGTCATATAGGGGTAAAAGTCAGCCGATGTGCCCCGGTAGTTTTCCAGCTTTTTGACAATGGATCCTCCCCGGTACAGGTACACGTCGTAGGCTCCGGAAGAAGTTTCCCTCTCCTCAGGCGCCTCCCAGCGAGCCCGCCCCAGAGTATTGCTCCAGTAGGCGTCCGCCGGCGGATCAAACTGGCCTTTTACCGGCCTCGCCGTAAGAGTTACTACCAAACGATCCCCGCTTCTGCTGGCGCTGCTGAAATCAGCCCCTTTTACTGTAATGCGGCTGGAGCTATAGCTGCTGCGGAAATAATAATCCTCAACGGGTTCCAGATAGACTTTCAGCTTGGGCTTATCGCCAATCTTCATTACACGGTTCGTAGATGTGGACCATGCTACATCTACAATGTCGTATTTGGAAGACGTAGTGTATACGTAGTTGGAATCTCCCGTATTTCCTATGGAAAGATCCGGAAGAGTTTCCCCCACCTCCAGGTCTGTATCTACATGGAGTCCGATTCCCGTTATAGCTGTTCTGGCCCATGCCGGCGCAGCGGACAATGCAGTCAATATCAATGCCGTCATAATAACTTGAATGTATCTGCGCAACTTCTTCATAGTCCCTCCTCCTCTCCTAAGTCCATTATAAGCGGATAAGAGAAGAATCGCAACTTACAATATTCTGACATTTTTCTGATGAATTTTGATCTGAGCAATGGATCCGCCGGTGTGAATCACAGGATCCAGTACGCGGGAGTAGCCTTTATCCATGCAGTTTCCGTTTTCAATCATTGCCATCAGGCTGGTTGCAACGGCTTGGCCGATCCTGTATCCCTGATGAACGGAACAGGTAATGTTCTCTTTTTCCCAGTCATTTTCTGAGTAGTCAAAACACACCAGGGAATAGTCCTCCGGAACCCTTTTCCCGTTTTCTTTCAGAACCTGCTTTACAATGCGGTAAATAATATAGTTACTGCAGACAATGGCCGTGCATTTTGGCAGCTTTCTTAAAAACCAATCGATTTGGCGGCTAAAACGGGGATCCTGTACGTCATTGGACACACACCACTTCACATAATCATCCTGCAATTCCGCGCCATACCTTCTCATGGCCGCCGCCATTCCCTGAAATTTTTCCACCGCCTGATAGTTGTCGTAAAAAAAGATGCCGGCTATGTGTCTGTGTCCGGCTTTCAAAAGCAGCCTCAGCAGGCGATCCGCGCATTTTGAATCGTCGCAGATTACCCGCGGATACTTCAGCTCTTTATAATAGTTGTTATAAAAAATCACGGGAATCCGTTTCTGGTAAATCTGTTTATAGCAGTCCAAATTGGGGTTCATAATGCTGGCTTTCACGCCGTCCACAATAAATCCGTGGAAAACCTGATGCATTACAGTCTGCAGGCATCGCCTTTCATTGACAAATTTGTTGTCCGTAAGAAAAATCCTTAAATCCACCTCTTCGGCAGGAAGGACGCTTCGGATCCCGTTAATAAGGCTGGCATTGGCGCTGCCGTCCTGCCCCTGAAGGATCAAGCCGATCTTTCTCAGCCCGCCAACCTCCCCCATCTCGCTGGAAATAGCCGCTTCTTTATTGATATAGGTTCCGCTGCCCTTCACCCGGTAAATCAGGCCCTCAGCAGAAAGACGGTCCAGGGCATCCCGGACCGTTTCTCTGCTTACATTTAAATGCCGGCTCAGGGTATTTTCCGATGGAATCTTAGTATGATTCGAAAACTTATTTTCATCGATATAGGATCTGAGCCATAAATAGATTCTTTGTGATTTTTTCTCTGATTCGTTCATTGCTTCCTTTTTAGTCTGTAATAGACGGACGGCTTCCCTCCGCCTCCTCAATCCATCGCAGCAGTCTTTCCCGCAGATCCGCCTTCACATCGGCATATTCCGGTTCCGCCACTACGTTATTCAACTGGAATGGATCCTTATCCA
Organism: uncultured Clostridium sp.; assembly: GCA_946498245.1. Classification (GTDB taxonomy): domain Bacteria; phylum Bacillota; class Clostridia; order Lachnospirales; family Lachnospiraceae; genus UMGS1370. The sequence continues at coordinate 15,334 of CAMMNN010000016.1, read as the reverse complement.
TGTCATAAAGGAAATCGTCGGCGTAAACGTCCGCCGCTGCCGCTTCTCCTCCATTGACGCCGGGAGCGTAAACCGCGTAGGTATATCTGGGTGTGCGGATGCAGCGTCCCACTCTGCTCTCGGAAATCTGCGCAAATACCTCGTTTCGTCTATTATCCGTCTTTCCCTGGACAATGTCAAGGAGGTTTTCGCCAATCATAGCATCTCCCACATCGACTCCGGCCATAGCCAGAATCGTCTTTGGCAGACTTGCCGTGCTGACCAGATCCTCTACCTCGATTCCTCCCTTAAAGGGGCCTCCGGCAATGACTAACGGCACATGAAGGCTTGCGTCGTGGCAGGAACGTTTGTAATCGTCATAACCGTTAAGATGGCTGTCCCGGTTTCTGGTAAGGAAATGGGAGCCGTGATCGGAAGCGTAAATGATAATGGTATTTTCATACAGTCCCTTTTCCTTCAGCTTCTCTATCATCCGTCCCAGGTTCCGATCCAGGCTGGCGCAGGCGCCCAGGTAGTCGGGATACTCCTCAGCGGCGTTCCCCTTCAATGCCTCCAAATCCCCTGGAAGTACAAAATTTTTATATTTTTCTTTAGAGCCATCAGGCCCTTCATAATGCTTCCTGTCATTTTGGTGATGGGGTTCAATATGGGATATGGTCATAAAAAACGGCTTGCTTTCATCTCTCTGATCGAAAAATTCCATAGCCATATCCGTAAGACAGTCCACACGGTACCCTTTAAAGTCTATGCGGTTGTCGTTTTCATCAAAAACATAGCCGTCGTAGCCATGAGAGGTAAACTCCAGCACATCCGCAGTCCGCCAAAATCCCGTATAACCGCCTCTCAGCTCTTTGGGAATGGCCGTAATGGTGTGGTCTATGGTAGGCGGCTTCTCCAGCTCCCCGTCGCTGGCCAAATGCCATTTTCCGATATAGGCCGTTTCGTAGCCTGCTTCCTCTATGTATTCTCCCAGAGTTTTTACATTTTTAGGAAGCATAATATTATTGCGGAAGCATCCCGTTTCCGTGGGATATTTCCCGGTCTGGAAAAGAGCCCTGCAGGGTCCGCACACCGGCTGAGGCGAAAAGGCCTGCCGGAATTTCACGCCCTCTCCTGCCAGCAAATCCAAATTAGGAGTAATGTCAAGAGGCTGCCCGAAACAGCCGCAGGTATCAGCCCGCTGCTGATCAGAAAAATAAAACAGAATGTTGTATGCCATAAGTTCTCCTTTCTCCGCCTCTTAATGGGCTGACTTACCTTCTTTCAGTTTGCTTCGGATAATAGTTCCCACTGCCAGCACAATCAGGGCAATGAAAATAAGGCAGTAAATACTGCTGACAAAGATTTTTGGACTTCCATTAGATAAAAGCAGCGCCCTGCGGAAGTTTGTTTCTGTCATCTCCCCCAAAACCATTCCCAGCAGAATGGGTACCGGCGGCATATCCAGCTTTCTTAAAAGCCATGCAACGATGCCGAAAATCAGTGCAACGCCTACGTCAAAGTAATTCTTATTGACAGAATAGGCTCCTGCAAAACAGAAGATTACAATAATGGGAGTCAGAATCTCCTGGGGTATGGATACGACCTTCGCAAAAAGATTGGTCAAAAATCTTCCCTGAAGGAACATAAACAGGTTTACAAATACCAGGCCAATCATAATGGCGTACATAATATCGCCCTGGGTAGTAAAGAGGCTGAGTCCCGGATTCAACCCATTGATCATCAAGGCAGAAAGCATAATCGCCACCGTTCCGTCACCGGGGATACCCATAGTCAGAAGCGGGATCAGGGTGGCTCCTGTTACTGCGTTATTGGCGGACTCCGCCGCTGCAATACCTTCTACAGAGCCGTGGCCGAACTCTTCCTTATGCTTTGACATGGCTTTTGCCCGGTCATAACTGAACCAGGATGCCTCTGAAGCCCCTGTGCCCGGGATAATTCCTACTACAACTCCTATAATAGAGGAAACAATAGCGGGACGGATCATTCTGCGATACTCCTCTTTCGTAATGACCCCGTCATCCTTGATTTTAGAGGTGTCCAGATGGAGAGCGTCCGGCTTTTTCTCCGCTTTCGCCAGAACCTCTACCAGTGCAAACAGACCGATAAGGCAAATGGCCAGATCCAGTCCCAGATACAGTCTGGAAACGCCAAAGGTAAAACGGTCGTAGCTGGTCATGGGATCCGAGCCAATACAGGAAATCAGAAGTCCCAGGCAAGCCGCTATAATGCCTTTTATCATGCTCTTTCCGGAAACTCCTGCAATAATAGTAAGGCCGAACAGGCATACCATAAAGTATTCCGCAGTCCCCAGAGATGCAGCTACCTCTGCTACCTGAGGTCCTAAAAACAGAAGCATTAAAGCAGAAAAGATTCCGCCGAAAGTCGAAGCATAAAGAGCGATCTTCAAAGCTGCTTTTGTACGTCCCTTTTGAGAAAGGGGATGGCCGTCCAGCATAGTCGCCGCTGCATGAGGCGTTCCCGGCGTATTAATAAGGATAGCGGAAACGCTTCCCCCATAGCCTCCGGCGCAGTAGATTCCCAGTAAGAACATCATGCCCGGAATCGCCGTCATCTTATAGGTAAAGGGCAGAAACAAAATAACGCAGAGAATTACGGTAAGCCCTGGAATGGCCGCAAAGACGGATCCAATAAATACTCCCAGGTTCATCCACAGGAAATTTTCAAGATTAAAGAGCAGTCCTAACGCTGGCCCTATGTATTCTAACACGATTGCCTCACTCCTTTCTCACTTAAAACTTTACGTTAAGCCCGAACCGGAAAGCCGCCCAAATCAGAACCGCCGCAGTCAGGGTTATGGCATAATAGGAAGGCTTCCTGCACCGGAAGTAAAGTAAAAATCCCAGGCAGCATACCAGTCCTCCGGCTACAAACAAATCCGTAATCTTGCTTACAAAATAGAACAGGAACAAGATTCCTAAAATGCACAGCGCTTTCAGTTCTACAAAAAGATTGACTTTCTTCGTAGTCACGGGGCGCTTTTTAATGAGTACATTATATAGTTCCTTGCCAATCAGTGCGATAGAGCAAATTGCCATCACAGCCACTAAAAGGGTGGGGAAGGCCCGTCCGTTTATCATATCACTTTCCGACACAATAATCTGGGAGGGCATAAGAAGCCATACCACCAGCGCCACAATCAGGAAAATAATTCCTGACGCCAGTTCTGTAGGCAGCTCAAACTCCTTTTCCGCCAGACGTTTTGCCAGTGCGTCTAACTTGCTTTCCTTTTCATTCATAATAATTCCTTTCCTCTCACGCTTCCGCTAAAAGTATGCAAAAACGGGGATGGAGGAACGCTCCATCCCCGGCAGTTCTTTAATGTACTACTATATCGTAATATTCGTTTACAATATTCTGTACATTCTCGATGTGCTCAAGAACCTGCTCTTCAGACATGGTATCAACCTCCAGAAGCATGGTATCTCTCAGCCAGGATGCCACCTCTTCGTCCGCCAGAATCTTTCCGTACAGCTCTTTTAATTCTGCCACTTTCTTTTCATCAGCGCCAGCCCGGGCCATGATAAAGCAGCGATTGCGGAAGTAAGGATAGCCATATTTACCTACGCCTTCAACACCGGCGAACTCGCCTTCGGAAATATCGTTCTCATCAAATGCGCACACAACGGTTACTCCGCCCTGCTGGTAGTTTTCAAGAATCTGTGACTGGTGGGAAACGGCAAAGTCCGTTTCTCCTCTCGATACAGCCTGAGCTGCCTCGGCAGCAGAGTTATAAGGCGTCAGCTTCAGTTTGTCGCCGTAGCCCATAGCTCCTACCAAAGATGCTGCCAGGAATGCTTCGGAACCTGTAGCCCCGTTTACCGCTATGCTGATCTCATCACATCCATCCATATAAGCCTTCAGCTCGTCAATGGAATTAATATTCAAATCTGCAGAAGCGGACATAACGAATACCGACGAATACAAATTTTCCACATACTCAAAATCATCATATGTAAACTGGAGTTTTGCCGGATCCAAAATAGAGGTTATGGACAGAAGCCCTTCTCCTACGAATACCAGCTCGGGATCATCTGCCGCTGTACCTGCCACCCAGGTATTTACTGTCGCGGCATCGCCCTGAACGGCATCCGCTACCAGGATAATACTGTCAGAATACTCTGTGGACTTCGCCGCTGCCTTCTGGCTCACCATAGCCGCCACACCAGACGGAGCCCAGGGACAGGTAACTGTCCAACTCTCTGTTTTGCTTCCGCAGCCTGCCAATGTCATAGCCGCCAATCCTACTGACAATGCAATACTTGCAATCCTTCTTCCTGTCTTCATACCATTCTCCTCCTTATTGCATAATATTTTATTTTGAATCGTTTTATTTTTATTGATTATATACAAAGCTTTGTGAGTCAACTATAACATAACTGCTGATAGAATATCAACAGCTTTCGTCATTTTATTTATAAAGTTGTCTAAAATATGCCGTCTTTCTGAAATGCTGTCTAAAAGAAGGCAAAAAAATAACCTGTGGATTTCTATGCTGTTAAAACAGCATTTTCCACAGGTCATTTTTATTTCTTGAACCTAATTCTGATTATACTAACTCAATGAGTACTTCCATTGCAGCATCGCCTTTACGGGGTCCAATCTTTACGATTCTGGTGTAACCGCCGTTGCGGGAAGCGTATTTGGGAGCAATCTCATCAAACATCTTTGCAACAAGATCAACAGATTTTGTGTTTTTCTTTCTTCCGGCAGCCTGGGTCGGAACCTCAGTTACTCCGTACAGAACCTTTAACATCTGTCTTCTTGCGTGAAGTCTGGAAGGCATATCCTTCTTGATCTCTTTCTCTACTTCGTCGTATACGGTTACTTTCTTGCCGTTTACAACTTCCTTCACTCTCTTGCCGTCTTTGTCCTTGCGGGCAACTTTAGCAGTTACCTTAACGTTTTCAAAGTTATCCTTTTCCTTTACAGCCAGGGCGATTAAGCCTTCTGCAATCTTACGGATTTCCTTTGCTCTCGCTTCGGTGGTTCTGATCTTTCCATGGTACAGCAGAGCCGTTACCTGGTTTCTCAGCAGAGCCTTTCTCTGATCAGAAGTCTTGCCTAATTTTCTATACTTTGCCATGATAATTTTTCCTCCATTTGTGGAACACCCTGCCACGCTTCTTCGGTCTTACTGACAGAATGCTTTTCTTCCATAAATCAGTTTCTTACCGCAGCGATTATTCGTCGCTGGGGTTGAGCTGAAGTCCCAGCTCTTTTAATTTGGCCAGAACCTCTTCCAGAGATTTGCGGCCAAGGTTCCGAACCTTCATCATATCCTCAGAGGTACGGTTGCACAGCTCCTCTACGGTATTGATGCCGGCGCGTTTCAGACAGTTATAAGAACGAACAGACAGCTCCAGCTCGTCAATATTCATTTCCAATACTTTTTCCTTCTCATTGTCTTCCTTCTCTACCATTACCTCAGCGGTTCTGGCGTTTTCAGAAAGATCAATAAAGAGGTTCAGATGCTCGCTTAAAACTTTAGCTGCAAGGCTGACTGCCTCATCAGGAGCCAAAGTTCCGTTGGTATAAACGTCCAGCGTCAGTTTATCGTAATCCGTAATCTGCCCTACACGGGTATTTTCAACCGTCAGATTGACGCGTTCCACCGGGGTATAAATAGAATCCACAGCGATAACGCCGATAGGCATATCCTCGGTTTTATTTTTGTCAGCGCTGACATAGCCGCGGCCTTTGGTAATGGTCAGCTCCATATAAAACTTGCTGTCCGTACCGCCGCTGAGGGTTGCGATAACCTGCTCCGGATTCATAATCTCAATATCCGCATCAGCCTGAATGTCAGCGCCGGTAATGACGCCTTCACCCTCATACTCGATGTATGCGATCTTCGGCTCGTTGGTATCGCTTGTATTCCGGATGGCCAGACTCTTGATGTTCATAATGATTTCCGTTACATCTTCCTTTACTCCGGGAATGGAACTGAACTCATGCAGAACGCCGTCGATTTTCACCTGACTTACTGCCGCACCAGGCAGAGAAGAAAGCATAATTCTTCTCAGAGAATTTCCCAGTGTGGTACCGTATCCTCTCTCAAGGGGTTCTACTACAAATTTGCCGTATTTCTTATCTTCTGAAATCTCTGCAATCTCAATGTTTGGTTTCTCGAAATCGAACACTAACAGCCCCTCCTTCTGGGTTCTATATCCTACAATTGAGGGTCAACTTATACGCAGAATCCGGCAGCAGCCGCCCCAAAACCTTATAAGGGCCAGGGAAAGTCTTTCCGCTGAATCCTCCGCAATAAAGACCATGCTTTGGCCTGCCAAAAGCAGGCCAAAGCCATCAGGCTTATTATTTAGAATACAACTCGACGATAAGCATCTCGTTTACGGGAACATCAATCTCGTCTCTGGTGGGAAGCTCTTTTACAGTACCCTTTAAAGCTTCCTGATCCATTTCCAGCCATGCCGGAACCATACGGCCGCCGGTTACTTCCAGAATGTCTTTATATCTCTGTGCGGATTTGTATTTCTCTTTGATTTCAATTACATCTCCGGCCTTTACCTGGAAAGAAGGAATATTTACGCTCTTTCCATTTACCAGAACGTGCTTATGATCTACGATCTGTCTTGCTTCTTTTCTGGTTCTGCCCAGGCCCATGCGGAACAGGACATTGTCCAGACGGCATTCCAGCATAATCATCAGATTTTCACCGGTCTGTCCGCTCATACGGCTTGCCTTCTCGTAGTAGTTGCGGAAGGGCTTCTCTAATACGCCGTAAATAAATTTAGCTTTCTGCTTTTCTCTTAACTGAGTGCCATACTCACTCATTTTCTTGTTTGCTCTTTTGGAATCTCTGTTAGATTTCTTGCTGATTCCTAAGTAAATAGGATCCAGGCCCAGGGATCTACATCTTTTAAGAACAGGAACTCTATCAACTGCCACTTTAATTACCTCCTAATTAGACTCTTCTACGCTTGGGCGGACGGCATCCGTTGTGGGGTACCGGAGTAACGTCCTTAATGCTGGTTACTTCCAGACCACATGCCTGCAGGGCACGAATTGCTGCTTCACGTCCTGAGCCGGGGCCCTTTACCATAACATCTACTGATTTTAAGCCGTGTACAAGAGCTGCCTTTGTTGCAGTTTCTGCTGCCATCTGAGCCGCATATGGAGTAGATTTCCTTGAACCTCTAAATCCCAGACCACCAGCACTTGCCCATGATAAGGCATTTCCCTGTGCATCCGTTAAAGTCACAATCGTGTTGTTAAAAGATGACTGGATGTGTGCTTGTCCGCGTTCAACGTTTTTCTTTACACGCTTTTTTGTCACTTTCTTTGCAGTGGACACTTTTTTAGCCATTTTAAACTAACCTACTTTCTTTGCTTCTTCCTAGAATCCGTTATTCCTGTTTTTAAAACATATAACCCGATTCCTGTTACCATTGTTTCAATTTTGATTATTTCTTCTTGTTTGCTACTGTCTTTCTCGGACCCTTACGAGTTCTTGCATTGGTCTTGGTCTTCTGTCCGCGAACCGGAAGACTCTTTCTGTGACGGATACCGCGGTAGCAGCCGATTTCCTGCAGACGCTTAATGTTCATAGCGATTTCTCTGCGCAGATCACCTTCTACCATCTGAGTATCAGCGATGATAGCTGCCAGCTTCTTCACTTCGTCGTCAGTCAGATCTTTTACGCGGGTATCGGGATTTACGCCTGCTTCTGCCAGGATACGGTTGGAGCTTGCGCGGCCGATTCCGTAGATGTAGGTCAGACCGATTTCAACACGTTTTTCTCTTGGTAAGTCAACACCTGCAATACGAGCCATGTGTGTATTACACCTCCTAAATAATTAATTAACCTTGTCTCTGCTTATGCTTCGGATTTTCGCAAATTACTCTGATACTGCCTTTTCTTTTAATGATTTTGCACTTTTCGCAAATCGGTTTTACAGAACTTCTAACCTTCACAGTAATTCTCCTTTCTATAAACCAACAGAGTTGCTAAAGCATTATACCACCAAAGTCTGGATAATGCAAGCATTTCTTTGCTGATTTATTCGTTGCAAAATGGTAACCGTTCAGCCATGCCACTCATGTCAGGCGTGCGGCTGAACGATTACGCAAATGGCTGTCTTATTTATCACGCCAGATGATGCGGCCCTTGGATAAATCGTAAGGAGACATTTCCAGGGTTACCCGATCTCCCGGCAGAATACGGATATAATTCATTCTCAGCTTTCCGCTGATGGTTGCCAGCACCTTATGGCCATTTTCCAGCTCTACCTGAAACATGGCATTGGGGAGCTTTTCTACTACAGTACCTTCTATTTCAATTACATCGGCTTTGGACATTTCTGCATTTCCTCCTTTTCTTTTACTCTCCGGCCTGTAAAGACAGGATTTCCGGACCGTTTTCCGTAATCAGAATGGTATTCTCATAATGAGCTGCCAGTGAACCGTCGTCTGTCACCACTGTCCAATCATCATCCAGCCATACCACATCATAACGGCCTGCGGTTATCATGGGTTCAACGGCCAGGGTCATTCCCGCTTCCAGACGGATCCCTTTTCTCTTCTGTGAAAAGTTGGGAACTTCCGGCTCTTCATGGAGATTGGTTCCGATTCCGTGTCCCACCAAATCCCTTACGACCCCATAGCCGAAGCTTTCGGCATATTTTTGAATCGCTGCGGAAATATCATTGAGATGGTTTCCCGGCACAGCATACTTGATACCTTCAAAAAAGCTCTGTCTTGTCACCTCGATGAGCTTTGAGGCTTCAGGGCTAATCTCACCTACTCCATGGGTACGGGCGGCATCGGAATGGTAGCCGTGCCAGATTACCCCTGCATCCAGGCTGACAATATCGCCTTCTCTGAGGATATGGTGTTTATTGGGTATGCCGTGAACCACTTCATCATTTACGGATACACAGATAGACGCCGGATAGCCATTATAGTTTTTAAAGGATGGAATGCATCCATAGCTCCTGATAAGGCGTTCACCCATCCGGTCTATATCCAGTGTGCTCATGCCGGGTTCTATTGCTTTCCCCAGCTCTTCGTGAACCTTCGCAAGAATTTTTCCTGCTTCCCTCATCAGTTTGATTTCTCTTTCCGACTTAATGGATACCATAATTTATGCTCCTAAAATCTTCACAATGTCCTGAAATACGGCTTCTAAATCTTTCGTTCCGTCTACTTCCGCCAGAACACCGGCCGCCTTATAATAATCAATTAAAGGCTGCGTCTGATCGTGATATACTTCCAGACGCCTCTTTACGGTTTCCGGCTTATCGTCGTCTCTCAACACCAGGGCTTCGCCGCAGGCGTCGCACACATTTTCCTTTTTAGGAGGATTGTACACAATATGATAGGTCTGGCCGCATTTAAGGCAGGCTCTTCTTCCGGACATTCTGCTGATGATGTTCTCATCGGGCACATCTACATTGACGGCATAATCAATTTTACTTCCCATATCCGCCAAAGCTTTGGTTAAGCTTTCAGCCTGAGGAATGGTTCTGGGGAATCCATCCAGTACGTAACCGTTTTTGCAGTCCTCTTCCTGGATGCGGTCAAGGAGCATTCCGATGGTAATTTCATCGGGAACCAACTGTCCTTGATCCATAAAGGCCTTTGCTTTCATTCCCAATTCTGTGCCGCCTTTAATGTTTGCCCGGAAAATGTCTCCGGTAGAAATATGGGGTATTCCGTACTTTACAGAGATTTTCTTGGCCTGGGTACCTTTCCCAGCGCCGGGTGCGCCTAACATAACGATTTTCATTACGTATCCTCCTCTCTGGACGGTGTGTATTTTCTGTCCCGTTTCTGGACGGGGAACAGTTCTTTCGTATATACCAGAAGAAACACCCATTCCAGGGTGCTTCTTCTATGGTTTTCAATCGTTCAAAAATCCTTTGTAATTCCGAACTAACATCTGAGATTCTATTGCTTTTACCGTTTCCAGCACAACGCCAACGATAATGATCAGGGACGTACCGGAAAATGAAATATGGCTTACATTAAACAGACCGGAAACCAGTATCGGAATTACTGCGATAATGGTCAGGCCGCAAGCGCCGATAAATACAATATAATTTAAAATCTTATTCAGATAGTCAGAGGTTGGCTTGCCCGGACGGATGCCGGGGATAAAGCCGCCGGACTTCTTCATGTTGTTTGCCACTTCCAACGGATTGAAGGTAATGGAAGTGTAAAAGTACGCAAATATAATAATCAGCGCAATATACAGAACCAAACCGATGGAATAAACCGGCATTTCCGGTCTGCACCAGGAAGAGGAGCTCAATACCAAAAGGATCTGTCCTCCGATAGTGCTGTAATCAACATGGAAGAAAGAGGCGATTACCACTGGCATGGACATTAAAGAAGAAGCAAAGATAACCGGAATTACGCCGGCGGTGTTTACCTTCAGCGGAATGTGGGAGGACTGGCCTCCAATCATTCTCCGGCCCTGCATCTTCTTGGAATACTGCACTGGAATCCGTCTTTCGGCACTGTTCAGGTAAACAACGAAAACAACCATTGCAAACAGAATTGCCAGGATAATCAGTGCGATTACCACGCCTTCAGCCACATTTTTCCCCTGCAGGAAGCGGGTATACAGCGCTCTTATATCGCTGGGGACGCTGGAGATAATATTAAAGAGCAGGACGATAGAAATACCGTTTCCTACGCCGTTCTCCGTAATTCTCTCGCCAATCCACATCAGCAGGGCGCTGCCGGTGGTCATGGTTACTACTGCTACGATAACGCTCCAGGCGTTATAGTCATACAGCAGGCCGCGGCCGCCGAATCCCACTGCCATAGCGATGGACTCTACCAGAGCCAAAGCCACGGTCACATAGCGGGTATACTCCATAATCTTCTTTCTTCCATCTTCGCCGTCTCTCTGCATCTCCTCCAGTTTCGGGATGGCGATGGTCAGAAGCTGCATAATAATGGAAGACGTAATATACGGGGTAATGCTCAGAGCAAATATGGACAGGTTATCAAATGAGTTTCCTGTCATGGCATTGAAAAAGCCCATATGCTCGCCAATGGTATTTTGAAAAAATTCGCTCAGATAGGTCGGGTTCACTCCCGGTACCGGGAGCTGTGAACCAAACCGAATCACGAGCAGCATTCCAAAAGTATACAGAAGTTTCTTCCGAATATCTTTTATCTTGAATGCATTTACCAACGTTTGAAACATAGATTAGATCACCTCGCAGGTTCCACCTAAAGCTTCAATCTTAGCCTTTGCGCCCTCGGAGAACGCGTTTGCCTTAACATTCAGCTTTTTGGTTAATTCTCCATTTCCAAGGATCTTAACGCCGTCACGCGGATTCTTAATAACTCCGGCAGCAAGCAGTTCCTCAACGGTTACTACTGCGTCGTTGTCAAATCTCTCCAGTGCGCTTACGTTGATACCTACGATAGTCTTGGAATTGATATTGGTGAAACCTCTCTTGGGGATTCTTCTGTATAACGGCATCTGGCCGCCTTCAAAACCAATTCTGGGAGCGCCGGAACGTGCTTTCTGTCCCTTGTGGCCCTTACCGGCAGTCTTGCCGTTTCCGGATCCATGGCCCCGTCCTCTTCTGAAATTATCGCTGTGCTTAGAGCCCTCGGCAGGTCTTAAATTAGATAACTCCATGACTTGCACCTCCTTACGTTTTTATTAGATTTCTTCTACCTTTACTAAATGACGTACAGTCTGAATCATGCCTCTTACGGCACTATTGTCCGGCATTTCAACTGTCTTGTGAAGCTTCTTTAAACCAAGAGCCTCTACAGTTGCTCTCTGCTTGGGAATCGCACCGATCGGGGATTTTACTAATGTGATTTTTAACTTCTCTGCCATGTTCATTTCCTCCTTATTCAGTAATCTCTTCCACAGATTTGCCGCGGAGTCTTGCAACTTCTTCCGGAGTCTTTAAGCTGGTCAGACCCTGAATGGTTGCCAGAACAACGTTGGTCTTGTTGTTGGAACCTAAAGATTTGGTACGGATATTTTTAATTCCCGCAAGCTCCAGCACGGAACGGGCCGGACCGCCGGCGATAACGCCGGTACCTTCCGGAGCTCTCTTGAGCAGTACGGTCGCGCTGCCGAACTTGCCCAGGAAGTCGTGGGGGATACTCTTATTCTCGTCAACAGGAACCTCTACCAGATTCTTTACGGCTGCCTCTTTTCCTTTGCGGATTGCTTCCGGAACCTCGCCGGCCTTGCCTAAACCAGCACCAACGTGTCCGTTGCCATCACCTACTACTACCAGAGCGGAAAATCTCATGGTACGTCCACCTTTAACGGTCTTGGATACACGTTTGATAGCCACTACTTTGTCATTTAACTCTAACTGACTGGCATCAATGATTGTACGCTTCATGTTCGTTCTCCTCTCTATTAGAATTTCAGGCCGGCTTCACGAGCCGCATCAGCCAGTGCCTGAACCTTACCCTGATATATGAAACCGCCTCTGTCAAAGACAACTTCTGTGATTCCCTTTTCTAATGCTCTCTTGGCAATTACAGTTCCTACATATGCTGCAGCATCAACGTTGTTGGTCTTCTCCAGCTCTGCCTTTACTGCCTTTTCTACTGTAGAAGCGGCAACTAAGGTGTTGCCTACCGTATCGTCAATAATTTGAGCATACATATGATTATTGCTTCTGAACACTGCTAAACGCGGTCTTTCGGTAGTACCGGAAAAACGATTGCGTAATCTAGCGTGCTTTTTTTCGCGAACTTCGCTTCTTGACTGTTTGCTAACCATCTTTACACTCTCCTTACTTATTTCTTACCAGTCTTACCAACTTTACGTCTGATTACTTCATCAGCATATTTGATTCCCTTGCCCTTATACGGTTCAGGTCTTCTCTTGTCTCTGATTTCAGCAGCATATTGGCCAACTTTTTCTTTACTGATACCCTTTACAGTGATTTTGTTCTGACCTTCCAGCACTGTCTCAATGCCTTCGGGATCCTCCATCTCTACCGGATGGGAATAGCCCAGGTTCAGGACCAGCTTCTTGCCCTGCTTGGAAGCTCTGTAACCAACGCCGTTGATTTCCAGAACTTTCTCATATCCTTCGGTTACACCGTGAACCATGTTGTTGATTAAGGTTCTGGTCAGACCGTGTAAAGATTTCATCTGCTTTAAATCGTTGGGTCTGGTGACCACAATATGGCCATCCTCTTCTTTGATGGTCATTTCTGCCGGCAGCACTCTGCTGAGTGTGCCCTTAGGACCTTTTACAGTCACTTCGTTATTTTCTGCAATCGTAACCGTTACGCCTGCGGGGATTGCAACTGGCATTTTTCCAATACGTGACATGCCTGATTCCTCCTACTTAGATTTTCGGAGAAGCCTTGCGGCTTCTCTGTTTTCAGTTCTTCTTACAAACTATTACCAAATGAACGCCAGAACTTCTCCGCCGACACCGGCTTTTCTAGCTTCTTTGTCAGTCATAACGCCCTGGTTGGTGGAAACGATAGCAATACCCAGACCGCCCAGAACCTTCGGCATTTCCTCAGCCCCTGCGTATACGCGCAGACCGGGCTTTGAAATTCTCTTTAAGCCGGTAATGATCTTCTCATTTTTGTCTTTACCATACTTTAATGCGATGCGGATGGTGGTGAAGCTGCCATCCTCAACCAAGTCGTATTTCTTGATATAACCTTCTTTTACCAGAATGTCTGCGATTGCCAGCTTCATCTTGGAAGAAGGTACATCTACTGTATCGTGCTTTGCAGTATTTGCATTACGGATTCTTGTAAGCATATCTGCAATCGGATCGCTCATAGTCATTTTTGATTTGCCTCCTTTTCTTTGTATCTGAATGGAATTTAACCGCTGATTACCAGCTAGCTTTCTTCACGCCCGGAATCTCGCCCTTATAGGCCAGTTCGCGGAAGCAAATCCTACAAATCCCATATTTTCTTAAATAAGCGTGCGGACGTCCGCAGATTCTGCAGCGATTGTATTCTCTGGTAGAGAACTTAGCCGGACGCTGCTGCTTAATCTTCATTGAAGTCTTAGCCATGGATTATTCCTCCTGATTATTTTGCAAATGGCATATTGAATAATGTCAAAAGTTCACGGGCTTCTTCATCGGTCTTGGCGGTGGTAACGAAGATAATGTCCATACCTCTTACCTTGTCAACCTTATCGTATTCAATCTCAGGGAAGATTAACTGCTCTTTGATTCCTAATGCGTAGTTTCCTCTGCCGTCAAATGCATTGGGGTTTACGCCGCGGAAGTCACGTACACGGGGCAGGGCCAGGTTGATTAAGCGGTCAGCGAACTCATACATTCTCTCGCCTCTTAAAGTAACCTTGCATCCGATTGCCATGCCTTCACGGATTTTGAAGTTTGCAACAGACTTCTTTGCCTTAGTCGTAACGGCCTTCTGACCGGAAATAATCTCCAGGTCTCTTACAGCAGAGTCTAAAACCTTGGCATTGTCTTTTGCTTCGCCGACGCCCATGTTGATGACGATCTTGTCCAGCTTCGGCACTTCCATGATGTTTTTATATCCAAATTTCTTGATCATAGCGTCTACGATCTCGTTCTGATACATCTCTTTTAATCTAGCCAATTTCTGTTCCTCCTCTCTGTAATTACTCAATTACTTTGCCGGTCTTCTTGGCAACGCGAACCTTTTTGCCGTCTTTTACAGTAAAGCCAACTCTGGTGGCCTGACCGTCAACTACCAGCATAACGTTGGAAATGTCAATGGGAGCTTCCATATTAACAATGCCGCCGTTGGGGTTGCCAGCGCTGGGCTTGCTGTGCTTGGTTACCACATTGCAGCCCTCAACCGTTACTTTATTTTTCTTGGTATCCACGTGGAGTACCTTACCCTGTTTGCCGTTGTCTTTTCCGGCGATAACTTTCACTAAGTCGTCTTTTTTGATCTTATGCACAGTGGACACCTCCTTTTATAATACTTCCGGAGCCAGAGAAACGATCTTCATAAACTGCTTCTCACGTAATTCTCTTGCTACCGGCCCAAAAATACGAGTTCCTCTGGGAGTCTTGTCGTCCTTGATAATAACGGCTGCGTTTTCATCGAACTTGATGTAGGAACCGTCTTTGCGGCGTGTACCCTTTACACTGCGTACGACTACAGCCTTTACAACGTCGCCCTTCTTTACAACACCGCCAGGTGTTGCATCTTTAACGGAAGCAACGATGATGTCACCAATATTCGCATATCTTCTGGTTGAACCGCCCATAACGCGGATGCACAGGAGCTCCTTTGCACCAGTATTGTCGGCAACCTTTAGTCTGGTTTCCTGCTGAATCATGCCTGATTACTCCTTCCTCATTATCTTGCCTTTT
>CAMMNN010000015.1 GCA_946498245.1 uncultured Clostridium sp. | reverse complement strand
CCGCCGGCAAGAAGCATTGCAATCATTTCTTTTGCCATTTTTCTTCCCCCTGTTTAATAAATACTAATACCCAAATTGTACCACATAATGCTGAAAATTGGTAGGCATTTATCGTAATAAATAGGTAAAATCCACATGTATACAGTATATAAGTTTTTGGAAAGTGCAGCAATGTGTGGAAACAGAAAAAAGGACAGAAACAGCCGAGAAAAATACATATAAAAAAGAAACAGTCTGTGTTAAAATAGGAGAGCAGCATAAAAAGAGCTTGAAAAAGCGGAATCGAGGAAGAAAATGAGATTTGAAGTTAAAAACCCTGATTTTCAGTTAAGCCCCTATACGGGAATGGGAAGACAGCACTGGATTGATGCGGCAAAATATATGCTGGACGGGATTTTTCGCCATATTAAAAGTATAGAGGATCCGGTGATCGTTCCCCGTTACGAAACGGAAATTACCTATCCCAATGCACATACGCCGGCGTGGAAGGTACAGGCGGAAATTTTTGAAGGACTGGCCAGAAGCTTCTTTCTGGCGGCTCCGCTGATCCACATTGAGCCGGAAGCGGTTGTTGCCGGAATGCCTTTGCGGGATTATTACAAAAAGCAGATTTTAAAGGCCTGTACCCCGGGGGATCCCTGCTACGTTTTAGGCTATGAAGATATGATCAAAATGGAAGAGCCGAAAGAGACTTTAAATACATACCAGCAGACTGTGGAAACCTGCGCTCTGGTTATCTGCCTGTGGATCTCCAAGGAGGAAATTTGGGATACCTATACAAAAGAAGAAAAGGATCGGATCGCCGGATTTTTGAGCCCTTACGCTCATAAAAACACGGTTCCCCAGAACTGGCGGCTGTTTAATATGCTGGATCTGGCTTTCCTCCATATGAACGGCTACCCCATTGACAAGGGAATTATGCGCCATCACGCCTCGGTAATTTTAAATTACTATACCGGGGACGGCTGGTACCGGGACGGGCACGCCATGGATTACTATTCCGCCTGGGCTTTCCAGGTTTACGGGCCCCTGTGGTGCCAGTGGTACGGCTATGAAAACGAACCCTATCTGGCACAGAAAATAGAAGAAAACTCCAATAAACTTATGGAAACCTATGACCGTATGTTTGATGCCGACGGCTGGGTAAATATGTGGGGAAGAAGCAATATTTACCGCAATGCGGCCACCTCAGCCTTTGACGGGAATCTTTTCCTGAAAAACCCGTCGGCAAATCCGGGCCTTGCCAGAAGGATTTCTTCCGGCGCACTGCTGCAGTTTTTAGGCCGGGACGATTTGATGTATGAAGGCGTTCCTACTCTGGGCTTTTACAAAAATTTCATTCCCCTGGTACAGAGTTATAGCTGTGCCGAAAGCCCCTTCTGGCTGGCAAAAGCTTTCCTGTGCCTCCATCTGCCGGAGGATCATCCCTTCTGGACAGCGCGGGAAGAAAATGGGGTCTGGGAGGAAATGAAGCCGGGAGAAACCAGGGAGACGGTTTTAAATGGCCCCGGCCTGTGCATGGCAAATCACAAAGACAATGGAACTACGGAGCTTCGGACGGGAAAGGTAATCCGCAGGCGGGACGACGACAACGGCCTGTGCTGTTATGCAAAGCTTTGCTATAATACGAAATATCCCTGGGAAGCCAGCCTGGGGAAAGAGAGAGAGTCCCAGATGTATGTGGTTACGGATCACGCTTCGGGGAAATCCCAAAAGCCCAACGCCCTGCTGTGGCATGGCATGAAGGACGGGGTGCTGTACCGGAGGGCCTTCTTCCATTATGACAATGAAGAAGAGGCTCACTGGCTCCACTGTACGGATTTGGCGGATTTCCCCGTGGCCTGCGGTCTGGTCCGGGCGGATCGGTTCCGTACGTTTAAAACGGGCCTTACAGTGACACTGGGTTCTTACGGATTTCCTGATACGGGCAGCACAGAGATCAAGGAACTGGAAAAAAACGGAGCCAGGGCTATTATCCTGAAGGGAAGGGATTCCCAGGGAAAGGAAAAGCAGATGGCCATGACAGTGTTTGCCGCCTGGGAAGATTTGAAAGTGGTTTACAGCCGGGACACCAATCCCGATTCCAAAAACAGCATTGTGATTACAGCCAGCTTAAAGCGGGAGCATCTGTACGCCTATGAACCCTTTGTGATGGTGAGCCAGGTCATCACCAAAGAAAGCCTGGAGGACTTTACGGAAGACGAAATTTTCAGTATCCGCAGGATTTCTTACACGGATCCGGAAAACTGCGGCGGCTACGGCCCCGTAACCCTGGAAATGAAAGACGGAAGGGTTATGACCGTGGACTTTTTAGGAATCGAAGGAAATCTGGAGTTATAAATAAAGAAAAGGCGTTTAACAGGCAGGGACCATAACCTCTGCCTGTTTTCTGTTGTCTTGTTTTCGGCATCGTGGTACAATTATTTTTATGTGAAATGAATTAGGAGGTAACCCTTTTGAAACGGTACGGAAAGTATATAAAACCTTATAAAACGGCGTTTATATTCGGCCCTCTGCTGATGCTGACAGAGGTGGCGGGGGAGGTGACCCTTCCCAAGCTAATGTCTTTGATTATTAATGAAGGGGTGGCTAACCGCGATGTGGGATACATTGCCGCCATGGGCCTGCTAATGGCAGCTACGGCCCTGATTATGGCTGCGGGAGGCGTGGGCGGAGCCTATTTTTCCGCTAAAGCGTCGATTTCCTTTACTACGGATCTGCGCCGGGATGTGTTTTCCCAGGTACAGCGCTTTTCCTTCCAGAATATTGACGACTTCAGTACTGGTTCCCTGGTTACAAGGCTGACTAACGATATTCAGCAGATGCAGCAAGTGATTATGATGGGGCTTAGGATGATGCTGAGGGCGCCGGGAATGCTGGTGGGGGCCCTGATTATGGCCTTTTTTATGAACTCCCGTCTGGCGGCGGTGATTTTAGTGGTGATCCCGCTATTGGCCCTGGCTATCGGGGTGATTCTGAAAATAGCGTTTCCAAGATTCCGAATTATGCAGGAGGCCATTGACGGATTAAACTCCGGCATTCAGGAGGCCCTGACCAATGTGCGGGTCATTAAGTCCTTTGTGCGGGAGGATTTTGAAGAGGAAAAATTCCGCAGAAACAATGAAACCCTTCGTGACAGAAGCCTTCAGGCCATGAATATTGTCATTGCCACTATGCCGGTTATGATGCTGGCCATGAATATTACCACCGTGGCGGTAGTTTGGTACGGCGGAAATATCATCATAGCCGGTGAGATGCAGGTGGGAGATTTGACGGCCTTTACCACGTACATTGTGCAGATTCTTATGTCTCTGATGATGCTTTCTATGGTATTTCTCCAAAGCTCCCGGGCCATGGCTTCCGCCAGACGCGTCAATGAAATTTTGGACACCCAAATCGATCTGACTGATGAAAAGGCGGCCAGAAAAGACGCCAGGGTAGAGGAAGGACGAGTGGAGTTTCGGGATGTGTCTTTCGGCTACGGCAAGGGAAATCAGGGAATGGTGCTGGAGCACATTACCTTTACGGCCATGCCGGGAGAAACCATTGGCATTATCGGCGCTACGGGAAGCGGAAAAACCAGCCTGGTGCAGTTGATTCCCCGGCTGTACGACGTTTCCTCCGGCTCTGTCCTGGTAGACGGCGTTGACGTCAGGGATTATTCCCTCCGCAACCTCCGGAACGGAGTGGGAATGGTGCTGCAAAAAAACGTCCTGTTTTCCGGAACCATTGAGGAAAACCTCCGTTGGGGAGACGAAGACGCTTCCTTTGAAGAGGTGCAGCAGGCGGCCCAGAGCGCTCAGGCCAAAGGCTTTATTGAGTCCTTTACCCAGGGCTACGATACGGAAATGGGCCAGGGAGGAGTCAACGTCTCCGGCGGACAGAAACAGAGGCTGTGCATTGCCAGAGCGCTGTTAAAAAAGCCTAAAATCCTGATTTTAGATGATTCTACCAGCGCGGTGGACACAGCTACGGAGGCGCAGATTCGGGAGAGCTTCCAAAAAGAGCTGAAGGATACGACGAAATTTATTATCGCCCAAAGAATTGGATCCGTAGAATCGGCGGATCGGATTATCGTTATGGACGACGGGAAAATAGAAGCTATGGGAACTCATGAAACGCTGCTGGAAACCTGCAGGGCATATCAGGAGATATACTATTCTCAGAAAGACAGGGTGGAGGAAGCATAATGGATCAGAAGCAGGTAGAAAGTTTGAAAAGACGGTACGGAAGCCGGGTAGCCCCTGCTAAAAAGGGTGCTATGGGACGGAGAGGACCGGGCCGTCAGGCAGGAATGGCCGGAGGAAAGCCCCGGGACAGTCGGGCGGCTGCAGGCCGGCTGATGAGCTATCTGAAAGAATACAGGGCCGGTTTAGCCCTGGCCTTTGTCTGTGTTATTATTAATACCACTGCATCTTTGGGCGGAGCCTATATGCTTCGGCCCATTATCAATACCTACATTGTCCCTGCCGATGGAAGCAGAGGAAACGCCTCAGGGCTGTTTGGAGCCTTGCTTATTTTGGCCGCCGTTTATCTGGCCGGAGTTTTGGCAAACTATTTCCAGGCAAAGCTGATGCTGACCATTGCTCAGAAAGCTCTGGTAAAAATCCGGGACGATTTATTTACCAAAATGCAGGCCCTTCCGGTGCGGTTTTACGATACCAATAACAACGGGGATTTAATGAGCCGTTTTACCAATGATGTGGATACCGTAGGGCAGATGTTAAGCAGTACCCTGGTGCAGCTTTTTTCCGGCGCTTTGAGTCTGGCGGGAACCCTGGCCCTGATGATTTATACCAATATTTATTTGACAGTAATTACTCTGATAATGATTCCGCTGATGATGAAGGCGGGGGGATTTGTAGCGAAGCGGAGCCGCAAATACTTTTCAGCCCAGCAGTCAGCCCTGGGAGCTGTAAACGGATATATTGAAGAAACCATTACAGGCCAGAAAGTAGTCAAGGTTTTCTGCCATGAGGATACGGCCGAAGAGGAATTTGGCTATCTCAACGAGGAACTGAAAAAGAATCAGATTAAGGCTCAGTTTTTCGGGGGAATTATGGGACCCGTTATGGGAAATTTAAGTCAGGTGAACTATTCTCTGACGGCCTGTGCCGGCGGTCTTTTATGCATATTAAAAGGCTTTGACGTGGGCGGCCTGACGGTCTTTTTAAACTTTTCCCGGCAATTTTCCCGCCCCATTAATGAAATCTCAATGCAGATGAGCGTTATCTTTTCAGCTCTGGCAGGGGCGGAGAGGGTCTTTGCCGTTATGGACGAAGAGCCGGAACCGGAAGACGGGCCCGACGCCGTGACCTTAGATCATATGAAGGGCCATGTGGTTTTGGATCATGTGACCTTTGGCTATGACCCGGAAAAGGTGGTGTTAAAAGACATTAGTTTGTACGCCAAACCGGGACAGAAAATCGCTTTCGTGGGTTCCACAGGGGCCGGGAAAACGACCATTACCAACTTGCTGAACCGGTTTTACGATATTCAGTCGGGAAGTATTTCCATTGACGGAAAGGACATTTGCAGCATCAGCCGGAAAAATCTCAGAAGCAATATCGCCATGGTTCTGCAGGATACCCATCTTTTTACAGGGACAGTGCGGGAAAATATCCGTTATGGGCGGCTGGACGCCACTGATGAAGAAGTGATCCAGGCGGCAAAAACGGCATTTGCTCATTCCTTTATTATGCGTCTGCCCCAGGGCTACGACACGGTTTTGGAAGGAGACGGGGCCAATTTGAGCCAGGGCCAGAGACAGCTTTTAAACATTGCCAGAGCGGCCATTTCCAAAGCTCCTATTCTGATTTTAGACGAGGCCACCAGCTCTGTAGATACCAGGACGGAAAAGCACATCGAACAGGGAATGGACAGACTCATGGAAAACCGCACAACCTTTGTCATCGCCCATCGCCTCTCTACCGTCCGCAATGCCAGCGCCATTATGGTGCTGGAGCACGGCGAGATTATAGAACGGGGCAGCCATGAAGAGCTGCTGGCCCAGAAAGGGCGGTATTACGAGCTGTATACGGGAGTAAAGGAGCTGGATTAGGCAGGTTTCTTCCTTAACAGGACTCTGCAGAGAGGCCGGTAGAGGAGATGATAGGCCGGCACAGAAAGCCCGAGAGCCATAAGGAAAGAGAGCAGGGACAGAAAGAGCCAGAAGCCGTAGCCCGCCGGGACGAAGTCCCCTAAAAACTCAAAGATTAAATTGTGAGTCAGGCCGTGGAAGAGATAGATAAAGAAAATGTACCGGCTGAGGCCGTTGATGATTCCCTGAAAACGGCGGGATCCCTCATGCTGCCGGCGGGTCACAAAAAGGTAGATCCCGGAGCACAGAAGAATCATAGAAGGAGCGAAGCTGTAAAGAAGGGGATTTCTGCCGGTAAACCAGATTTCCTGGACAGAGATTAAGAAAACTCCCAAAATTCCCGCACACAGAAAGCCGCGGTACTGATCCTCTGTCAGCTCCAGGCGGTCCAGAAGAAAGCCCAGGATACAGTAAAATCCCCAATTGGCAAAGGCGTACCCCTCCATAGGGGCTTCCAGGGAAAAGATTCCGTACATGGTCTGGAGAAAGAAGTAAAAAAGGGCTCCTAAAAGAAGCTGCCACAGTTCCTTTTGGGTCATAGCGGAAAACATTCTGGCCAGAAAAGGGGCGGCCAGATAAAAGCCTGCCAGGGCCATGACAAACCAGAGATACCCTGCGATCTGAACTTGGAGAAAGGCTTTGGCAAAGTCCTTCCAATAAGCCAGATGGAAAGAAAGGCCGTGGAGCTGGGCATAATAGAGAAAGGCGGCGGCCAGAACCGGAATGCCGATTTTAACGAAGCGATCCCAGTAAAAAGAGGGGATGTTGCCCTTGGGCTTTTCCAGAATAAAACGCCCGCTGAGCATGAAGAAAAGGCCATTGCAGCTTAATGTGAGAGTGCGGACGATTTCCCGCAGATGCCAGCCCATAGTATTGGAGCCCGGTTCTGCGATCCAGACGCCGGACAGCATATGGGTGGAAATAACCAGAAAGATAGCGGCAAGCCTTAGCAGATTATATTGAATGAGTACTTTTTTCTCCATAAAAAATCCCCTCCTGAAGTCGGTACGTGTATGATACCATCAATCAGGAGGGGAATCAAGATCCGACTTATTGAGCGGCCTGTTCCAGACAGGCGTTAACGCCGTTGACAAAACCGTAAAGATTGATGCTTACGGAAGCGACAGCGTCCGTATAGCCGTTTTCATCAATGAGGCCGTCCAGGCTCTGATTTGTCATGACATAGGCTGCCGCCGCGTCAGACTGTTCTGACCAGAGAGGCCCATCCTCTGTCATAATATACTGGCCGTTTAAGGAGAGCTGGCGCTTGCTGTTTCCGTCCTGGTCAATACAGTCCCAGGTAAGTCCGGTAATATATCCGTCAAAGACAGTCATAGTAACCTGATTGCGGTAGCCGCTGTCGTCGGCTTCAGAATCTTCATAGGTGTAGGTTCCGTCCGTTAAGGCCATGGCCGGTTCCGGCATATCTCCTCTGCCTGCACGGTGAAGGGCCTTGTAAGCAGGTGCGGAAAGGGCAATGACAAGGACTGCCAGAACTGCCATGATAACCAGTCCGATTACGTTGTTGCGGTTGGGATTTACAGTATGGTTTTTCATAATAATATCCTCCTGAGGGTTGTAAATATTTAGACTGCTGAACTCCATTTGACCCCGGTATCATTATATCACAGTACGAAAAAAACAGAAAAAAACATAGGGGACAAATTATTATTTTTTCTTATAAATAGCATAAGTTTGATTGTATTTTATCTTATACAGCGGGAAAAGTACGGAGGAGGTATTAATAAAAAATTAACAAGAAAGAAAAATGAAAAGTCCCTGGCAGAGGGGCACTGCGGACAGAGGAGACTGACTGAAGATGCAGACGCTGGAAAAAGACGGTGAAAACTGTCTTTTTTTTAACGGGAAATATTGAAAAAAATCATGCAAAACAGGCTAAAAAAACAGGAGAAGCTACAGAGAAAAGGAAAAACTGACATAGTTTGACAAAGAAAAGATAATTGTGTACAAACTCAACTTATGCTATAATAGGCGAGATGGCGGGACGATAAAAACCGGCCAAAAAGCAAAGAAAATGTTTATAGAAAGAGGGTTAGATTAGATGGGTTTGGCTACGTTTAAAGGCGGCATCCATCCCTACGAGGGAAAAGAATTGTCGGAAAATAAGCCGGTGCAGATCCTCCTTCCCAAAGGAGAACTGGTATTTCCCATGGCGCAGCATATCGGCGCTCCGGCGAAGCCCCTGGTTAAAAAAGGCGACCGGGTTCTGGTGGGACAGAAGATCGGCGAAGCCGGCGGCTTTATTTCCGCAAATGTGATCTGCTCTGTATCGGGAACGGTAAAGGCAGTAGAGCCGAGGCTGATGGTCAACGGAACTACGGTAATGTCCATCGTAGTGGAAAATGACGGCCTGGACGAAAAGGTTGAGCATTTCGGAGAGGACAGGGATTATACAAAGCTGTCCAAAGAAGAAATCCGCAGCATTGTAAAAGAAGCGGGAATCGTAGGATTAGGCGGGGCAGGCTTCCCTACCAATGTAAAGCTTACTCCTAAGGATGACAGCAAAATTGACTATATTCTGGTCAACGGCGCAGAGTGTGAGCCCTATCTGACATCAGACTACCGGATGATGTTAGAGGAGCCGGAAAAGATCGTAGGCGGCTTAAAGGTGATTTTAAGCCTGTTTGAAAACGCTAAAGGCGTAATCGGCATTGAAAACAATAAGCCGGAAGGCATCAAAAAGCTGCAGGAGCTGGTAAAAGACGAACCTAAGATTGAGGTCTGTCCCTTAAAGACCAAGTACCCTCAGGGCGGCGAGCGTTCTTTGATTTACGCCGTAACGGGACGGAAGGTCAACTCCTCCATGCTTCCGGCGGATGCGGGATGCATAGTAGACAATATTGACACCGTTATCGCTATTTACAATGCAGTGTGCAAACAGACGCCGCTGATCCGCAAGATTATTACGGTAACAGGCGACGCCATTGCCAATCCCCAGAACTTCAGCGTAAGACTGGGAACCAATTACCAGGAACTTCTGGAAGCGGCGGGAGGATTTAAAGCGGATCCGGAAAAAGTGATTTCCGGCGGCCCTATGATGGGACAGTCCCTGTTTACTCTGGATCTTCCTGTAACCAAAACCTCTTCGGCCCTTACCTGTTTTACGAAAGATATGGTGGCGGCTCAGGAGCCCACTCCCTGTATCCGCTGCGGCCGCTGCGTGTCTGTGTGCCCCAGCCATATCGTTCCTCCGCTGATGATGCAGGCTGCTTTAAGAGGCGACTGCGACAGATTCGAGAAGTTAAACGGAATGGAATGTATGGAATGCGGAAGTTGTACTTACGTATGTCCGGCTAAGAGGCCGCTGACCCAGGCGTTTAAGGAAATGCGCAAGACCGTGGCGGCAAACCGGAGAAAGAAAGCGTAGGAGGGAAGAGAGAATGAACCGATTATTAAACGTATCCTCATCCCCTCATGTGCGGGATCAGGTAACGACCAGCAATATTATGTTTGACGTGGCCATTGCAATGCTTCCGGCGACCGCGTTTGGCGTATACCAGTTTGGCTTAAACGCTCTCATCATCGTCATTGGCACGGTGTTAGCCTGCGTAGCCAGCGAATACTTATTTGAAAAAGGAATGAAAAAGCCCATTACCATAGCAGACGGAAGCGCTGTGGTAACAGGAATGATTCTGGCTTTAAATATGCCCCCGGAGATCCCCGTATGGATCCCCATGCTGGGCGGCGTATTTGCCATTATTATCGTAAAACAGCTTTACGGCGGCCTGGGACAGAACTTTATGAACCCGGCTCTGGCGGCCCGCTGCTTCCTTTTGATTTCCTTCACAGGAAAGATGACCACCTTTACCCTGGACGGCGTTTCCGGGGCAACGCCTCTGGCTGTATTAAAAAGCGGCGGCAGCGTTGACGTGGCGGCCATGTTCATAGGACGGATTCCCGGAACTATCGGTGAAGTGTCCGTCATTGCCCTGCTCATTGGAGCGGCGTACATGCTGTGGAGAAAGGTAATTACCATCCGGATTCCGGCGGCATACCTGATTTCCTTCACATTGTTTGTGATAATCTTCGGCGGCCACGGGCTGGATCTCACATATATCCTGGCTCATTTATGCGGCGGCGGCCTGATTTTCGGCGCCTTCTTTATGGCCACGGATTATGTAACCAGTCCCATTACTCCCAGCGGACAGATTATTTACGGTATCCTTATGGGCTGCCTTACAGGACTGTTCCGTTTATTCGGCGGTTCGGCGGAAGGCGTATCCTACGCCATTATCCTCAGCAATATTTTAGTACCGCTGATTGAGAAGGTTACCCTTCCCAAAGCATTTGGAAAGGAGGGCAAGAAATCATGAAAAAAGGCGGTTTTATGAAAGACGCCATGATTTTGTTCGCCATTACCTTAATTGCAGGCTTCTGCCTGGGCGGCGTCTACCAGATAACAAAGGATCCTATTGCAAAAGCCAATGAAGCGGCCAAAATCGCGGCCTATCAGGAAGTTTTGCCGGAGGCGGCAAACTTTGACGATACAGGCATGGAAGAGAAGATTGCGGCCTCTGCCGACGAGCTGATGAATCAGGGATACGGCAATGTTTACATTGACAGCGCCGCTGCAGCCCTTGACGCTTCCGGCGCAAATGTGGGCTACGTAGTTTCCTCTACTTCCAAAGACGGTTACGGCGGTGAAGTGAAGATTTCCGTAGGCATTGACAGCGAAGGCACTGTAACAGGCATTGCATTCTTATCCCTGTCAGAAACACCTGGCCTGGGTATGAATGCACAAAATGATTCCTTCAAAGGCCAGTTTGCAGGAAAGAACGCAGAAAAGCTGACAGTTACCAAATCCGGCAGCGCCGGGGAAGATGAAATCCAGGCAATGTCCGGAGCAACCGTTACATCGGAGGCGGTAACCAACGCCGTCAACGCGGCCATCTATTTTGTCAGAAATTGTGTAACAGACTAGGAGGTGGGACAAAATGAATAAGTGTACAGAACGTATTTATAACGGCATTATTAAAGAAAATCCTACCTTCGTGCTGATGCTGGGTATGTGCCCCACTTTGGCGGTTACCACTTCCGCCATCAATGGTGTAGGCATGGGACTCAGTACCACGGCCGTATTGATTTTCTCTAACCTGATTATCTCCGCTCTGCGGAATATTATACCGGACAGAGTCCGGATCCCGGCGTTTATCGTAATCGTAGCGTCTCTGGTAACCATTGTACAGCTTTTAATCCAGGCGTACCTTCCTTTTTTGTATGACGCTCTGGGAATTTATATTCCCCTTATCGTAGTAAACTGCATCATCTTAGGACGTGCGGAATCCTACGCATCGAAAAATGGCCCCATTGAGTCCGCTTTTGATGGCGTGGGTATGGGCCTTGGCTTTACTCTGGGCCTGACCTGTATCGGTATTTTCAGAGAGCTTTTGGGATCCGGCGCATTCTTCGGAATAACTTTTATCCCGGATGACTTCCATATTTCCATCTTTGTCCTGGCTCCCGGCGCTTTCTTCGTTCTGGCAATGCTGACAGCCCTGCAGAACAAGTTTAAAGCTCCCTCAGCCACTAACGGCTCTGTTCCGTCTTCCAAACTGGCCTGCGGCGGCGACTGTCTCCACTGTACCGGTTCTTCCTGCATGGCTAACCATGAGATCCTGGAAACCAGACAGCGTCAGGCAGCGGAAGAGGCTCTGGCAGCAAAGAAAGAAGCTCTGGCGGCAAAAGAGGCTGAACTGAAAGCCCAGACTGCCAAAAAAGAATGACGGGAGGTTGGATTAGATGAAAGAATTATTGCTTATTGCCATCGGTTCCGCCCTGGTCAATAACGTAGTATTAAGCCAGTTCCTGGGCCTTTGCCCCTTCCTGGGAGTATCAAAAAAGGTAGAGACTTCTGCAGGTATGGGAGCTGCCGTTATCTTTGTTATTACATTGGCCTGTATTGCGACGAACCTGATTTATTCTTATGTACTGGTTCCCCTGAACCTGGATTACCTTCAGACCATTGCCTTTATCCTGGTAATTGCGGCTCTGGTACAGTTTGTAGAAATGTTTTTAAAGAAAAACATGGTTTCTCTGTATGAGTCCCTGGGCGTATATCTGCCTCTGATTACCACCAACTGCGCCGTACTGGGCGTGGCTCTGACCAATGTTCAGCAGGAATACAATTTTGCAGAGAGCGTTATAAACGGCATCGGTATCTCCGTAGGCTTTACTATTGCTATCATTATGCTGGCCGGTATCCGTGAAAAGATTGAGAACAACGACATTCCTTACAATTTCCAGGGATCTCCCATTGTACTCATTACTGCCGGTTTAATGGCGATTGCATTTTTCGGATTTTCCGGATTAATTTAAAGGAGGAGACGAAGAATGAATGAAATGGTAACAGGTATTCTGTTTGCAACGGCCATTGTAGGCGCCATCGGTATTATTATCGGGGTCCTGCTGGGTGTGGCCAGTGAAAAGTTTAAAGTAGAAGTTGACGAAAAAGAAATTTTAGTCCGCAACGAGCTGCCTGGAAATAACTGCGGCGGCTGCGGTTATGCAGGCTGTGACGCTTTGGCCAAAGCCATTGCTGCCGGGGAAGCTGCCGTAGGAGCCTGTCCTGTAGGCGGTGCTCCTGTAGCAGACAAAATCGCCGCCATAATGGGCGTGGAGGCCGGAAGCGGCGTAAAGAAGGTGGCTTTTGTCAAGTGCAAGGGAACCTGTGACAAGACCCGGATGCAGTATCGGTACTACGGAATCGATGACTGCCGCAAGGTGTCAGTGGTTCCGGGAGGCGGCGAAAAAGCCTGCGCTTACGGCTGTATGGGCTACGGTTCCTGTGTGAAAGCCTGTCAGTTTGACGCTATCCATGTGGTGGACGGCGTAGCCGTAGTGGACAAGGAAAAATGCGTGGCCTGCGGCAAGTGCGTGGAGGCCTGCCCCTTAAACCTTGTAGAACTGGTTCCGTATACGGCGGAGCATCTGGTACAGTGCAATTCCCATGACAAGGGCAAAGACGTAAAAGCAAAATGCGACAATGGCTGTATCGGCTGTACCCTGTGTACGAAGCAGTGTGAGTTCGACGCTATCCATATGGACAATAACGTAGCAGTGATTGATTACGAGAAATGCACCAACTGCGGAAAATGCGCAGCCAAGTGTCCTGCAAAGGTAATTGTATAAAAAGTGTAAGCAAAAATGCCCCGGGCAGTCAGCAAGTTGCTGATGGTCTGGGGTGTTTTGTGCTTTCGGAACATACTTACGCTAACTTCTCCAAAACTTTGCCATATTGTGGGTCTATAGCGAAATTAATATTGCTGGCCAGGTTGGGATCTATTATAATGGAACAAGGGGATTATACTTTCGGGAGTTAACAGGAAGGGGTTTGCAGTTAACTGTCTTGAAAGGAAGTGTTGTTATGGGCCAGAAAGATACGGTAACCATTAAATACATGCGTCGGAATGAAGTATTTGCGGATGCATTTAATTACTACATCTATAATGGCGAACCAGTTATAGACTGTAACAGTCATAAAGAAATTGACACAAGGGAATTGGAGGTTCCCTATGGCGGTGAGGGAAATAACCGTCAGCCAGTTCAGAAAGCGCGAGATGTCATAAAAGTTGCTGCCATGACAGATCAGAAATATGCCTATCTGATTCTGGCTCTTGAAAACCAATCTAATGTCCATTACGCAATGCCTGTAAGGAATATGGTATATGATGCCCTTCAATATAGTAAGCAGGTGGAAATGGCGGCAGAGGCACATAGAAAAAACAAGGGCAAGGAAAAATTTCACAAAGACGAGTATCTTTCGGGATTTACCAAAAAGGATCGCTTAATACCGGTTATTACTCTTGTGATATATTTTGGTTTTGATGAATGGGACGGTCCTTTATCAATTCATGAAATGCTTAAAGTGCAAGATCCACGTATATTGAGTTTTGTCCCGGATTATAAAATGAATCTGATCGCGCCATATAGCATAAAGGAACAGGAGCTTGCTCTCTTTCATTCCAGTTTAAAAGAAGTGCTTGGGTTTATAAAATACTCTAAAGATGCTGATAAACTTGAAAAATTTGTAAACAGCAATGAACAGTTTAAAACGCTTGGACGTGACGAGGTAAATGTATTAAATGCTTGCGTAAAAGCCGAATTTCCCATAATAGAAGGCGAGGAGGTGACGAATGTGTGTGAAGCGATAAAGGAGCTGCAAGAACGGGCGGCAGAAAAGGGAGTTAAAGAAGCTGAGGCGGCTATGGCGTTAAAAATGCTGCACAAAAAAGAACCTCTTAACAAAATCCATGAATACACAGAACTACCAATGGAAGAAATTTTGAAAATAGCTAATGAAAATGGAATTACAGAAATATAGGCAAAGCATGGTATAATATGAGCACTTAGAGAGGTAGTTTCGAACTTAGTGCGAATACATACCTGTCCACTTAACGAGGTCTTTCACGAGTTTAGTGGACATGGTACAATAGATGAATAAATCTGTAATCAGAAACTGGAGGAGACTGTACAGCATGGATAAAGAGAAGAAACCTGAACTTTAAAGATACTTAAATAGAGATAAGGGGACGAAATGATTAGAGCAGCGACTAAAAACGATGCCTCACGGCTGGCGGAAATACAAATTTTTTCTAAAAGGAAAGCATACCGTCCAATATTTCAAAATGACAAAGTTTCATTTAATGAAATGCAGGTATTGGATCTTGCGCTGTTTTATCGGGATTCAAATGACGCATTAAATGACATATATGTATTCGATGATGGTATCGTAAAAGGTATGATGAAATGGAACTGTGAAAATGCAGAGAGATGGGAAATAAAAGAGTTATATATAGACCCGTTTTTTCGAGGTGAAGGTATCGGGACAGCACTTATGAAAAATTTTCTTGTAACTGCTGGGCTGCAAAACGTGAGGGAGGTATTTCTTTGGGTATTAGAAGAAAACACCTCGGCCATAAGGTTCTATGAGAGTCAGGGATATGTCAATGCTGGTGAACGGAAAGAATTTTCTGATACAGGAAAATATGAATTAAAGTATAGAAACGTATTAAAAAGAGGGGATAGGTGAGAATGAATTATCAATATTTAAGTATGGAAACTTATAAGAAAAAAGCCAAAGTCATTAAGGCAAGATAACTACCCTTCTTTTTATCGGTTTGTTATTGTGTTTCAAAATCTGCCAATAATGAAGAAATTGCGGCGATTTCAAGGCGGAGTGAAGTTTAAAACAGTGATAGTATTGCGCGGCAGCGCTGTCAAGCAGGAAATCTTGAAAAGGACTTCCTGCTTTTTCTTTTTCAAAATCAGGTGTAGCAGGGAAGAAACAGGAAGAACGAACCGTAGAAAAGTATGCCGATAAAGGAGGCCTTGCAGAGACTGTTTCCCAGTAACTCTTGCGAATTTCCTCTCGGACGGATATAATAATAGCTATATAGGCGGATAAGCAGGAGGTGCTGAGAGTGTGCAGATTGGTTCCGTTACAACTTGGAAATGGAAAAACAGTCAATGTAGCTGAATATAAGATCGAAAAACTGAAACGTTATCTTGAGGTATTTCCTCTTTTGTCGAGTATAGACAAGGTGGTTTTGTTTGGTTCTGCACTGGAAACGAGGTGCAGGGAAGAATCAGATATTGATTTTCTGCTGTATTACAATGACCGTGGAAAATTTCGGGAAGATATGTCCCTGCGTCTGCCTGAACTATTCCCGGACTCAGTCTATGACGATATGCTGAGGCTGCCGACAGGGACAAAAGCAGAGAGAGGAGCCCAGAGGGAAGCAGAGGATAAGGGGGTCGTTTTTTATGAAAGAAGCGTGTCGAATGTTTGCTTATAGTCTTTCCTACTACGAAACAGCAGCCCTGATATTTGATCCGTTTGATGATATTCGTATGAACCAGGCGGCATTCCATATGGCAATGTGCGGAGAATTTGCTTTAAAGGCATATCTCCTGTTTCACGGTATCAGCCCTTTGACAACACATAATCACCGGGTTTTGATAAAGCAATGTGGAGAACACGGGCTGCCAATCTCCAAAGAACTTCGTATGTATCAGGATGATTTGTATGAATTTGAGGCAGCAACAAGGTATGAAAGCGATTATTTTGTTGAAGAAAAAGATTATATGGCCGTTCAGGCGGCGCTGGGAAAGTTCCTGGACGTCCTGGAAAAGCATTATATATCTGAGGCGGTAAGACGGATTCGAGAGAAAAACCTCGGGATTCCGCCGGAGATGCAGGATCTGGAAGTCATCAGAAAATACTACGGAGAACTGGAGTAAGATTTTCTCGGAAATGTGAAAACGCTAAACCACATATCAAATCGAGTACTGCAATTTCATTATGCCTATCTAAAAATAAAACGCCATACAATTTTCTGGCATTCTGTATAATTATTCCCAATGATTTTGTAAAAATACATATAATTCCGCGTCGAAACGTTGACAAACAAGTCGATATTTTGTATAAATTTAATAGTATGTTGTTTAAAGACACTGAAATTCATATCAATTCGGCAAGACTGTCTGAAAAGCAGAGGGCTGATCTTAATATCGTCAGAGGCAATGTCCTAACTGACTGTCTAAGATATATTCACACAATTAGGAGGGAATGAGTATGGCAGATGTACAAGCGATCCAAGCGGCGGATCTGCGGCAGATTGAAAACAGTTTGGGAGCAATTCATGATAATCTTCGCGTCCTTGACAGCCGCGTAGATACAGTGAACAGTAATGTTAAAGTTGTTTATGATGAAGTCGGGAATCTGGCCAGAGAATTTCACGACTTTGTAAATGTCCAGATGCGGGCGAACCGGCTGGGACAGGCAGAAACCCGTCTGGTAAAAATCCGTCAGGAGCTGGAAAAGAAATTTGGCCATTACGATATTGTAAGAAGAACCACCACAGGCATTTTACAGGCAGATGATTTGGGAATTGTAAAGAGAGACACCATCAGTACAGCGACGGAAGAGCTGATGCTTTCTACGCCAAACTACTGGCTGGCTCCCTGTCTGGTTGCGTTGGCCGCCTGGATTAACGATCAGCCGGAGCTGGCGGAGAAGGCGTTAAAGGAGGGCATCAAGCGAAACGACGAAAAAACCTCTCTGTTTTTTGCATTGATTTGCAGACGGGCGGATCGCAAAAGCGCCTGCTTAAAATGGACCCAGCGTTATCTGGCCAACCAGGATGAGGAGAGTCTGGATCGGAAGACCATTATTATTTTAGACGCCTATGCCAGCGGCCTTATGGGAGCGGATTCTGAAGGGGTTATTTCCAGGCAGATGGCCCAGTGGCTGGAGCATCTGGCGGAGAAACCGGGCTTTGTGGAGCAGCAGACGACTCAGTGGTCAGAGGCTATTAACCTGAAGCGAAAGCCGGTGAAAGCGGATTCCTATACATATCTGCAAAAATACAGCAAAACGTGGCCTGCACTGCAGGATATTCTGGAAGGGGCCCATCTCCATGCAGAGATCCTGGATTACTTCACCAAGATCTTTGAGCAGAAAGCGTCTAACGAGGCTGTCAAGGTACAGTTAGATGAGATTTTAACCAGACTGGTAACGGATTTTGACGACGAGGAACTGCCTCTGAGACGGGAAGAAAAGTTTGAGCAGTTGGTAGTGGATTTTAACGGCGACGAAAACCGGGCCCGCCAAAATATGAAAATTGAGCAGACGGCTTTTGACACCCATAAGGATTTTACGCAGCTTTTAACAGATGCGGCCATGAAACCGGAAACCTCCCATGCCAGCGTTTCTACACAGAAGTTTGCCATTGCTTTGTCCAAAGAATGGATCGGCAACGCTTACAATGACGTTGTGGCTCAAAACCGGATGAAAATTCCCAATGAAATCGAAATTAATGTGGATACCTTCAATGATAAAACGACAGACGGAGAGAATGAACCGGAGCTGATTGACAAGTTTAACGCATTGGTGGATCGGGAAAAAGAAGATGCTTTGGCGCAGTATGTCATGACGGGCTTTGATTCCTTCTGCCTGTACGGCGGCGGAGTGATCGCAGTAATCGGATTGCTTATGTTTATTACTGGCAATGTATTTTTAGGCCTCATTGCACTCGTTGCCGGCATTGGATTGGTTATGAAGCATTTTTCCAGAAAGAAAGAGATTGAAACCAACCGACAGGACATTGAAAACAAGTTTGAAGAAAAGCGTACCAACGGTTCCCAGATTATTCGGGCAACGCTGGCAGAAGTGGTGGATTTCCGGAGAGAATTTGCTGAGAAAGACGGAGAAAGCCAGAAGGTGATTGACTTCTTAGATCAGCTTACGCCGGAGCAGTATGTCAGAAAGCTGTCAGACTCTACCAGAAGAATCAGAATGTAAGGAGGAACGATTATGGATGCCAAATCAAGAGCGAATTTCATCAATTCTGTTGCTGGCGGTCAGAATATTCCCTGCCCTCAATGCGGTACGTTAAATGAAGACGACGCCAAATTTTGCGCCGCCTGCGGAACTCCGCTGAAGAAAAAGGCGGAGGAAGAAATTCCCTTTATGCCGGTAAAGAAGCCTGAAGAAAGAAAGCCTGCTGCGGAGCCGGTAAAGCCGGTAATTCCCATGGCGGCAGCGGCAGAAGAAAGCGGGGGGCCGGAAAGTGCGTTTGCTGAGGGCCTGCCTGGATGGGACATTGAACCTCCTCAGATGATGGTAAGGAGGAAGAGAAAATGATCTCAGCGCCGCATACTTATTCCGAGTGGGCCAATGTTTTAGATATGCTGAAATCCAAAGCTGACGATACGGAAGTGCTGGCTGCTATGAAAAAGGGTACCCTTGAATGGCAGTCAGGCGTTGCGGAACGGTTTTCCAAGCGCCTGATTGATTCTGTAAACAGCCGATTGAACGCTGCCAGCGACAAATTCCAGAAGGATATGAGCCGCTGCGGCGGCTCAGAAGGAGCCATTGTCCAGGCGCTGCTTACCCTGAGAAAAGAATTGTCTTTTCTGGCTCAGGCTATTGATCTGCCGGTGCTGCCGGAGAAGGAACGCCGGCATTACATAGAGCTGGTCATTGATCAGGCAAACCGGATGCAGAAATCTCTGGAGGATTCTGCTAAAAATGATCGAAGCGGGAAAATGGCCAGCATCGTCCGGAATCATAAGATCAATATTATTTAGAAAGCGGGTGGATGGGATGAGTGATATTGCAAAAAGTAAAGAGCTTCTGAAACGGTATTCCATTGCGCGTATCCCTTTTATTTCAATCAATACCATTGAGCCGAGCCGTACTCTGGATGTGCTGAAGGAGATCGCAGGCGATTTGCAGTTGCCTTTTTACGTTCATTCTCTGACGAAAGGCGTTTACGACCTTGCTACAGATAAAATTTTAAGTGATGATAAGTCCGTATACGGGGCCATTGATTTCATGACGGAACAGATGAAACGCAAGCAGTATCTGACCATTATTTTGACGGAGGTACCGGATTTAAGCGGGGAAAACAGCGATTCCAAGCAGATTCTTGCCCTGGTTAATCTGGCCAATGAATCCGGCGGCGTAGTAATGGTTCTGACCAATAACAGTGTTTGGAATCAGCTTCAGCGCCAGGGCATGACTATCAAAATTGATCTGCCAAATGAAGATGAGATGTATTCTATTATCAAGGAATATATTGATGACTATCGCAGTGAGATTCCCATTGAATGGGACAATACGGACATTCGGGAGGCGGCTTCCACATTGTCAGGGGTCACCCGGATTGAGGCGGAAAATGTAATTGCTGCGCTGATTGCCAACAAGCGTATCCGAAAATCGGATATGGACGAGATCCGCTTTGCAAAGGATCGGCTGTTTTCCGATATTTCCGGCCTGGAAAAAATAGAGGTAGACGAGAGCGTAAAAGATGTAGGCGGCCTGGAAGGCCTTCGGAAATGGCTCAATGAAAAAAAGGAGCTGCTGACACCGGAAAAACGGGACGAACTGCGGGCCAAGGGGCTGCAGCCGCCCAGGGGGATCCTTTTGGTAGGGGTTCCCGGCTGCGGAAAATCTCTTTCTGCGAAATCCATTTCCGTCAATTGGAAACTCCCATTGTACCGTCTGGATTTTGCTACTGTACAGGGAAGCTATGTGGGCCAGTCGGAGCAGCAGCTAAAGGACGCCCTGACCACTGCGGAAAACGTTTCTCCCTGTATTTTGTGGATTGACGAGATAGAAAAGGGATTGTCCGGCGCGGCCAGCGGTTCTGGCGACGGCGGAGTTTCCACCCGAATGGTGGGACAGTTCCTGTTCTGGATGCAGGAATGCAAGAAGCAGGTATTTGTGGTAGCCACGGCAAATGACGTCTCCATGCTTCCTTCGGAATTGCTGCGCAGAGGCCGGTTTGACGAGCTGTTTTTCGTAGATTTGCCTACTGCAGATGAGAGAAGAGACATTTTATCTCTCTATATGCGCAAGTATCTGGATTTGGAATTTACAGGCCCCTTTTCTGACAAAATTGTGGAAATCAGCGACGGATTTACCGGAGCGGATTTGGAGTCAACGGTTCGGGATTTGGCCTACCGGACCATTGCCAATGACAGCTTTGTGTTAAATACGGAGAACGTGATTTCGGCATTTAACAATGTAGTTCCTCTTTCACAAACAAGCCCGGAGAAAATAGAAGCGATTCGGGAATGGGGAAAGGAACGGGCGGTGCCTGCTTCTGGGAAACCCATTGGCGGAGAGGAATTAACGCCGAAAAAAAGCGGCCCGAAGACGAGAAAAGTGTTGGTATAAAAACAAAGCTCAGACACGGAAGCAACGGGATAGAATACGGCCCCTTCCGTGTCTCTTGCATTGGAGGAAGAGGAGGAATCGATTGTGCCAAGACCAATATTGAGAACGCCCCGGAAAGAGGAGATGGAAACGCGTAATTTGTTAAGCGCTTCTTACCAGCGGGAAGAGAAACGGCAGATGAAGCAGATGGACAAAATGCAGATGGATCGGCTTTTGCGGAAAACCAGGTCCAAAGAATATATGGAAGCCATGCATAAACTGGACGCAGGCGGCCATGTCCATAACCAGGAAAAAGTCAAAGAGATTATCAATGCCATTAAGCAGGAATTTCCGGAAGTGGAAATTGAAGGCATTCTTTTGGGCTGCGTGTCCGTTTGTTATTTAGGAAAGCCTTATGAGGTTCATGCCCTGGATATTACAGGCGGCATTCTGGAACATTATAAGGCGGGACAGATGATGCCGGGTGGATTGGAGAAGGCCAGAGGCATTGCGATGCACGGCGGATACGATTTTATAGAAGTTTATGTGGATTGCTGTCGGGCAATTAGCTCTAATGGGACGGTGTCTGTGATTTCTTGCTAAAATACAGGGCCACACTTGAAACAATAACGAGGGAGGGATTCGTATGAAATGCAGTCAATGTGGGAAGGAATTGGCGCCGACCGCAAAATTTTGCACGAACTGCGGAACGCGGGTGGTCCGGCCGGAGGAACCGAAAACAAACGAGTATGTCGATAAAGGCAGCCCTGGGGTTCGTCCGGAGGAGGCGCGGCCTCCAATGCCGGTTCCGGATAGGGATTTGGGACCCAAAGCTCCCGCAGCAAAACCTGAGCCTAAGAAAAGGAAAAGCGGAAAGTTTATTTTGATAGCTGCAGGGATTTTGGCAGTAGCTGCGGTGGCAGGAATTGCAGTTGGAATTTTAAAACCAAGAATAGAGGAAGCCGTAAAAGGAGTAGTAGGCGGGTATGAAGAGGAGATCTCTGAAGAACCGGCCAGAGATGCTCTGGAAGAAGAGGAGATTGGAGAGGTAACGGAAGGAGCCAGAGAAGAGGTTTCCGGAGAAGCAGCGGAACTTGTCAGAGAAGAGGAAGCCCCAGAGGCAGCGGAACCCAGCGGGGAAGAAAACCCTACAGAGGTAAGGGAATCTGCCGAAGAAGAGCCGCTGATGGAAGAACCATCTGAAGAAGAGGCAGAGCCTTCAGAGGAAGAGAGCCTGGAACAGCAGGAATACATTTTGCCGGAAAGCAATTCCCGGTATCTGACCAATGAGGATTTGGAAGGAATGACGGCAGAGCAGTGCAGGCTGGCCCGGAACGAAATTTATGCCCGTCATGGAAGGATTTTCCAGGACGAAGAGCTGCAGGCATACTTTGAATCCTTCGACTGGTATGAGCCCAGGGTTCAGCCTGACGCGTTCCAGGAATCCTGGCTTAACGAGTATGAAGTTGCCAACAGGGATTTGATTGTAGAATATGAAAGCCAGAAAGGGTATCGGTAGAACTTTGTAAGAGAATGCCGGCTGGAGCCACGAAACAGAAAATGTGGCCAGCCGGCGTTTTTTGTTCTATTAGGAAATTACTCTGAATTTCCTATAGAACAAAACGCCCTTCGGGCAGGAACGCACTGGGGCGGAGAGGAGTTATGCCGCTAAAGCGACCCACCGCAGGCGGGGAATCCTGCTTTGCAGGATTCTTTATTGTCCTCTTTTATCCATTTCCTTCTGGCTCAAAAGGAGGGCGGCGTGATGGCAAAAATAACCTGTACTGGGGTATTCCTTCGGTTATGCCAGATATGGAGGGCCTGAGGCGGGATTCTTACGCTGTCTCCCTGCCGAAGAGTATAAGCCCTGGAGTCGATTTCCAGATCCACAGCTTCCCCGGAATACAGGAAAGCGACCTCCTCGCCGGTGTGGCTTTTGGGCGTAGAGTAGGAACTGCTGTTTGCCGGGATAATCATCATACAAAATTCAATATTTCCCCTCGTATCAGGCGTCAGCAGTTCATAAAGGACATCGGGCTCGTCCTTCCTTCCAATGGTTTTTCGGGAATCCGGAGTTACAACGGGATAATCCTCAGAATCCTCTTTAAAAAAGTGGTACAAGGGGGCATTCAGAGCAGAAGCAATGGCTCTTAGGGTATTAATAGATGGATTTACCTGCTCATTTTCAATCTGACTGAGCATGGAAGGGGTGATTCCTGCGATAGATGATAATTTCCGGACAGAAATCCCGCTCTGAATCCGTAGTTTTTGAACTTTTTTTCCAATGTTTAAATCTTCCAAAGAAGAAACTCCTTTCTCACGTTTCATATACCCTGTCCACTAAACTCGTGGAAGACCTCGTTAAGTGGCCAGGTATGTATTCGCAGTGTCCACTCGGAAAACTTTGTTTTCCTCGTTCACGGGCATTCGCCCTATAGAACAAAAAGCCCTCCGGGCAGGAACGCACTGCGGCGGAGAAGAATTATGTCGCTAAAGCGACCCGCCGCAGGCGGAGAATCCTGCAAAGCAGGATTCTTTCTTGTACGCGCACTGCTCATTGCTCTCGCGGATATTATACCATACTTTTGGGATATTTTGGAGAAGATTTGCCGGGTTAGATAAAGGGTGTTAAGTTTAATTAATTTTCGGAAAGAGAAAATGAAGCGGACAAAAGGGAAATTTGGCAAATTTCCAAATGATCGTACATAACCGTGTGAATAACTGGCAAAAACACCTATAAAAGTCGAAAAAACAACATAAAATTAGTTGACATTTCTAAAAACAAGTGTTAAATTATACTTAACACTTGTTCCGGGACAGTAGAAAAATCAGGTAACGCCTGAAAGGGCAGAGGATTACGAAGAAAGGAAGGAGATTACAAATGTTGGATGTGTTGATTAAGAATGCAAAGATCATTGACGGCAGCGGTGCGCCGGCTTATCCGGGAAGCGTAGGCATTCAGGACGGAAAAATCGTCATGGCCAAGGGTGATGAGGAAGCAAAAGAAGTCATTGACGCAGACGGACGGTTTGTGTGTCCGGGATTTATTGACGCCCATTCCCACGGGGACTTGATCCTGGGAACAGAAGACGCCCATCTGTTTAAAACCACTCAGGGCGTGACGACGGAGATTGTCGGCCAGTGCGGTCTGTCCATGACGCCGGTTTCGAAGGATAATCTGGCGGATATTCAGAGCCTGCTGGCAATGGGGACAACCTCCTTCCCTGATGATATGGCCAACTGGTCCAGTTATAGCCGATGGCTTGAATGGGCGGACAAGCAGCCGATGACGGCAAATGTTAAGATGTACGTAGGTCACAGCAGTCTGAGGATTGCCGCTATGGGAATGGCGAACCGTCCTGCAACAGACGAAGAACTGGAAAAGATGAAGTCCATTTTGAAAGAAGCTATGGAAGCCGGGGCGGCAGGCTTTTCTACCGGTTTAATCTATACGCCAAGCTGCTATGCAGAGGAAAAGGAAATTATTGAGCTGGCAAAGGTAATCGCTCCTTACAACGGGATTTATGCAAGCCATATGAGAAATGAATCCAATGAGATCGTTGACGCCGTAAAAGAGACCATTAACGTAGGCCGTCAGGCAGGAGTCCGGGTGGATATTTCCCACCACAAGATGCTTGGAAAACCCAACTGGGGCAAGCAGAAGGAGACGCTTCGCCTGATCCATGAGGCGCGGGAAGAGGGAATCCAGGTGATCTGCGACCAGTATCCTTACACCTGCAATATGACCACGCTGAACGCCTGCATACCGCCGTGGTATTTTGAAAACGGCTTTAAGTCCATGACGGAAAAGCTGAAGG
This sequence comes from uncultured Clostridium sp., assembly GCA_946498245.1. GTDB lineage: Bacteria > Bacillota > Clostridia > Lachnospirales > Lachnospiraceae > UMGS1370. The sequence continues at coordinate 48,674 of CAMMNN010000015.1, read as the reverse complement.
ATCTGGAATTTAGAAAAAAACTGAAAGCAGAGATGGAGGATCCGGAGACTCCTTACGACAATTACTATCTGAATGCAGGCGGCTGGGGCGGCGTCTACGTCTATTCAGCACCCAAGACTCCACAGGCGGAAGGAAAGTTCATTACAGAGTATGCGGCGGAGATGGGAAAGGATCCGTGGGAAGCATTCTTCGACCTGTGTGTAGCCAATAACTGCGAAACTGGCGGCGTATACAGCAGTATGTGCGACGAGGACGTGTGTGAAATCATCCAGGATCCCTATTGCGTTGTAGGTAGCGACGGACTGACCAGGAGCTGGAAAGAGAAAGGCCACCCCAGAGCCAGCGGAACCTTCCCCCATGCCATTACGTATTTTGTGAAAGAAAAAGGAATTATGAGCCTGGAAGAGATCATTCACAAGATGACGGGCCAGACAGCCCAGTATCTGTTAGTAAAAAATAAGGGGCTTGTGAAGGAAGGCTATGACGCTGATCTTTTGATTTTTGATTATGACCGACTCCAGGATACGGCGACTTACAGCAATTCCAACAGCATTACAGAAGGCATTGACTATGTGTTTGTAAACGGCCAGCTTGTTTACCATGACAAGAAGTTTACAGGGGCAATGCCCGGTAAGATGATTCGCCACAACGCGTAAGAAGCTGGATTTTTCCATAGAAAAAGTAACATAGGATAATATGCCGGAGGGCCGGAGCAGATACGTTCTGGTGGCTCTCCGGGGAAAGGTATTAGGTACGTGTATGAATGTTTTATTAGCTTTTGTGATTACAATGGCAATTCTTTTGGTATCGCTGATCGTGTTTAAAGTGAGTCCTGGCGTTTCCCTGTTTATCTGCGCGATTCTCATGGGCGTCCTGTGCGGGATTCCCCTTTCGGAAACCACAAGCCTGCTGACCAGCGGTTTCGGCAGCATCATGACCAGCATCGGCCTGCTGATCTTATTCGGAGGCATTTTCGGAATGATGCTAGGCGATTCAGGCGGAATGGAAGAGATGGCAAAGGGACTGTTAAGGACCTTTGGTAAGAAAAATGATATGCTGGCCCTGAACCTTGCCGGCTTTATCGTTTCCATTCCGGTGTATTTCGGCTCTGCTTACATTACGCTGAATCCTCTGGTAACCAGTCTGCAGAAATTGACGAAAAAGAAAACCCCGGCTTACGTGGCGGCTCTGTTTACGGGGCTTTTGCTGACCCACTGCGTTGTAGCTCCTACCCCCGGGCCTTTGGCAGTAGCCGGACAGATTGGGGCAGATGTAGGCTGGTTTATTATTTATGGAATCATTGTAGCTCTTCCTGCCAGCCTGATCTGTGGGTGGCAGTACGCAAACATTTTAAACCGCAGATTGACCGCTGCAGATCGGGAAAAGCAAAAAGCGGAAGTGCAAGAACTGTTAAACAATGACGAAATCCTGAAGGCAGATCCGACGAAACCTTCAGCGGGACTGACTCTGGGCCTCATTGCCCTTCCCATTGTCCTGATTATTATTAAATCTGTATGCAGCATCATTCTCCCTGCGGAAAATGTGCTGAATATTGCCTTTACATTTCTTGGCGACAACAACGTGGCGCTGTTTATCGCAATGATGGTAACAGGGGTCGTGCTGCGGAAATACCTGGTTCCGGCATCAGCCCCGACTCTGTGGAATTACATTGACAAAGTATCAGATTCTATGGGGAATATTCTGATGGTTATCGGCTGCGGCAACTGCTTTGGAACCGTCCTGCAGGCCAGCGGCCTGGGAGACGCCCTGGTAGAACTGCTCTCCAGAATGAATATTCCGGTTATCCTCCTGGCCTTTGTGCTGGCTATGATTATCCGGGCGGCAGTAGGCTCTGCAACAGTGGCAATGCTGACTACCGTATCAATCGTAGGCCCTATGGCTCTGGCCACAGGCATTTCTCCTGTAACCGTAGGTCTGGCCATCTGCGTGGGAACCGTAGGCCTTACTCTTCCCACAGACGCTGCTTTCTGGATTCCTACAAGATACAGCAATATCAGTGTAAATGAAGCGTTTGTAGCGACTACATGGCCCACAACACTTGCCAGCCTGGTAGGTTTTGTGGTAGTAATGATATTAAATACGTTCTCAGGGGTGCTGCCTGGAATGTTTTAAAAAAATTGCATGAAGAGAGGCAATTATGGAAAATAAAGAACACTTGGTTTTAGGAAAAACATGGGAAGAATGGGAAGCGGAGTATCCTGTGGTAAAGGACATCCGCAGTCTGAAGGAAACGGTGTGGATCAATCCGGACAAAATTCCCTGTGAGGAGGCGGTAAAGGACTGCCGGCTGACTATGGAAGACGTGCTGGACGCCAGCCGCCGTCTGGAACGGTTCGCTCCGTACTTTGAAAAGGCATTTCCGGAGACGGTTCCAAATCATGGCATTATTGAATCGCCATTAAAAAAGATCCCGAAGATGAAAGAAGCCCTGGAAAGCTGGGATAAAAATGAGATTTCAGGAGAATTGTGGGCAAAGCTGGACAGTCATCTGGCAGTATCCGGTTCTATTAAGGCGCGGGGCGGCATTTATGAGGTTTTAAAACATGCAGAGGACATTGCTGTCCAAAATGGGCTGCTTCACGTCGGCGATACTTACGAGATTTTTGACTCTGAAGAATTTCGGGAGCTGTTTTCCCGCTATTCCATTGGGGTGGGATCCACAGGAAATCTGGGCCTTTCTATCGGCATTATGAGCGCAAAACTGGGATTTCAGGTAACGGTTCATATGTCCGCCGACGCCCGCCAGTGGAAAAAGGATATGCTGCGGAGCAAAGGAGTTGTAGTAAAGGAATACCAATCCGATTACAGCGTTGCTGTGAAAGAAGGAAGACTTCAGGCTGAAAAAGATCCCTACTGTTATTTTGTTGATGACGAAAATTCCCAGACTCTGTTTTTGGGATATTCCGTAGCGGCCCTCAGGCTGAAAAAGCAGTTTGAGCAGGAGAATATTACAGTCAGCAAAGAGCACCCACTTTTCGTCTATCTCCCCTGCGGGGTAGGCGGAGGCCCCGGCGGAGTTGCCTTTGGCTTGAAACTGATTTTTGGCGACCATGTCCATTGCTTTTTTGCTGAACCCACTCATTCCTGCTGTATGATGCTGGGAATGGCAACAGGGAAAAACAATGAAATAAGCGTACAGGATTTCGGCATAGACAATATCACCATTGCAGACGGACTGGCAGTGGGGCGGGCATCCGGATTTGTGGGGGCTTTTATGCGGCCCTTTATGGACGGCTGCTACTCCCTTGATGATGAACGGATGTACCAAATGTTAGCACTGATGGCGGACTCAGAGGAAATCTATCTGGAGCCCAGCGCTTTGGCCGGAATGTACGGCCCCCTTTTAAAGAGCCATTTCCCGGCTTTTAAAGAATACCTGGAGAGGGCGGGGCTGGCAGAAACGGAAAGAGCAGGGACGCATCTCATCTGGGTTACCGGAGGAAGCATGGTGCCGGAAGCTGAAATGAAAACGTATTACGAAAAAGGAAAAGGTTTATTGCAGAAATAGAGATTGTTTAGAAAGCAGAATGCCGGCTGGAACCACAAAAGAAACATTGTGGCCAGCCGGCAGCTTTTATGCTTCAATTACTGATATTTCAGTACAAAACTCGTTATTATTCCATAATTCTTCAAAATAATCTGTATAATAAGAGAATCCTGCAGTGCCTTTTTTATACTCATAGGTGATTGTCTGCTGGCTTGTTTTTCCAAATAAATATGGGCCGACAGCCAGAATGTCGTCCTGTCTCCAATAGAGGTCTAATGGAAGAGAGTCATAAGATTTGACAAAAACATTTTGGGGAAAGTCTTTTTTTAAATCGAGGAAATATTCAATACAATCATTGATGGTACGAGCTATTTCCCCTTTCCCGACGTTTTCTTCTTTTTCACGCTGTTCCAGATAAATTGATGAAGGTGAGATACATAAAAACCTTATTACCAATCCATTTGCACATGCATTACGGGTTTCTTTTGCTGTCGAATCACGGAATGAGCGCAGTCCAAAAGCACATATATCTAATTTTTCCAGCATAGTAGAGTCATTTAATACTTTATTTTCGTATTGCCTGTATTTATGAACTGCGCTTAATCCCATAATGTTTTTTTGGTCAACAATATGGTCTGCTTTTACCCAGCCGGGGGTTGGAAACTGCGCGATCAATTTAGTCATACTAATGGATACTTGAAGTCCCAACTCATAGGGATTTTGCCAGAAGTTGACTAGTTTCGTTTTAACAAATTTCCTGAAATTCTCTAATTGCTTTTGTTTTTTACCAGAACACTCGACTTTGTTTGCCGGTAAAGTATCCGGACATTTGTGCACAAAGGCTATAACAGGCTTCCCCTGTTTTATTGCATAGCGATACTCCATTTCAGTGTAACTAATGCCCTGATTATTAACGGAACCGTATTTTCCTGCTAAGATTAAAATATAGTAATCGCAGTCATCAATGACACGCTGTATTAAAGACCACTGTTCTTCACTGGAAGCCGGAAACAATTCCATTCCACATGGAATGAAATTTAGCTTTAATAAAGCCCCCATGACTTTTTCACGTTCTTCCCGCAGATCTTCATAAGTGGAACTTATAAAGACTGTATACCGTTTTTCCATAACCATTCCCCTCCTGCCTGCTGTGCGGCTGTGAAGGCCTCTTTTATTTTTGAAAAAGATGGCCAATAACATTATTGCATAGGGCGTCGAAGCTTTAGAAAAGCGCAGCTTTTATGATTCGCCGACATAAATCAGTTTTTCAATATAATTCCTGCCTTCTTCTTTAAAAACAGGGATTTCTTTATCAACAACCAAGCGTGTCCTTAAAGTGCCGTCCGCGTCGTATTCCTCTTTAAAGCAGCAGCTACCGCGTTTCTTACAAGTCTCTAAATCATTCCAGTTGATTCCTCTTTGAAGCATCAGCATATCCTGAATGTCACTGCAGGATTTGCGCTGTAATTCTTTATGAGTAAAATTGGCCTGCCCTACCATCTGAATGCTGTTTCTTGAAGCGTCCTTTTGCCGCCAAAAAAGATAATTGGCAACTTCTTCCTTGGGAATATTAAAACACCGGGAATCAAACATTGCGGTGAAACACTTTTTGCCGTATACATTCTGTAAACGCTCTTTTTCCTGAGGATTATCCATTCCGGAAAGCTTTTCAGAATAGATTCTCTGGAAATTCATATTAAAGGCCATAGTAGCCATGGAAGCAGTAATACTGCAAACTTTTTGAACCTCATAATCAAAGAAGGCTGATGAGGTTAATTTTTTATAGTCAATGAGAATTAAGCTGATTTCATCGGACTGTGTGTAGCCCAAAACGCAGCCCTGTACATTCTCACAAAGATATTTCATGGTTTCCTGCATAGTTTCCATTAACACATCATCAAAAGGCTTTTGGAAACCTCTGGTAAAGGTATGGAAGGATCTGCCGTCAATCCGGATTACCACAGGGCATCTTCTCATTAGTTTTGTCTTAGGGATACACTCATAAAACTCTTTCATTCGCTTATCTAAATCATTGTACACTGGCATATCAGTTCCTCCTCATGATGAATTGAAGTACTTACAGTATACCATATAGAAAAGGGACCGTACACCAAAATATTCGGCATAGCGGCCCCTTTTCCATGGTTTCCATGTGACGGTTGGGGGGGAGGTTTATTCTTCTAAAGTTAGAATTATTCTTCTTTTGCGTTTGCAAATTCTTCCATAACGGTAGCCGCCATCTTTATGGCCTGGATATAATCGTCAATAATGATATTTTCATTGGGGGCGTGAATGTTGGAAGCTACGTTTCCGGCCCCGAACATGACGGCGTCTAAACCGGCGGAATGGCAGAACTGGTACATGGCGGTGGTGCCGGAACTGCTGACTAAAACCTCGGGATCCATGCCGTAAACGGGTTTTACGCATTTTACCACAGTCTGGGCAAAGAGGCATTCCGGATTGGCCCGGAAGGGCGGTTCGCCGGAAAGGCGTACCACTTCAATGTCCGTAAAGCCCCGCTTATCTAAATGCTTCCGTACCTTTTCCAGAATTTCATCCGGCATCTGATCCGGTACCAGACGCAGATCCATTTTGACCACAGCGTTTCCAGGCATTACGGTTTTTGCCCCGTCTCCGATGTAACCGGCCTTAAAACCGGCAATGTTGGCAGTAGGCTGGTAATACAGCTTGTTTAACAGGTCAATGCCTGTAAGATCGTTAATAAATCCGTCCAGGCCCATGCGCTGCTTTACTTCGTCCTCTTTGTAGTCCAGAGTCTTTAAGCAGTCCATTTCATAGGGCGTAGGAGCCTTTACGTTATCGTAGAAGCCGTCAATGAGAATGTGATCGTCAGCGTCCTTCATGGTAGCCAGAGCCTGAACCAGATGCCAAGCAGGATTTTTTACAATGGCCGCATTGCTGGAGTGAAGATCGCTGTTGGCGGTGCGGCAGCGAAGCTCGATATACAGAAGCCCTTTTACGCCGAAGCTGACTTCCAGGGGGCCGTTAATCTGCTTTGTACCGCCTTCCCAGGCAAAGCCATCGGTCTTTAGGCGTTCCGGATATTTCTCGGCAAACTCTGACAGATGGGGGCTTCCGATCTCCTCCTCACCCTCATAAATCAGTTTGATTTTCAGGGGCAGTTCGCCGTAGACCTCCTGGAAGGCGCGGATAGCGCAGAGACGGCACAGAAGGCTGCCCTTGTTGTCCGTAGCGCCTCTGGCATAAATTTTGCCGTCGCGGATCTCAGCGGCAAAGGGATCGCTGTTCCATTCTTCGAGAGGTTCCGGAGGCTGTACGTCGTAATGGTTGTAAAAAGAGAGTGTGCGCTCTTTATTGGCTCCTTCTAATTCACCGTAAATAATGGGATTTCCACTGGTTTCCACTACGTCTACAGCAACGCCCAGAGAGGACAGTTCTTCCAGAATCAGCCCCACCATCTCCCTCATGCCGATATTTTGAGCCGAAATACTGGGCTGACGGCAGAACTTTTGGAGAAGCTCAATATATTCCTGGGCGTGGGCGTCTATGTGGTCATAAATCTTTTGTAAATCTCTCATTTTGAAACCTCCTTTTCCTGGAAAAACGGCTCCTTAGTTGTGTTTTGGGGATCCAAAATATATTAAGTGCCTAATCATAAATTTTTCTAAAATCATAGCACGGGGCAAAAAACTTGTCAATAATTGCCAAAGAATATTTTGACTTTTTCAGATTGCATGGTATATTTGTAGAATAACAAATGATGCCGGCTGCGGCAGCAGAGACGGCAGAAATGATGGAGGAGATATGGAAAAAAAGGAAAAAAGAACACAGGATATGGACGGGCAGCTTCCCGGCCAAACAGATTCAGGCATTCCGGATATGGAGGAGGCTATGGACTATCTGATGTACCACTCCCATTACCGGGTGGGTATGGTTTATGATTTTGTAATGGTCTGCAGCGCTATGATCAATATTCCCAAAGAGTATGAACCGGGCATTATGCTGACTATTGTGGAAGCGTCTATTGTAATGGAGGTTGTAAAAAATCCGGGGATTACGGCAGCGCAGCTTTCCAGGAAATGGAAAAGAACCCGCAGCGCACTGTCCCAGAGCATTAAAAAACTGAAGCAAAAAGGGATGATTGAAACGTGTCCTTCTCCTGAAAATCAAAAAAGGATCCTCTTGTATCCTACGGATGCCGGAGTCCGGCTTTGGAAACGGATCGTGAAAAACAAGGAGGAAGATAAGAACTCAATTATTGAGAGGCTGTTAAAAAATGGCTGTACTTTAGAAGAGCTGGACACTTTTTACCGGGTCATGGACATTTACACAGAAACGGCTCTGCAGCAGCCCAGCGGAGGATGGCAGGACCTGATTCCGGAGTGATTGCAAACACAAAAAATCAGTGAAAAAAGAGAAAAGAGAAGCAAAAAATAGATTGACAAGTTGCGTTAGTATCGCTATACTATGTTAAAGGACTAATCATTCATGCATTACTACAATGATGTGGTAAAGTGCATGGAGGGCGGAAAGCACAAAGGCGTGTAGTGAGGGAGTCTTTGTGCTTTTATCTTATAACAAATGCTTTGGCGTATTAACGTATGAAAGTTTGGGCTTTTGGGAGATAACGCCCTCCGCAGCGGCTGCGTACCTGTGCAATAAAATGTGCCGGCAAAGGCGGATGTACTGGGCGCATACGGAAATCCCTGTCCGGGGATGGAGAAATAAAGGGAGAGGAGAGAACATTATGAGGAAGAGAAAACACTTAAACAGGCTGACGGCGGCGATTTTAACCTGCGCTATGCTGGGGCTTACCGCCTGCGGAGGTTCTTCTGAACCAGCCGGAACTACGGCGGCTCAGACAGAGGGGACCACAGGGACAGCGGAAAGCAGTGCCCCGGAGACGGAAACGCCTACTACTGTGGTCATCGGTTTGTCCAGCGACTTGGCAACCCTGGATCCCATGGATCAGATGTCCACCAGCACCGGAGACTTTTTTAAGAGCGTGGGAACCCAGCTTTACAAACGCAATCAGGACTTTGAGCTGGTAGGCGACGCGGCTACGGGATATGAGCAGATAGACGATTTGACCTGGCGCTTTACCCTCCGCGACGATATTAATTTTATCAACGGGGATCACATGACAGCGGAAGACGTTAAGTTTAGTCTGGAGCGTGTGGCCAAAGATGAGACGTTGGTGGCGAACCATTACTTTAACTGCATTGATCACGTAGATGTGGTGGACGAGTATACGGTAGATGTGGTGACGACTTCTCCCAGACCGGATATGCTGAGTCTGGTGGCTATGGGAAGCTCCACAATCCTTCCCAAAACCTGGTTTGAGGAAAACGGCATTGAGGCCTATATCCAGGCTCCTGTGACCTCCGGCAAATACCAGTTAAAGGAATGGGTTCCCGACGACCATTACACCCTGATTCCCAACCCGGATTATTACGGGGAACCGGCTACCTGGGAAGAGGTTACATACCGGGTGATTCCTGAATCCTCCACCCGTGTGGCGGAGCTGATGACCGGCGGCGTAGATCTTATTTCCAATGTACCCGTTAATGAGTGGGAGCGTATTTCCGGCAATACAGAAGGAGACGGAACTTCACTGGTTTACGGCGAAACCTCTTCCATTCTTCTGATGATTTTAAAGATGACAGACGGACGGGTCTGCAGCGATCCGGCAGTTCGTGAAGCCATTGAGCTGGCCATTGACAAGGCGGCCATCTGTGAACAGCTTCTCCAGGGAGCAGGAACTCCCACCCGTACCCGTATCGGATCCTCTGTTCCCGGCCATGATGACAGTCTTTTTGGAACAGAGAACGGAAATCTTTACGATCCTGAAAAAGCAAAACAGATTCTGGCTGACGCAGGCTATCAGGAAGGACAGCTTACTTTAGATTTGACAGGTTCCAGCAACCGCTATCTCATGGATAATGAGATTGCTCAGATGATAGCCGCTTACATTGAAGCGATTGGCATCCATGTAAATCTTGAAGTGGTAGACAGCAACGTACTCAGTTCTATGTTCTCTGAAAAGAACATTAAAGACGCATTCCTGGTTGCTTTGTCTGACGGACAGTATGACGGCTGCTATCCTCTGGCCCAGTTCTGTGATCCGGTCCGCACGGAGGGCATGAGCGATTACAATAATCCCACAATCCGCGAACTGTATCAGCAGACCAGAAGCGAGATGGACGAGGAGAAGAAATACGAACTTTCCAGACAGATTCAGCAGATTTGCGCCGAAGACCGTCCGCAGATTGCAATTGCTCAGTTGAAAGCGATTTACGGCGTCAACAACCGCTTTACCTTCACTCCCCAGATGGACAGTACGATCCTTCCTGACGAGATTGGGGTAGCGCAGTAAGAACGGCGGCCCATTACCAATAGCGCAGGGCTGCTAAAAAAGAGAGACATTCGCAAGGGGCTGCTGTATGTTAGCAGCCTCTTTTTGCTATCAGATAGGAGGGCATGACAATGGGAAGGTATCTGACCAGACGTCTGTTACAGGTGATTCCGGTTTTAATTATTATAACAATGGTGGTATTCTTTCTGGTCAACGTGGCCGGCGATCCTACGGTAAATCTTTTGCCGCTTGACGCCACGCCGGAAGACAGGGAACGGCTGAGAGAGGCCATGGGCCTCAACCGCCCGCTGTATATCCAGTACCTGTCTTTTATGAAAGACGTGCTGAAAGGAAATTTCGGCAATTCGTACCGATTTAATCAGCCGGCCATGGATCTGGCTCTGGCACGAATCCCTGTTTCCGTGCAGCTTGCAGGCGTGTCTCTGCTGTTTGCCATTCTGTTCGCTATTCCCATGGGAATCCTCAGCGCACAGTTTTCTGGATCGCCTTTTGATCTGGTTATCAGCGGCTTATCTGTCCTGGGACGGGCCATGCCAAGCTTCTGGGTAGGAATCCTGCTGATACTGGTTTTTTCCGTCAATCTCCGGCTCCTTCCGGTGTCCGGCAGCGGAACCCCGGCCCACATTATTCTGCCTGCCGTGACCCTGGCAGTACAGACGGCGGCGCCGATTATTCCTATGATCCGTTCCAATATGCTGTCCATTATGCATGAGGATTATATCCGCACAGCCAGGAGCAAGGGACTTCGGGAATTTTTTGTTATCTGTATCCATGCCTTTAAAAATGCTCTGGTGCCTGTGGTTACCATCGTTGCATTGGAGATCCCCGGACTGGTAGGCGGAGCCTTAATTGTGGAAACGGTTTTTGCATGGCCGGGACTGGGACAGTTTTTAATCCAGGCCATTAACAATAAGGATATGAGCATTGTACAGGTATGTATTTTCCTCATATCCATTATCACTTTGGTAGCGAATCTCATCGCAGACCTGGTTTACTGCCTCATTGATCCGCGGATTAAATACCAGTAAGACTTCGATGCCGTCTATCCGGCGGCGGACTTCTATTAGCAAAGGAGCAGAAGAGATGGAAAAGACAGCAAAGAGAAAGAGAGCGCCGCGCTGGATGCGGTCCCTCTGGAGAAGCAAAACAGGAATGGTAGGGTTTATCATTGTGGCAGTAGTTATGTTCTGCGCGGTGTTTGCCCCTTTTATCGCCCCCTATGATCCCAATGCCATTAACCCTCTGTATATGTTAAAGCCCCCGGCCTTTGTAAAAGGCGGAGATATGCAGTTCCTTTTGGGGACAGACAATCTGGGCCACGACATTTTAAGCCGTCTGATTTACGGAGCCCGCATATCCATGCTCATCGGCGTATTCAGCGTATTTGTAGCCGGTATTATCGGTACGACTTTTGGCCTTGTGGCAGGATATTACGGCGGTATCTGCGACTCCATTATTATGAGAATTACAGACGCCTTCCACGCCATTCCCAGAACCCTGCTGGCTCTGGTAGCCGTCAGTATGATGCAGGCCAGCGTTACAACTCTGATTGTGGTAATCGGCGTTACCGGCTGGGTAAATTACGCCCGGTTAATCCGCAGCGAAGTGCTGGTGCTAAAAGAACGGGAGTTTGTGAAGGCTTCCATTACTATCGGTACTCCGGATTATAAGATCATATGGAAGCATATTCTTCCCAACGTATTTTCTGTATTTATTGTAGTGTCGACTCTGGCTGTGGCTACCAGCATTATTGCCGAAACCAGCCTGAGCTTTTTGGGGCTGGGGATTCAGCCTCCTAATGTTTCCTGGGGAGGTATGTTGTCCGCAGGAAGAAATTATCTGGACACAGACTGGTGGGTAGCGACCATACCCGGCGTTACCCTGACTCTTACGGTACTGGGAATCATGTTTCTGGGGAACTGGCTGAGAGATTATCTGGATCCTCACACCCAGGGTCTGTGACCGTAAAACAGATACCCTTGAAAGGCTGGAATATACTATGGAAAATCGGGAAGCTTTATTGAAAATAGAAAACTTGAACGTGTATTTTAAGACGGAAGACGGGCGGATCCAGGCGGTAAAGGACGTATCCTTTGAAATCGGCAAGGGAGAGCTGGTAGCCCTGGTAGGGGAGTCCGGATGCGGGAAGAGCATTACCTCTCTTTCTATCATGGGACTTACGCCGCGAGGCTGCCAGGTGGAGGCCGGCTCTATCCGCCTGCAGGATCGGGAACTGACTGCTATAAAGCCTGACGAGCTGCGTAAGCTGAGGGGAAAAGAACTGGCGATGATCTTCCAGGAACCCCTGACCAGTCTCAATCCTTTGTTTACCATTGGCTATCAGCTTATGGAAACCATCCGTATCCACAATCAGGTCACCAAGAAAGAGGCCAGGGAAAAGGCCATTGAACTATTAAAAAAGGTGGAGATTCCCCGTCCGGAATCTATCCTGAAAGAATACCCCAACGCGTTAAGCGGCGGAATGCGCCAGAGAGTTATGATTGCCATTGCCATGGCTAACAATCCTACGCTGCTCATTGCCGACGAACCCACTACAGCCCTGGACGTAACGATTCAGGCTCAGATTCTGCGGCTGATGCGCCAGCTTATGAAAGAATATGAGGCGTCCATTCTCTTTATTACCCATGATCTGGGCGTTGTGGCGGAGATTGCAGACCGGGTGATTGTTATGTATGCGGGCCAGATTGTGGAACAGGGAGATGTGTTCAGCCTCTTTGGCCGTCCCCTCCACCCCTACACTCAGGGCCTCATGAACAGTACCATCCGAATCAATCAGCCTGATGAGATTCTTGGCACTATCAGCGGCGTTGTTCCTAATCTGTCTGCCATGCCGGAGGGCTGCCGTTTCCACCCGCGATGTCCCTATGCCAGAGAAGACTGCAAAAAGATCATGCCGGAACTGAGTACGGTTTCGGAAAACCGGTGCGTAAGGTGCATTCATTGGGAAGAATTGGGAGGTGACCAAAATGGCTGAAGAAAAGCTTTTGGAGGTAAGGCATTTAAAAACCTATTTTAAAGTCAAGGCGGAAAAGCTGGGAGGAAAGCCCAGGTATTTAAAAGCAGTGGACGACGTCAGCTTTGCTATTCATAAAGGAGAAACCCTTGGCATTGTAGGGGAGTCCGGCTGCGGCAAATCCACTTTGGGAAATACCATTATCCGGCTCCTAAAGCCAACAGAGGGAGAAATCCTTTTTGAAGGCCAGGATTTGGCAAAGTTAAGCCGGGGAGAACTCATCAAATACCGGAAAGACATTCAGATGATTTTTCAGGATCCCTATTCTTCGTTAAATCCAAGAATGAGAGTGGAAGAGATTATTGCAGAACCCTTAAAGACCCATCACATTGCTTCCGGAAAAGAACTCCATGAGAAGGTGCTGGAATTAATGCGCCATGTAGGATTGGACGAGGCTTACGCTTCCAGATTTCCCCATGAGTTTTCTGGAGGACAGAGGCAGAGGATCGGCATTGCCAGGGCTTTGGCTCTGCAGCCCAAGCTGATTATCTGCGACGAGCCTGTATCTGCCTTGGATGTGTCTATCCAGGCCCAGATTTTAAATCTTTTAAGAGAGCTGCAGAAAACTTACGGGCTGACGTATATTTTCATCGCCCACGGCCTTCCTACGGTAAAGCATATTAGCGACCGTATCGCCGTGATGTATCTGGGCCAGATTGTGGAGCTGACAGATAAAGAAACCCTCTTTGACGAGCCCATGCATCCCTACACAGAAGGGCTTTTAGAGGCCATTCCCCTGCCGGATCCGGAGCTGCGGAAACAGGAGGAGGATCGGGATATTTTAAAGGGCGATATTCCCAGCGCCTTAGATCCGCCTTCCGGCTGCCATTTCCACCCGCGGTGCCCCTATGCCGATGAAACCTGCCGCAGCCAGTGTCCTCAGCTAAAGGAGCTGAAGCCCGGTCATTTTGTAGCCTGCCATCACCCGCTGCAGAAAGGGACGGCGGGCCAATGAAACGCTATCTGCCTCTTTTTGCCAATATAGCGTCTCAGGTGCTCTTCGGGTTCGCTTACCTTTTTATTAAGCTGGGAATGGAAGCAGTGGGACAGGATACCATCAAATTTCTTTCCTTCCGTTTCGGACTGGGGTTTCTGGTCATGACTGTCCTGCTCATTGCCGGCCTTCAAAAAGTGAACTACCGGGGCCGGCCCATGTATCTGGTGCTGCTGTGCGGCCTCATTAACCCTCTCATCAGCCAGGTATTGGAAACAACCTCTACCATCTATGCGCCTACCGCCCAGCTTTCTATGTACACCAGTATTATTCCGGCGCTAATGCTCTTTTTCTCTGTGGTCATTAACCGGGAGTATCCCACCAAAAGGCAGGTGCTGTTTGTTTTGGTAACGGTTATGGGCGTCTTTGCGGCCAACGCCGTATCGGGAACAGAGGGGGAGATGTCGGCGGCAGGCTTTATCCTGGTCATGGCCTCCATGACGGTGATTGCCCTGGGAAGAGTCGTGGTCCGTCGGGCCTCGGCTTATTTCACTTCGTTTGAAATCGTCTACATTACCACAGGTATGGGAGCACTGGGATTTACTGCAGTGTCATTTTTACGCAGCGCTGCGGCGGGGATTTCTGCCCCGCAGTATTTTGCGGTACTTTCTGACCGCCAGTTTGCCGTTGCCGTCCTTTACATGGGGATCGGCTCCTGCGTAGGCGCTTTTCTTCTAATGACCTATGCCGCAGCCAATCTTCCGGCGGCTGTGTACGCCGCTACCTGCTCATTCAGCACGGTCATTGGAATCCTTTCCGGCGTACTGATCCTGGGGGAAAGCTTCCGCTTTCAGGAAGTCCTGGGAACGGTGCTGATTCTGGCGGGAATGCTGGGAATCAGCCTGTCATACAAGGCAGGAGGAGAGGAAAACCGCTTTGCAGCCCCAAAGAAGTAAATGCTTTTATAATCAGGAGATAACATATGGAAAAGATTACAATGAAAAGTCTTCTGGAGATCCGTTTTGTAAGCAATCCCGGCTTTTCGCCGGACGGTTCCATGGTGGCCTTTATCCTTCAGCAAGGGGACTATGAGGCCAACGGTTATAGAGGAGATCTCTGGATTTTTGAGCCCGGTTCCGGAGCGGTCAGGAGGCTGACCGGAAGGGGCGATGTAAAAGCCTATTTTTGGACAAGAAACAATACCCTGATCTTTCCCGCAAAAAAAGATGCAGGGAAAGAAAACGCCTTTTACGAGATCAATCCGGCAGGGGGAGAGGCGCTGCCAGTATTTACCCTTCCTTTCCCGGCAGTCAAATTAGAGCAGATGGAGGACGGAAGATACCTGGTGCTGGCCCGGTGGCAGAACGGAGAGGCAAAGTCAGAAAATTGCGAAGTCATTGAGGAAGCGCCTTTTTGGAGCAATGGGCGCAGTTTTACCTACGGAATCCGCAACAGGCTGTTCCTTTTTGACCCGGCAGGAGAAGAGGAAACCCGCCTTCAGCCTTTGACCGGGGAATGGTTTGACATCAGTGCGTACCGGAGACAGGGGGATATGCTTTTAGTGTCCGGCATGGAATGGAAAGGCCGCCGGTATAACTGGAATGAAGTGCGTCTGTACAACTGGAAAACCGGAGAAATGCGGGTTCTCATAGAAAAAGACTCTGTCCGAACCGGAGACACCCTGGAATTTTTAGGAGACGGGGAAGCCCTGATAACGGTCAGCGACAATAAGCGTTACGGCTGGAGCCAGTATCCCGAATTTTACAAAATGGACCTGAAAACGGGAACCCTGACGCCCTGGACTTCCTGGGAGTATGCCGTTGGAGTAAACAGTGTCAATTCTGACGCCAAACTGGGAAGCGGCCGCCTGGATAAAATGACGGACGGGGCATACTGGTTCGTATCCACTATCGACGGCGACTCCGGACTGTGCCGCCTGGACGCCCAGGGAAGTGTGAAAATCATGGTAGAGCCGGGAGCTGCCGTAGACGGTTTTGACGTATACGGGGAACATACAGTGGAATGCAAAATGAAGGGCCTTGCCCCGGCAGAGCTTTACTTTGACGGAAAACAGGTAACGGACTTTAACGGGGAATGGCTGAAGAACCACCGCTTGTCTGTGCCGGAGCCTGTAAGCTATACGGGAACAGACGGCGTGGAGATCCACGGCTGGGTTATGCCGCCTACAGATCTGACAGAACGGGATCCGTTAAGGCGCTATCCGGCTATCCTTCACATTCACGGCGGCCCCAGAACGGTGTTTGGCTCCATATATCACCATGAAATGCAGGTCTGGGCCAATTCCGGATACTTTGTATTTTTCTGCAATCCCCGGGGTTCTGACGGAAGAGGAAATGCCTTCGGCGATATTCGGGAAAAATACGGCGACGTAGAATATAAAAATCTAATGGAATTTACTGATGAAGTGCTGAAACGCTATCCGGCAATCGACAAGGCCCGGGTGGGCGTAACAGGCGGATCTTACGGCGGTTTTATGACCAACTGGATTATCGGACACACAGACCGCTTTGCCGCCGCCGCGTCCCAGCGTTCTATTTCCAGTTGGCTCACCATGGAATATACGTCGGATATTGGCTATATTTTTAATAAACGCCATCACAATACCTATACCCGGGAAAATCCGGAGAAGCTTTGGGATTTCTCACCCTTAAAATACGCAGATCGCTGCGTGACTCCCACTCTCTTTATCCACGCCGACGAGGATATGCGGTGCTGGCAGGTAGAAGGGCTTTCTATGTTTTCTGCTTTGAAGCTCCACGGCTGTCCGGCGCGTATGTGCCTGTTCCATGGGGAATCCCACGAGCTTTCCCGTTCCGGAAAGCCTCAAAACCGGATCCGGAGAATGAAGGAAATTTTAAGGTGGATGGATCACTATTTGAAAGGAGAGACATTGGATGAAGAACCCTGTAAGGATTGAGGATTTATACGAACTGAAATTTCTGTCAGAGCCAGTGATTTCTCCGGACGGCCGCTTTGGCGCCTGGGTAGTGAACCAGGCGGACAAAGAGAAAAACGCCTATGTGTCCAGTCTGTGGATCATGGATCTTGTGTCAGGGAAGAAGGGCAAATTGCGCCAGGACGCCTGCGGGAGCCTTGTCTGGCTGGACTCTGAAACACTGGCCTTTTTGGCTGGAAAAGAATGCCGGAAGCTGTCTCTGACAGGGGGAGAATCGGAAGCTCTCTTTTCCCTGGAAGAAAAGATTCAGGCAGTAAGACCGCTGCCTGAGGGCTTGTTTTTGCTCCATTACAGCCACCCCTGCCAGGAAGTCCCGGCGGAAGAAGGAGACGTGGAAGTCTTTGACGAGCTTCCTTTCTGGAAAAACGGCAAAGGCGTTACCAATAAAATGCGAAACGGCCTGGGAATTTACGACCCAAAGGAAAAGAAGCTTTGCCCCATAACGGATCCCTTTGTGGACGTACTGTATTTTGATATATCTTCCGACGGACAGCAGGTGGTTTATTCCTGCCGGGAATACCGGGATGTGCAGGCCCCTACCAGCGGGCTGCGGCTCTATAGCCGGAGGGAAGGCAGTACCCGGATTCTGCGGGGGCAGCGGGAAGCCCAGATCGATCAGGTGAAATTTCTGGGCCAAAGCTTTGGAAATAAAATTTTTTATACGGCCAAAACCTTTGAATTTGTGGGCCGCAATCCCGCCTATATGCTCTGGGATCCGGAAACAGGAGAGTCTATGAAGGCGGCGTTCCCCGACGCCATGATTACCAATACCGTAGGGACTGACTCAGCCTATGGGGGCGGCGCTCTTTTCTGCGTGGACGAAGACGGCCTTTACTTCTGCAATACCAAACGCTATGGCAGTGAAATCTTTCTTTTGCCCCCTGATGGAAAGGTGCGCCAGGTGACCTCCTGGGACGGGGCAATCCTTTCCTTTGACAAAAAGGGCGGCAGCTTCCTGGTAAATGCCATGCGGGGGCAAAAGCCTGCAGAACTGTATCAGCTAAAGGCCGACAGCACAAAAACCGACGGCGGCTGGAAAGATGAGCAGGTGACGGATTTTCATGAAAGTTATCTGGAAAGCCGCGCTGTCCAGGCTCCGGAACGGTTTACCTGGGTCAACAGAGACGGAGTGGAACTGGACGGCTACGTAATTCCTCCTTTGAATTACGATCCGACTGCGTCCTATCCGGGGATCCTGGAAGTCCATGGAGGGCCCAAGGTCAGCTTTGGCAGCATATACCACCACGAAATGCAATGCCTTTCCGGAAAGGGCTATTTCGTCTTTTACACCAATCCTAGAGGTTCCGACGGCCGGGGCGAAGCTTTTGCCGACATTACGGGAAAGCTGGGAGAAACGGACTACGGCGATCTGATGGAATTTGTCGATGAGGTTTTAAAACGGTACCCTGCCCTGGACGAGAGGCGCCTGGGGATCTGCGGCGGCTCCTACGGCGGATTTATGTGCAACTGGGTTATCGGCCATACAAAGCGTTTTGCGGCGGCGGTATCTCAGAGAGGAATTTCCAACTTCATCTCCAAAGGGCTGTGCACGGACATTGGATTTTACCATAATTTCGCCCAGGTAGCCGATCCCTGGAAGGATTTCAAAAAAATCTGGGAAACCTCTCCCATAAGCAGCGCCTTTGAGGCGGAAACGCCCACTCTTTTTATCCAGTCAGATGAGGATTACCGCTGCTTTATGAGCGGATCTATTCAGATGTTTTCCGCTTTAAAACAGCACGGCACAGACGCCAAGATGGTGCTGTTCCATGGGGAAAACCATGAGCTGTCCCGCAGCGGAAAGCCGGAAAACCGAATCAGAAGGCTGAAAGAAATATTGGCATGGCTGGATCAGTATCTGTCTTCCGTCCCTGAAGAAGAGGGCAATTAGCGGCAGTGAAACACAGTTTTGCCAGGATTTCAAAAGAAGTAAATTAAATTTAAGAAAAAGGAGAGAGATATTTAAAACATCTTTCCCCGCTATCTTCTATAATATATATACAGTACGTTGAGAAGCTTATGAGACAGCGAAGCCAAAGGAGGAGAGCGGGAGTGAAAAAGAGATTGTTATGGAAACTGGCAGGTGCGGCCTGTTTTCTGGCCGTTGCGTTTATCGGAGTGGAAACCACAGCCTTTGGTCAGGAGGTGGTAATAGGAGAAGAGGAACTGGCGCAGCTCTGTGAAACAGAAGGATTTACGGAAAGCCGGACCGTCCCCCTTCCGGAGAAGGGAAAAGAAGGGTGGAGCGCAGATTATGAGCTTCACTATAAAGAGATTCTCCTTTCAGAAGACGGCGGGAGTTTTACGGACAATCCCCATGATATGAAGGGATACCGAAGCCTTGATACAGGAAAGCTTATTTTGGACTATGCAGAAGGATATGAGATTTCCTTTGAGTACCATATTAAGGACGAAGCCTCAGAAGGCGGGGAGGAAACCATAATAGAAGGCGGGAAAATCACTCCTTATTACAGGGCGGTAAAGGATCCGGAGGAGGGGTGGCGCTATTCTCCCAATGATCCGGAAGTTCCGCCCATTATCCCGGATCTTCCCCGGGACTACGACTGGAAGCAGCATGGAGATACTACGCTCTGCGTTTATCCTCTCGTAACCCTGCGTTCTCTGAAAGATCAGAGCACTTACAGTTATGAATCCAGCATTACCTTTGTTACCAATCTCTATAAAGAAGAACCGGACTGCTATTTTCTTATGCCAACGGATCAGGAAGTCTATGTAGTAAAACCGGGTGACAGCCTCTGGAAAATCGCCAGAGAGCACTGTGAGGAAGGAGAAGACTGGGTTTATATTAATTCCAGAAACAAGGACCGGATCAAAAATCCTGACAATTTAGAACCCGGTACGCTGTTAGTAATTCCCAATGTCAGATCGGTGAAATAAGGAAAACAGGCGGAGTTTAAAAATAATGAATCTTGGCATCACCAGGGGGAAGGCTCTCCGGAATAACCGGAAAAGCCTTCCCTGCTTCTCTGGAAAGGCTCTCATAACTGCTGGAAATCGTTAGGAGGGCCGGTCTTCCACAATGAGAGTCCGGATAGCGTCTTTGGAGGGGTTCCAGTTAATGAGGTATAACGTATAGAAAGCATTGGAACGGACGCTGAAGCTGGAGGCTACCAGAGGACTTCCTGTGACAGACGGGTTATTGAAAACCTGTACGGTATAAGTTCCTACGGGGAGGAATACCGTCCCTGTAATTTGCCGGTAGGCCACCTGGAAGTTTACGTAATTGTTGTTTAAAGAGACGGTAAGGCTCTGATTGGTTACGGAAAGATTGCAGGCGCGGAAGCACCCTGTATTGGATCCGGCGCTGCAGGCGTTGTCGGTGATTTCCATTAAATCCATGCCAGAAGCCGTAGGGATAATGGCCACGGTCATGGCCTGACCGGAACGGACGGTAATGGGTTTTTGGATGTAAACGTAGCCGTTCTGTCCGGCTACCGTTACGGTCTGGGTTCCGGCGGAAACCCGGCCGTACTGGCTGATTTCCCCGCTGGCCAGAGAGTTTATCACAAGCTGGTTGCCGATATAAATGAGAAATGGATTGTATGCAGAGGTGGCGTCCAGGAAACGGACGGTTCCGTATTGGGTAGTATGGCAGAAATAGCAGGGAATAATGGGGCGGGGAATCACTGTAATAATGGATCCGATGATTCCGCCGGAAGGAGGAGTAGGAGTGGGATTGAGGTCAGCTACCGGGCCGCCTTCTCCCGGATTGGGAAGAGGAATAACCGGGGTATTGCCAGAGGTAGAATCGTCAGGCGCAGGGGTACCCATATCTGGAATCGGACCGCCTTCTCCCGGGTTTGGCAGGGGGGTCACCGGAAAGCCTTCGTCAGACTGAGTGATGGAAAAAATAGATTCAGCCATAGAAAAACCTCTCTTACATAGGAATTATATTGTATCTTATTCCTGTTTGGAGACTTCGTGCCTGTACATAAAAAGAGTTAAAATTGTTGACATAAAAAGTGTATTTGCGTATAATAATAGTGTAGGGAAAGCGTGCTTTTCCAGTGGGCTAACACTTAAATCTGATATACTTGTCACTCGAAGGAGTGACCGTTGACGGACAACACTAAAATCCGGTATTTTTATCAACTATTAGTTGATCGTTGGCAGACAACACTAAAATTAGCCGCTAAGAGAGAGTATATAGCACATTGGTGTTATTACTCTCTCTTTAAATTTCCGGAAGGCCATATAAAATTATGAAATTTACGAAAGAAGAAGCGCGAAGGAAAGTATTAAATTGTGCTAAAGAGTTGAAATTAATGAAATGATCACATTGGAAAATTATCTGCCAAAATAGAGATATTAAAAACGTTATCAAGCAACTGGGTAGTGTTTAAATTTGTAAAGCTGTACTTGATGTTTGCTTAGTAACTGCTTTGCAAATTTCAGAAATTTAATTTTAGGGCTTCCTATTTTGAAAGTTTTATGCTATAATAATCAAGGCTTAGGAAAGCAAGGGGCATTGGCGCAGTTGGGAGCGCGTTTGAATGGCATTCAAAAGGTCGTGGGTTCGAATCCCATATGCTCCACTACTTGTACTAAGGAGGGACCCGCGCAGAGCGTGGGAGGATTCCTTAGTGCCTACGCAGATGCTATCCGGACGGAGTTCGGATTTTAATGCATCTGCTCCACGAAAGAAATAAAACCGAACTCAGAGATGGGTTCGGTTTTTTTATTACTATGAAAGTCCGGCGCCGAGTAGGCAGTCGGTGTCGTGTCAGGCAATTTCCCCAAATAGTATGCGGGAGCAAGTGCCAGCACAGTGTATGATGTACTCAATAATGTGACCTTAGATAGCGTAATGCGTATCAGAGAGCAAACGGCGTATAGGAAAATAGCCCCTTTAACATTAGTTACAACAGTGTTTGGCGGAGTAACATTGATGATTAATAATAAAAAGAAAAACTAAGTGAGAGATACATAAGGCGTTTGTCAGAATTAAAAATGCCGATTATACCCTGGTACCGGTTTATCACTCCATATTTTTCCCTCTACCCCGCCCGAAATTCTTTGGGATTTTGTCCAAATTCTTTTTTAAAGGCTTTATGAAAATTAGAGTAATCGTTAAATCCGCACTGCATACACGCTTCCATGGCGGTAGCGCCTTCCCGAATCATATTCCGGGCCACAGTCAGCCGTTTTTTTATAATAAATTGAAAAAGAGAAAGGCCTGTATATGCCTTAAACTGGTGGGACAGATAGGACTTGCTGATGAAGCAGATTTCCGCCAGCCGATCCAAAGTCAGGTCTTCAGCAATATGCTCATTAATATAAGAAACTACGCTGTTGATCTTCTCGTTTTCCGTAATATCCTGACGAATAACGTCTGATGAGGAAAAGTAGGCCCGGTTCAAAAAAACCATAAATTCAATCAAATAAATATTTTCCAGCATCCGGCTTCCCAGCTCCTGGCTGTCCCGGTTCTCCAGAATTTTTTCCAGAATGCTTTTCAGGCGGGCCACCAACTGGCCGTCAGGCCGTATTAGCTTGTCCTTTTTAGCGCTGGCATCTTTAAAGCAATCCGTCAGGTTGGAACCCAGCTCCTCAAGCCGTGCAAGATAGGAGGGCTGGATCCACAGGACAAACCGTTCATATGGGCGGCCAGGACGGATTTCCGGCCGGTGAATGTCCTGATTGTCAGTGAGAAGGATGTCGCCCGGGCGAAGAAGATAGGTACGGCCTTCAATATTATAAGAAACGTTTCCTGAAAGAAAGAAAAACACCTCATAAAATTCATGTTCATGAAAATCCACTATAGGAGGGATAATATCACAGTAGTGGTAGCATTCGAAATCCTGGCGGATCATGTTTTGGCGTAAAGAAAATTCATCCTTATGCATATTCACTAAAAACTACCTCCCAAATTTGTACAAAATTAGGCGAAAAGCATTTTTTACCATAATTTTAGCGCAATATTCAAAGAAAAATACCAATAAAAGTGATAAAATTATAATAGAATTTACAGAGGAGGTCAATACCTGTAAAACGCAGATTCCTCTAAGAGAAAGAACCTAAGGCTCCGTCGCTAAGGGCTGCGGGCGGAACCTTAAATATAATGTAATAGGAGGTATATTTTTATGAAAATGTCGTTTCGTTGGTATGGAGATTCGGATCCCATCTCCCTGGAGTACATTTCCCAGATTCCGGGAATGCGCTCCATTGTTTCTGCGGTTTATGATGTAAAGCCGGGAGAGGTGTGGCCGGAGGAAAGCCTTGCAAAGATGAAAGAGGAGTGCGAGGCCCACGGATTGGTATTTGATGTGGTAGAGTCCATTCCGGTTTCGGAAGACATTAAGCTGGGAACGGAAAAGCGGGACGAGCATATTGACGTGTACTGCGAAAATATCCGCCGCTGCGCCAAGTATGGAGTAAAGTGCGTAACGTATAATTTCATGCCGGTATTTGACTGGACGCGTACCCAGCTTGATAAGAAAGCGGCTGACGGTTCCACCAGTCTGGTAATGTACTGGGATCAGATGAAAGGGCTGGATCCTTTAAAGGATGACATTAATCTGCCGGGATGGGACGCCAGCTATACCCAGGACGAAGTAAGAGGGCTGATTCAGGCATACGGCCAGTTAGGGGAAGAAGGCCTCTGGAAAAATATCGAAGTATTTTTAAAGAAAGTCATTCCGGTAGCGGAGGAGTGCGGCATTGTTATGGCCCTGCATCCCGACGATCCGCCATATCCGATTTTCGGCCTTCCCAGAGTGATTACCTGTGAAGAGAACCTGGATCGCTATCTGGCTATTGTGGATTCTCCGTCCAACTCCCTCTGCCTGTGCACCGGCTCTCTGGGCTGCGCCAGAAGCAACGATATTCCGGCTATGGTACGGAAGTATTCCGCTATGGGAAGAATTGGCTTCATGCATATGAGAAACGTAAAGATTATGGAAGACGGTTCCTTTGAGGAACGGGCCCATCTTACCGGCTGCGGTTCCCTGGATATGTATGAAATCACCAAGGCCCTGGTGGAGACAGGCTTTGACGGCTATGTACGGCCCGACCATGGCCGCATGATCTGGGGCGAAACCGGAAAACCGGGATACGGACTCTATGACCGGGCCCTGGGCGCTGCATATCTTAACGGCTTATTTGAGGCCTGCGAAAAGGCCATGGAGAAGAAAGACTGAAATTAATAGCGCAAGCTATAGAAAAGGAGAGAATAAAATGGAAAAAAACGTACTGAACACGGATCTGACAGGAAAAGTCTGCGTGGTAACGGGAGCAGGCGGAGCAATCTGCGGAATGTTTGCAGAGAAGCTGGCAGCAGCAGGCGGCAAGGTAGCTGTGCTGGATCTGAATGAAGAGGCGGCTAAGCAGGTAGCGGACAGCATTACCGCTCAGGGAGGCATTGCAAAAGCCTACAAAGCCAACGTTCTGGACCGCGCAAATCTGGACGAGATTCACCAGCAGATTCTGGCGGATTTTGGCCCCTGTGATGTCCTTATTAACGGCGCAGGCGGAAACAATCCCCGGGCTACAACGGACAACGAGTACCACTATGAGGCCAAGGACATTGAAAACTGCAAGACCTTCTTTGATCTGGACAAGGCCGGCGTGGAATTTGTATTCTCTTTAAACTGGATGGGAACTCTGCTTCCTGTACAGGTATTTGCGGGAGATATGATTGACCGCAACGGAAATATCCTGAATATTGCTTCTATGAACGCTTATACGCCTTTAACCAAGATTCCGGCTTACTCAGGAGCAAAAGCGGCTATTGTAAACTTTACCCAGTGGCTGGCAACCCATTTTGCTAAATCCGGCATCCGTGTCAACGCCATTGCTCCCGGTTTCTTTGTAGGAAACCAGAACCGCAGACTGCTGTTTAATGAAGACGGAACCCCCACTGCCCGGACTGCAAAGATTCTGGCAGGCACTCCTATGGGACGTTTCGGAGAGCTGGAAGAGCTGGTAGGCTCTGTCCTGTTCTTAATTAACAACGATGCGGCAGGCTTTATTACCGGCGTATGCCTTCCTATTGACGGCGGATATTCCGCATACTCCGGAGTATAGGAGAAACGCCTGTTGACAATGTGATACTGTTTAGTGGGAGAGGATAATCTTATGAATATGAGAAATAAAATCCGCGGGGCGGTCCTGGTTGCGGGACTGGCTTTGGCGGCGGGAACTCTGACCGGCTGCGGCAGCTCATCGGCTGATGGGGGCAAGCAAATTATCCGTATTGGTCATAATCAGTCTACAAACCATCCGACTCATATTGCCTTGATTGAATTTGAGGAATTTATTGAAAGCAAGCTGGGAGATAAGTATGACGTAGAAGTATTCCCCAGCGAGCTGCTGGGTTCCCAGAATGAAATGGTACAGCTTACCCAGACCGGCGCTATTAACTTCTGCGTAGCTTCCAACTCCTTGCTGGAAACCTTCAGCGATAATTACACACTGTTTAACCTTCCGTACCTGTTTGCTTCCAGTACGGCATACCATGCTTCTATGGACGATCCGTCCATTACAGACCCGATTTTCGAGTCTACAAAGCAGGCTGGTTTTGAAGCCGTGACCTGGCTGGACGCAGGTACGAGAAACTTCTATACTGTGGACACGCCCATTGAGACGCCGGCGGATCTTCACGGCCTCAAGATCCGTGTTCAGCAGTCCCCTACCAACGTGCGTATGATGAACCTGCTGGGAGGTTCCGCTACCCCTATGGGATTCGGCGACGTATACACGGCCCTTCAGTCTAAGATCATTGACGGCGCGGAAAACAATGAAATGGCACTGACGGACAATGGCCACGGCGACGTGTGCAAATACTACTCTTATGATATGCACCAGATGATTCCGGACATTCTTATTGGAAACAACGCTTTTCTGGAAGGCCTCAGCGATGAGGAGAGAGCCATCTTTGAAGAAGGTTTTGAACTGGTAAATCAGGTACAGCGTGAAGAGTGGGTAACGGCAGTGGAAAACGCCAAGGACCGTGCAGCCAACGAGCAGGGTGTGAATTTCCTGTATCCCGACACCAAGCCTTTCCAGGAAGCCTGCTCCCCCATGCATGAGGATATGCTGGCTCAGTACCCG
This sequence comes from uncultured Clostridium sp., assembly GCA_946498245.1. Taxonomy (GTDB): domain Bacteria; phylum Bacillota; class Clostridia; order Lachnospirales; family Lachnospiraceae; genus UMGS1370. The sequence goes on along the minus strand of CAMMNN010000015.1, from coordinate 22,791 downwards.
GATCTGGTTCCCATTTATGAGGCCATCCAGGCGTACAATGAGCAGTATCCGTCTGATGAATCATAGAAGGAGGGGATAAGAGATGAAAGCATTAAGAGATATATTAAATAAGCTGCTGAACGCCCTGGCGGGAGTCAGTTTTATCGCCATGGTTGTGCTTACCTGCTGGCAGGTATTTACCCGCTACGTCCTGCAGAACCCCTCTTCATGGTCTGAGGAGCTGGTTTCTTACCTGTTTGCATGGGCCAGCCTTTTGGGAGCTTCCCTGATTACGGGAGAGCGCGGCCACATGAATATTCCGGTTATTGTAGAAAAAATGGGAGTTGGTGCCCAGAAAGCCCTGGGGATTTTCGGAGAATTGGTTGCCTTTGCCTTTTCCGCTATTATCCTGGTTTACGGCGGTATTAAAATTACAAACCTCGCCATGGGCCAGATGACCTCCTCCCTGGGAGTCGCCGTAGGCGTCTTCTATGTAGTGCTTCCGCTGTGCGGCGTACTGAACATGATTTATACGGTACTGAACATTATCGATATTAGCAAGGGAAATCCCGGCGTGAAAGAGGCGGAGGTGTAAGAGTATGGCAATGCAGTCATTAGTAATCATTATTGTAATTCTGGCAGTCCTGCTGGTTATCGGGGTTCCGATTTCATACGCTATCGGTATTTCCTCTCTGGTTTGCATTGTACAGACCGTTCCGCTGGACGTTTCTGTAGTAACCGGGGCACAGCGTATTTTCGTAGGCATGAGTAAATTCAGCCTGACGGCTATCCCCTTCTTTATTCTGGCCGGAAACCTGATGAATCAGGGCGGTATCGCAAAGCGGCTGGTAGACTTTGTTATGGCTATCCTTGGCAAAATGCCGGGAGCCCTTCTGGTAACAAACGTAGGCGCTAACGCTCTTTTCGGAGCCATCTCCGGTTCTGCTTCCGCTGCTGCAGCGGCTGTAGGAAGCATGGTAGAAAAGGGAGAAGAAGAGCAGGGCTATGATAAGGCTCTGTGTGCGGCTACCAACGGCGCATCTGCTCCGTCGGGCCTTTTGATTCCTCCGTCCAACGCCCTGATTACATACTCTCTGGCAGCAGGAGGAACCTCTGTAGCAGCTCTGTTTATGGCAGGATATATTCCCGGAATTATCTGGGCTGTCTGCTGTATGGTAGTGGCAGTTCTCATTGCAAAGAAAAAAGGCTACAAAGGTATGCCCGGAAAGTTTGACTGGAAAAACCTGGGCGTCTGCACCTTAAAGGCAATTCCGGCTCTGTCTCTCATAGTCGTTGTTATCGGCGGTATTATCGCCGGCGTATTTACGGCAACAGAAGGTTCTGCTGTGGCAGTTGTGTACGCATTAATCCTGGGTATCTGCTACCGCAACATTACCTTAAAATCCTTCTGGAACATTGTAGTGGAAAGCGCTAAGATGAGCGGTATGGTGGTATTCCTGATCGGCGTATCCAATATTTTAGGCTGGGTTATGGCATTTACCCAGATTCCTCAGGCGATTTCCGAGGCTCTCCTGGGTCTGACCCAGAACCCCATTATTATCCTGCTCATCATGAACATTATTCTGCTGATTGCAGGAACCTTTATGGACGTTACCCCGGCGATTTTGATTTTCACGCCCCTGTTCCTTCCGGTTGTTAAGACCTTTGGAATGGATCCCGTACAGTTCGGTCTGATCCTGGTTTACAACCTGTGCATCGGCAACATCACTCCGCCGGTTGGCAACACCCTCTTTGTAGCCATTAAAGTAGGACGAAGCAGCTTGTCGAAAGTCATGCCCTATATGCTGTCTTACTATATCGCGATTCTCATTGGTCTTCTGCTGGTAACTTACGTGCCCGTAATCAGCCTGGGACTTCCCCAGATGGCCGGACTGCTGTAAGAACCGAAAGAAGACGGTCATGCAATGGCCGTAAATGAAGAGCAATCCGCCGCCTCCCCGCAGGTTTACGCTTTGCAGGGAGGCGGTTTTCTATTGACAATGGATGCCCTCTGTGGTATAAATTAAGAAAATAAAGAAACCGCAGAAGAAGAGTAAGTAAATCAGGCGGCAGACGGCACAGAGAGCTGCAGGCGGTGGGATTGCAGTGCGGACGGTTTGATTGAATGGGCTTCGGAGGGCGAGCAGAACGCAGAGGGACGGTTCTAAGGAGGACCTGGTTCTATGTCAGTAGGCGAGACGGAGGGAGACGCTTCGTTATTAAGGGCCAGCATATGAAGTATGCGTAGAGTGGGCGGAGAAATCTGCCAATTAGGGTGGCACCGCAGGAGTAAATGCTCTTGTCCCTTAGAGTAATTATCGAGGGGACGGGGCTTTTTTTTATTTCATAGTTAGGAAACTTTGTTTCTATGAAATAAAAACGCTCTGCGCGGATCCGTTCCCCCAAATCCATACTATGGAAATGAGAAAGGAGAACCATCATGAGCAAAGAAATCCCTTACAAAATTTATTTGGAAGAAAACGAGATGCCAAAGCAGTGGTACAATGTCCGGGCGGATATGAAAAATAAGCCGGCTCCTTTGTTAAATCCGGCAACTCTGGAACCCATGGGCTATGAGGATTTAAGACCGGTATTCTGCGACGAGCTGATTAAGCAGGAATTGGACGACACCACTCCCTATATTGATATTCCCGAGGAAATCCGCAATTTCTATAAAATGTACCGTCCCTCTCCTTTGGTAAGGGCTTACTGCCTGGAGGAGAAGCTGCAGACTCCGGCTAAGATCTATTATAAATTCGAAGGCAACAATACCAGCGGAAGCCACAAATTAAACTCTGCCATTGCTCAGGCTTACTACGCAAAGAAGCAGGGATTAAAGGGCGTAACTACGGAAACGGGAGCAGGACAGTGGGGAACAGCTCTGTCCATGGCCTGCGCTTACTTAGGACTGGACTGCCAGGTTTATATGGTAAAGTGTTCTTATGAGCAGAAGCCCTTCCGCCGGGAAGTTATGAGAACCTACGGTGCATCCGTAACCCCGTCTCCTTCTATGAATACGGAAGTGGGCCGCAAGATTTTAGCAGAGCATCCCGGAACCAACGGAAGCCTTGGCTGCGCCATCTCTGAGGCCGTAGAAGCCGCGACTCATCAGGACGGCTACCGTTACGTGCTGGGAAGCGTGTTAAACCAGGTTCTCCTGCATCAGACAGTCATCGGCCTGGAGACGAAGACCGCTTTAGATAAGTACGGCATTGTTCCGGATATGATTATCGGCTGCGCCGGCGGCGGCTCCAACCTGGGCGGCCTGATTTCCCCATTTATGGGTGAGAAGTTAAGAGGAGAGAGAGACTACCGCTTTATTGCCGTAGAGCCGGCGTCCTGCCCCAGCTTTACCCGGGGTAAATTCGCTTATGATTTCTGCGACACGGGAATGGTTTGCCCTCTGGCAAAGATGTATACCCTGGGAAGCGGCTTCATTCCTTCCGCAAACCACGCCGGAGGCCTTCGCTACCATGGCATGAGCTCTATCCTTTCTCAGCTCTACCATGACGGCCTTATGGAAGCCGTATCCGTAGAACAGACCGCCGTATTTGAGGCAGCGGAGAAATTCGCCAGAGTAGAGGGCATTCTTCCTGCACCGGAGAGCAGCCACGCTATTAAGGTAGCCATTGACGAGGCGTTAAAGTGCAAAGAAACCGGAGAGGCAAAGACTATCGTATTCGGCCTGACAGGAACCGGCTACTTTGATATGTACGCTTATGAGAAGTTCAACAACGGAGAAATGACGGACTATATTCCTACGGATGAGGATTTGGAAAAAGGCTTCCAGGGACTTCCTGAGGTTCCGGAACGCTAAGGAAAAAAGACTTGCCATCTTTTTAACAATGGGGTACAATATTCTCCAAAGAGCCTGATAGATCGAAAGGAGATTATGGATATGAGTAAAAAACCAACCGTGTTGATGATTCTGGATGGGTACGGCTTAAATGATAACTGCGAGCACAACGCAGTATGCGAGGCAAAGACCCCGGTTATGGATCAACTGATGGCACAGTATCCCTTTGTAAAAGGAAATGCCAGCGGCATGGCAGTTGGTCTTCCCGAGGGGCAGATGGGCAACTCCGAGGTAGGCCATTTAAATATGGGTGCAGGCCGGATTGTATACCAGGAACTGACCCGCATTACAAAATCCATTCAGGACGGGGATTTCTTCCAGAATCCTGCGTTCCAGGAGGCAGTTGCCAACTGCAAGGAGCATGATTCAGCCCTGCATATGTTCGGTCTGGTATCCGACGGCGGTGTACACAGCCACAATACCCATATTTACGGATTGCTGGAATTGGCTAAGAGAGAAGGTCTGAGCAAGGTATATGTTCACTGCTTCTTAGACGGCCGCGATACGCCTCCGTCTTCCGGAAAAGAGTTTGTGGAGCAGTTGGAAGCTAAGATGGAAGAACTGGGAGTAGGAAAGGTTGCCAGCGTAGCAGGCCGTTATTACGCCATGGACCGTGATAAGAACTGGGATCGCGTAAAACTGGCTTACGACGCTTTGACCAAAGGGGAAGGCGTTCCTGCAGAGAGCGCTGCCAAAGGAATCCAGGCTTCCTATAACCAGGAAAAATACGACGAGTTCGTTATGCCTACCGTAGTAATAGAAAACGGCGCTCCCGTAGCAACCATCAAAGATCACGATTCCATTATTTTCTACAACTTCCGTCCCGACAGAGCCAGAGAGATGACCAGAGCTTTCTGTGACAATGAATTTGCCGGTTTTGAGAGGGAGAAGAAGCTGGACGTTGTATTCGTATGCTTTACGGATTATGACGAAACCATTGAAAATAAGCTGGTAGCTTTCCATAAAGAATCCATTACCAACACCTTCGGCGAATTTTTGGCGGCTCACCATATGACCCAGGCCAGAATCGCGGAAACGGAGAAGTACGCCCATGTAACCTTCTTCTTTAACGGAGGCATTGAGGAACCCAACGAGGGAGAGGATCGGATCCTGGTTAATTCCCCCAAAGAGGTGGCGACTTACGACTTAAAGCCGGAGATGAGCGCACCGGAGGTTTGCACCAGACTGGTAGAAGCTATTAAATCCGGAAAATACGACGTTATTATTATCAACTTTGCAAATCCCGATATGGTAGGCCATACGGGAGTAGAGAATGCCGCTATTAAGGCAATTGAAACCGTAGATGACTGCGTAGGAAAGGCCGTTGCCGCTATTAAAGAAGTGGGCGGAGTGATGTTTATCTGCGCGGATCACGGAAATGCAGAGCAGTTGGTGGATTACGCTACAGGAGAACCCTGGACGGCCCACACCACCAATCCGGTACCCTTTATCCTGGTCAACGCGGATCCGTCCTACAAGCTGCGGGAAGGCGGCTGTCTGGCGGATATTGCTCCTACCTTAATTGAGCTGATGGGAATGGAGCAGCCCAAAGAAATGACCGGAAAGTCTCTTTTAATAAAATAACAGGACTGTTTACGCAGTCGGCAATCATAAATAATACAGATGCAGAGGGAGCTTGTGGAGCAGGCTGAGAGGAAGTAATCTAACTTCGACCTATAGAACCTGATATGGGTAATGCCAACGTAGGGATTGATGCAGATGGGAACGACAATTATGTGCAAAACAGAGCCGGAAGGCTCTGGATTTCCAGCCCATCCCTTCGGGGGTGGGCTGTTTTTATGTACAAAAGCTTTGGACGTAAAGCGCATTTTTCAGACGCTCATACAAAAAGGAGAGGAGAAAAACATGGAGTACACAACACAGATGGACGCTGCCAGAAAAGGCATTGTCACAAAGGAAATGAAACGGGTAGCAGAGAAAGAAGGGTTGGAAGAGAAAAACTTAATGAAGCTGGTGGCGGAAGGGAAGGCCATTATTCCCGCAAACCGCCTTCACACCTGTCTGGAACCTAACGGCATCGGTTCCATGCTGAAAACCAAAATCAACGTAAATCTGGGGACTTCCAGAGACTGTATGGATCTGGACATGGAGCTGGACAAGGTTAACGACGCAGTTAAAATGGGCGCGGAGTCCATTATGGATTTAAGCTCTTATGGGGATACCAGAAAATTCCGTAGAAAGCTGACGGCGGAATGTCCGGCCATTATCGGAACCGTTCCCATATACGACGCAGTGGTTTATTACCATAAGCCATTAAAAGAGATTACTTCCAGGGAATGGATAGACATTGTGAGGATGCACGCAGAAGACGGCGTGGATTTTATGACCATTCACGTGGGAATTAACCGCCAGACTGCCGGACGGTTTAAAAAGGCCAAACGTCTCACCAATATCGTTTCCAGAGGCGGCTCCATTATCTTTGCCTGGATGGAAATGACGGGCTGTGAAAATCCTTTTTATGAATATTACGACGAGATCCTGGACATCTGCCGCCAATACGACGTAACCATGAGCCTGGGAGACGCCTGCCGCCCCGGCTGCATTGCAGACGCTTCCGATATTTCCCAGATAGAAGAGCTGGTGACTCTGGGAGAGCTGACCAGAAGGGCCTGGGAGAAAGACGTGCAGGTTATGATAGAAGGTCCGGGCCATATGCCTTTAAATCAGATTAAGGCCAACATGGAAATCCAACAGACCATTTGCAAAGGAGCGCCTTTCTACGTTTTAGGTCCCCTGGTAACGGACATTGCTCCTGGCTACGACCACATTACGGCTGCTATCGGCGGGGCCATTGCCGCCGCTTTCGGGGCTTCCTTCCTGTGCTACGTGACCCCGGCGGAACACCTGCGGCTGCCGGATCGGGAGGACGTTAAGGAGGGCATCATTGCTTCCAGAATCGCCGCCCACGCCGCTGACATTGCCAAGGGCGTAAAAGGGGCTTCGGACTGGGATTACCAAATGAGCCTTGCCCGGAAAAAGCTGGACTGGGACAGAATGTTCGAGCTGGCCATTGATCCGGAAAAGGCCAGAGCGTACCGGGCATCGGCGAAACCGGAAAAAGAAGACACTTGTTCTATGTGCGGAAATTTCTGCGCTGTAAAAAATATGAACCGGATTTTAGACGGAGAGATCGTAAATATTTACGAAGAATGAGAAAGGGGCAGGAGACTATGAAAATTCAGGTAAAAAAATTGGCGGTAAGCGGAATGCTGGCGGCTGTGGCCGTGGCTTTGTCGGGCTTTTCCATTCCCATAGGGGCCTCCCGCTGCTTTCCTATCCAGCATTTGTGCAACGTTATGGCGGGAGTTTTTCTGGGACCTTTCTACGGCGTCATTATGGCCTTTGTCACCTCCCTTGTGAGGAACCTTTTAGGCACCGGCAGTCTTCTGGCGTTTCCGGGAAGTATGGTAGGAGCCTTTCTGTGCGGCTGGCTGTACCGAAAAACCGGTAAAGTTATGGCCGCCTATATTGGCGAGGTCTTTGGCACTGGGATCCTGGGCGGAATCCTCTGCTATCCTGTGGCTGTGCTTCTCATGGGAAAAGAAGCTGCCGTCTTCGCTTATGTAATGCCCTTCCTGTTGAGCACCCTGTGCGGAACCATTATGGCGGCAATCCTGGTAGGGGCCATGGAAAAGTCCGGGGCTATGAGTGTTTTGAGCCATATCACATCAGAACAGTAAAATGGAACAGAAAAGAGGAGACTGGCATATGGAAGAAAACTGGCTGGAAACCGTCAAAGAGGTCTGCCCCAGGGTTCACTGCATTACCAATTACGTTACGGCCCAAAGCGTGGCAAACCTGATTTTGGCAGCCGGCGGATCGCCCATTATGGCGTCGGGGCCGTTGGAAGCGGCGGACGTAACGGGGATTAGCAGCAGCCTTGTGATTAATATGGGAACATTAGATGAGAGAACGGTTCCCGGAATGATAGAGGCCGGAAAAAAGGCTAACAGCCTGGGTCTTCCGGTGATTTTTGACCCTGTGGGAGTAGGCTCCTCCCGGTTTCGGAAGCAGACGGCCCTTGAAATCTTAAAGAGGGTTTCCGTCACCCTGATCCGGGGAAACGGGGCGGAAATCCGGATTTTGCTGGAAGCCCTGGGAGGGGAGGAGGCTGCTGGAAATTTCCCTTCCTGTGGCATAGACGCCGGGAAGACTGACGCTGTCAGCCTGGAAAATGCAGAGGAAAAGGCCGGAATCGCCGCTGCCTTGGCAAAGGCAAAGGGCGCCGTTGTGGTTCTGACAGGGGAAAAGGATATTGTAACCGACGGGGACAGGCTGTGCTATATCGCCAATGGCCACTCCTGGATGGCTTCCATTACGGGAAGCGGCTGTATGCTGGACGGCCTTTTAGGGGCCGTTTTGGGGGCATGGAATGAAAAGCGGGCCGCTTCAGGCCAAAAGGCTTTCAGCGAAAAAGACAGGGAAGACTGCTTCCAGGCGGCTGTCTGGGCGGTATGCGCCCATGGCATCTGCGGGGAACGGGCTTACAGGCAGTGCGCCGCTTCCCGGAGAGGGAAGGGAAGCTATCCGGCGGCCTTTATAGACGCTATGGGTTTCTTGACGGATACAGACGTTGCAGGAGAGAAGAAAGTGGAGCAGGGGAGAAAATCACAAGAAAGAAGAAATACAGAAGAACAAGGAAATACAGAAGAGCGGCGGGAGAAAATCCGGAATGCCCTGAGCCTGTATGCCGTAACGGATCGCCGGTTTTCTAAAAATCAGGATGAGTTTTTCCGGCAGATAGAGGCGGCCATAAAAGGCGGGGCCACTATGATCCAGCTTAGGGAAAAAGGCCTTCCTCATGAGGAATTTTTACAGGAAGCCCTGAGAGCCAGAGAACTGACCAGAGCGTACGGCATCCCGCTGATTATTAATGACAATGTGGAAATCGCCCTGGCCTGCGGGGCCGACGGCCTTCATATCGGCCAGGAGGATCTGCCGGCGGCTGAGGCCAGGAAGCGCTTAGGGCCGGATCGGATCCTGGGCGTGACGGCAAAGAGTGTAGACCAGGCTAAAGAAGCCTGGGAAGCCGGAGCGGATTATTTGGGAAGCGGCGCAGTATTTGGCTCCGGAACCAAAAAAGACGCCAAAGGAATGGATTACCCTACTCTTCAGAATATATGCAGGGCGGTTCCTATCCCCGTAGTGGCCATTGGAGGAATCACCGCTGAAAATGCAGAACTTCTGGCCGGCAGCGGCATTGCGGGAGCGGCGGTTGTGGCCGGCATTTTCGGGCAGACGGATCCGGAAGCGGCGGCCCGCCGTCTCAGGGAAAAAATAGAAATCATAAAAGGAACAGGAAAGAGAGAATGAAGCGGAAGACAGTGCTGACCATCGCCGGATCCGACTGCAGCGGCGGAGCCGGTATCCAGGCGGATTTGAAAACCATGTGCGCCTTTGGGGTCTATGGAATGAGCGTCATTACCGCCGTTACGGCCCAGAACACCACGGGGGTCTATGGAATTGAAAAAATCCCTGCCGCCGCAGTAAAAGCCCAATTGGACTGTGTTTTTACGGATATAGTGCCGGACGGCGTTAAAATCGGTATGCTATCAGACGGGGAAACAGCCGAGGCCGTGGCGGACAGGCTGGAGCAATATTCCCCCCGAAATATTGTAATCGATCCCGTGATGGTTTCCAGCAGCGGCCGCCGGCTTTTGGAGGCCGGGGGGATAGAGATTCTGACGGGCCGCCTGTTTCCTATGGCGGCTGTCATTACGCCCAACATTCCGGAGGCGGAAGTCTTGACCGGACTCACCATTCAAAGTCCCCGGGACATGGAAGAAGCGGCTCTCCGTCTGACGGATTTCGGCTGCAGCGTACTGGTAAAGGGCGGCCATAAATCCGGGGCGGCGGATGATGTGCTGTGCCAGAAGGGCCGCTTCACCTGGTTTTCAGCACAGAGGATCTTAAATCCCAACAGCCACGGAACGGGCTGTACCCTGTCTTCCGCCCTGGCCTGCGCTCTGGCAAAGGGCCTGAGTCCGGAAGAGAGCGTGGCGCAGGCAAAGGATTACGTAAGGGCCGCTTTGGCGGCGGGTCTGGATCTGGGAAAAGGAAATGGCCCTCTGGACCACCTTGCAAAACATTACGGTTAATGGTAAGATGGAACCGGCGGCTCAGTACCCCACAATGGTGACAATCATTCGGTTGGGGAGACATACGATGGAGGCGCCGGCTTCTTTTTGCTTTCCCTGACGGACGCATACCTTGTCCGGGCAGGTAGCTTCCTGGCACCAGATTTGGCCGTCACGGACGATTAACCGGTTGCTGCCGCCTCCGGCCCCCGTTACCGTCAGCTCTTGATCCTTGGAGAGATCCAGGACTTCAACGACTTCGCCGTCTACGGACACTTCCGCCCGGACAGCGGGACCGGAAAAGAAATAAGACTGCAGGATAAGCCAAAGGCCGGCCACAAGGATAAGGCCGGCAGCAAGGAACAGGTCTTTTTTAGGCACGCATTTTTTATCATTGCTCATAACAGTACTCCATTTACTTTAGAAATCCGCCGCCGGACAGGCGGCATATTCTGAGATGATTTAAGCCAAAGAGTATCCCAATGATACCATAAAACCAGATGAGGCACAAGGGGAGACAGGAATATGGAAAACAGAAACAAACGGGAAAAAACGCCGAAAATAGCTGTCGGACAGGTGGCGTTATATGGGCTTCTTATTGCCCTGGCTTTTATATTCAGCTATATTGAATCCCTGTTTCCCATTTCTTTGGTAGTGCCGGGAGTCAAGCTGGGCCTTGCCAACCTGGTCAGTGTAGTGGGGCTCTACACTATCGGCCTGAAAGGAACGGCGGCAGTTACTTTAGTACGGATTGTTTTGGCCGGACTTACCTTTGGCAATGGCTTTTCCATGGTTTACAGCATGGCGGGAGGCGCCCTCAGCCTGGGAGTCATGGCCCTTTGCCGGAAGAAAAACTGGTTTTCTCCTATGGGAATCAGTATCCTGGGAGGGGCGGCCCACAATATCGGACAGTTGACAGTAGCGGCCTTGACAGTGGAAAACGTCTGGGTCTTCTCTTATTTCCCCTTTCTTTTGGCAGCCGGAACCGCAGCCGGAGCCTGCATTGGCATCCTGGGAGGCATTTTAATTGACAGGGTAGGAAAATACCTGAGAAAAAGATAAAATAATCTGATAAATTACATTGTAGAATGGGGAGAAAACAGGTATAATAGAAAAAAAGTCAGGCAGTCGCAAAAAGGGGCTGCCTTTCCATTGAAAGTCAGGAGGAATCGGTATGGTGTGCATGGCAATTAAGGGATTAGTGGAATATGGATTAAAAACGGGACTCATAAAAGAACGGGATCGGATATATGCCGTTAATCAGATTTTAGACGTAATGAAGATGGACGAATATGAGGAACCATCGGAACCGGCGGAGTATGAGAGCCTTGAAGAAATTTTAAAGGAACTTTTGGACGCTGCCTGCGAAACGGGAGTTTTGCCTGACGACAGCATCGTATACCGGGATCTTTTTGATACCCGCCTGATGAACTGCTTAATGCCGCGTCCCAGCGAGGTGGCGGAAACGTTTTGGAAGCATTATGAAAATTCTCCGGAGGAGGCCACCAGCTATTACTATAAGCTGAGCCAGGATTCCGACTACATACGGCGCTACCGGGTCTGCAAGGACATGAAATGGAAAACCTCTACTCCTTACGGCGATTTGGATATTACGGTGAATCTGTCAAAGCCGGAAAAAGATCCCAAAGCCATAGCTGCCGCAAAATTGGCGAAACAGAGCGGTTATCCCAAATGCCTCCTGTGCATGGAAAACGAAGGATATGCGGGAAGAACCAATCACCCGGCCAGAAATAACCACAGGATTATCCCCATTACCATTAACGGATCCCAGTGGGGCTTCCAGTATTCTCCTTACGTTTATTATAACGAGCACTGCATCGTCTTTAACGGACAGCACGTTCCTATGAAAATAGAGCGGGCGGCCTTTGTAAAGCTGTTTGACTTTGTAAAGCTGTTCCCCCACTACTTCCTGGGTTCCAACGCCGATCTTCCCATTGTAGGGGGATCTATTCTGAGCCACGACCATTTCCAGGGCGGCCATTACACCTTTGCCATGGCAAAGGCTCCCATTGAGAAGCATTTTACCAAAAAGGGCTTTGAGGATGTGGAAGCCGGCATTGTTTACTGGCCCATGTCCGTGCTGCGGCTGAGAGGAAAGGATTCCGACCGTCTTATCGAATTAGCTGATGAAGTGCTGAAGGCATGGAGAGCTTACACAGACGAGGAAGCCTTTGTCTACGCGGAAACCGACGGAGAGCCCCACAATACCATTACTCCCATTGCCAGAAAGACCGGAGATACCTATGAGCTGGATCTGGTTTTGAGAAACAATATTACCACAGAGGAATTTCCTCTGGGAGTATACCATCCCCATCAGGATCTCCATCACATTAAAAAGGAGAATATCGGCCTTATTGAAGTAATGGGACTGGCGGTTCTGCCTTCCAGGCTGAAAACAGAGCTGGCGGATCTGGCGGATTACATCATAGAAGGAAAAGATATTCGAAGCAATGAGACTCTGGAGAAACACGCCGACTGGGTAGAGGGCTTCCTGCCTAAATATGATTCTGTCACCAGGGAGAATATTCAGCAGATCCTTCAGGACGAAGTAGGTCTGGTATTTTCACGGGTATTGGAGGACGCCGGCGTGTATAAGTGCACGGAAAAGGGCCGCCAAGACTTTGCAAGATTTCTTTACAGCGTAGGGTTTGAAGGATAAGACAAGAATATGAACAATCAGAAAAAACAGCAGATGGCAACCATAAGACAGACTGCGGTAAAATACGTAATGATTACCCTCAGCACTATGATTATGGTAGTGGGGACGTATTTTTTCAAATTTCCCAATAACTTTGCCTTTGGGGGAATCACCGGCTTTGCAACCATTGTAAACAGCCTGACGCCTATGTCGGCGGGAGATTTTACCTTTGCAGCCAACATGGTTCTGCTGATTCTGGGGTTTGCGGTTTTAGGAAAAACAGCGGGGATGATGACAGTCTATGCCAGTGTCCTGATGTCAGTGGCCCTTTCCGCTATGGAGCGGATTTGGCCCCTGTCCGCCCCTCTCACCAATGAGCCCTTGCTGGAGTTGGTTTTTGCCGTGTTTCTTTCCGGCGTTGGTTCGTCCCTTCTATTTAACATCGGGGCTTCCAGCGGAGGAACGGATATTATCGCTATGATTTTAAAGAAATACACCAGCTTTAATATCGGAAGCGTATTGTTTTTGGTGGACGCTTTGGCGGTTGTAATGGCGTTTTTCCTTTTTGGGCCTACTACGGGACTTTTTTCTACCTTGGGCCTTTTGTGCAAATCCTTAGTCATTGACAGCGTTATTGAGAGCATTAACCAGTGCAAGTGCTTTAACATTATCTGTGACGATCCGGAACCCATCTGTCAATTCATTATTCATGAACTGAACCGGGACGCCACGGTTTATGAGGCTGTAGGAGCCTTTACCCAGAAGCAGAAAACCGTTATTATGACCACTATGAAAAGGGGACAGGCTTTAAGGCTCCGCAATTTTATCCGGAGGCAGGAGCCTACGGCGTTTATTTTGATTTCCAATTCCAGTGAAATCATCGGAAAAGGCTTTTTAACCAATTAAAAGGGAACAAAGGTTCTTATGAAACCTTCATGGGCCCAATAGGTGCGCAGCCAAAAGAGCCCTGGCCGATCCTTTTAGAAAAGGAGCGCCGGGGCTCTTTGCTCTATAGAAATGTCTTTAAAGATCCAGCTTTAAGTCGCCGTCATGGATCCAGCCGATTTTCCTGCAGATTTCGCCGAAAATCCAGGTAAGGACGGCGGGAAGAAGGAAGCATACAAAGAGAATGCCTAACCACATATTGGCCCCGCCTCCCATGGAGGTATAGATTCCGATAGGCCCTACCAGCCCGCAGGTTCCCATGCCAGAGGCCGTATGGATATTGGTCAGTTGGAACACTACAGTGGCAATGGGGCCCGTAACCATAGAAGCCAGTGTGGGGGGAATCCAGATCTTTGGATTTCTCACAATGTTTCCCATTTGCAGCATAGAGGTTCCCAGCCCCTGGGCCAGCAGCCCGCCTACGCCGTTTTCCCGGAAGCTTAATACGGCAAAGCCAATCATCTGGGCGCAGCAGCCGGCAGTGGCGGCTCCTCCTGCCAGACCGTCCAGGGTCAGGGCAATACAGATGGCAGCGCTGGAAATGGGAAGGGTTAAGGCGATGCCAATAAGGGCGGAAACCAGGATCCCCATCAGGAAGGGCTGCATCTGGGTGGCCGTTTTTACCATCATGCCGAAAGCGTCCATAAAACCGGCTACTCCAGGACCCACAAACTGGGCTGTCAGTACGCCGGAGATAATGGTGACCCCAGGGGTGACCAGAATGTCCAGCCTGGTTTCTTTGGAAACGATTTTTCCAAGCTCTGTAGAAATGATAGTGGCAATGAGAGCGCCTACGGGTCCGCCTAAAGCGTTTCCGGCAATGCCTACGGTAACGGAGGAGAAAAGAACCAATTGAGGCGCTTTTAAGGCATAGGCAATAGCCACGCCTAAGGCCGCTCCGGTAGCGCCTTTTGCGTAGTCGGCAATGACAATAAATGCTTCGATTTGGGTTTTTTCGCCGATGGTGGCAAAGATAGTTCCTATCAGAAGAGATGCAAATAAGCCGAATGCCATGGCGCCCAATGCATCAATGAGATAGGTCTGGACGGTAATAGAGACGTTCTTTCTCTTTAAGAACGCCTGGATGCCTGTCTGATCCATATAAAATCTCCTTAAATATAGTATTGTGCACACATTTGGCATTAGCCAAAGCAGTTGTTATTCGCACTAAATTATAACATATCTTGGGAAAAACGCAACAAGAATCAGCACCATTGCGTGCTGTATATTGAACCGGAGGGGTGACTGTTATGATGCAGAAAATTTGTCCTATATGCGATGGGAAACTGAAAGGAAACTACTGTCCGTTTTGCCGTCGGATGGTCCGCCATCCTTTAACCTGGGACATAGGATATTACTTAAATGAACGGCGGCCCCAGGAAGGGGAGTACAGCGGGGCGGCGGTTCAAAGAACGGGACAGGAACCGGATCTGGAACCCCAGAAATTTCAGGGAGTGGATCTGGAATCAAAAGCGGAAAAGAGAAAAAAAGCTCTGGAAAAGTCTCCTGGAGACAAGAAAGCAAAGGCTTTTTACGGGAAAACGGCTGAGAAAAACAATGGAGGAAAAAAGCGCCAGAGGAAGGGAAACTCCGGCGGAAGGGCGGCCAAATGGCTGCCGGGGATGATTGTGTGCCTTGCCTTTCTCTCCATAACGGCCAGAGAGCTTTACTCTAATTTTGCTTACAAAGAAGAGGCTGTGGAGACTTGGGAGACGGAACTGGCCTCGGAGCGTATCACTGGGGAAACGGAATTGGAGCAGGATATTTTAACCTGGGAAGCCGAATTAGACCAGGAGATCTTTGCTGGAGAGGGAGCCTGCACGGGAAAGAATCATTTTCCAGTGGACATAGAAGCCGTGGAGCCGGCCATATGGTCTGTAATGGAAGCCAGCACTCAGGAAGAAATCCTAAGCGGAGAGGAAACCTATATTGAGGAACCGGAGGAAGGCAGCGATAACCCCTGGACGTATTACAGCCGGATCCTCTGGTGGGAATTTCAGGGGAATAATGAAGAAGAGTACGAATTTATTACCGTTGACTGCGACTCCGTAAGCGGAGAGCTTCACAGCCTGTCCGGATGGTTTTATGACGCTGAAACCGCCGCGGATATTTTCGGGCATTTGGCGGAAATTCTGGAAGAAGAAATGGATCTTCCCCGGGAGGAACAGTATGCAGACACCGTGTCAGAACTGATACTGGAAAACGCGGAAAATGAAGACGGGTATCTGGAGTATTTCCCGGGATACATATTTTGGATCATGGGAACAGAGGACGGCATATCCATTTCACTGGACGCCCCTTAAAGCCGGAGGACGGCAGCCGGTAAAATTTATAGAACTCCCTTACTTCCAGGCTTTCAGCCGGGAGGTAAGGGAGGAGGAGAAAACCGCTGATGGCAATGGGGTCCATACTATCAGCGGATTTTCTTTTCCAGAAGAGTAATTGCCTGATATAAGACCATGGAAACCAGGCAGAGGATTACAATAGAGGTTACCATTAAGGTCATTTGAAAGACCTGGGAAGAGTAGATAATCAGGTAACCGAGTCCGGCTTTGCTGGAGAGAAACTCACCGATAATGACGCCTACCAGACAGAGTCCGGCATTGACCTTCATATTGCTGATAATCAGGGGGACAGAGGCTGGCAGCAGCACTTTTGTCAGAACGTCTTTTCCGGAACCGCCCAGAGAGTAAATCAGCTTGATTTTATCGGGATCCGTCTGGGAAAAGCCGGTGTACAGAGTCAGGATAGCTCCAAAAAGGGATACGGAAATGGCGGCGATTACAATGGTCCGCATCTGATTGCCTAACCACACAATGAGTATGGGGGCGAGAGCCGATTTGGGAAGGCTGTTGAGCATAACCAGAAAAGGCTCCAGGATCTCAAAGAGAGTTTTGTTGGACCACAGCAGCAGGGCCGCCGCCAGACTGACAGCGATAACCAGGGAAAAGCTTAAAAGGGTTTCCAGGAGAGTGACGCCGGTGTGGTAAAACAGACTGCCGTTTTTAGCCATGGAGATAAGGCAGGATACAATGAGAGTGGGAGAACTGAAAATGAAGCTGTCAATAAGCTCCAGGCTGGCCGTAATCTCCCACAGGGCCAGAAATAAGAGCAAAAGCAAAGCGCGAAAGACCCGGACCTGCTTTTGGTGGCGGGAACGTCGGGCCAGATATTCAGTTTGGGCGCGGCTCATGGGACTGCAGCTCCTTCCATAATAAATTAAAGTAAGCGGAAAACTCCGGCATATTCCGGCGCTCTAAGGGCCGGACCCCAACGCCTTTTGGGGAGGAGGTTTCCGCAGCAAATGTAATAGGCACAATGGTTTTAATCCGTCCGGGCCTGTTGGTCAGCACAATGACCCGGTCGGCTATGCTGATGGCCTCAGAGAGATCGTGGGTGACTAAAACTGCGGTTTTTCCGGCGCTCCGTATGATGGAACTAATGTCGTCACATACAGAAAGTCTTGTCTGATAATCCAGCGCGGAAAAAGGCTCGTCTAAAAGGAGCAGCTCCGGTTTCAGGGCCAGAGTGCGGACAAGGGCCGCCCGCTGACGCATTCCTCCGGAAAGCTGGGACGGCCTGGAATGTTTAAAGGCCCCGAGGCCATAGGTATCCAGCATGGCTTCAATTTCTTCCTTGCAGGACGGCGTCAGGGAGTGAAGCAGCTCAGGACCCAGAAACGCATTGGAAAGGATGGAACGCCATTCAAAGAGGTGATCCTTTTGCAGCATATAACCGATACGGCCCTGAGCGCCGGGAGACTGAATGGGGGAACCATCTAAAAGAATACTTCCTTCATCGGGAGGAATCAGTCCGCAAATAAGGGACAGCAGGGTGGATTTGCCGCATCCGGAGGGGCCGACGACAGCCAGAAATTCTCCGGGGGAAACGGTAAAACTGATATTAGAAAGGGCCAGAGTTTCCCCTTCAGGGCGGTGATAGGAACATTTGACCCGGTCAAGTTTCAGCTTTGGGGGCATCATTAGACCTCCCATGGTTAAGATTATGTTTTATAATATGACAGGAAAGGCAAAAGGTGTTTTATGGCCGCTTTCCTTCGCACATCGTGCGTATCCCACGGAGTGTTTCTATACTAGAGAAAGACTTTCACGCATTAGCGTGACGAGGCCTTTGCTAGTATAGAAAAAACCTCCTGAAAGTGGGGGCTTTCAGGAGGTTTTTGGGCCTCAGGATAGGGTTTGGCCCATATATTATGGCAACAAAAGATTGAAAGTGAGCTCTAAAGGAATGAAAAATTTTGGTATTTCCTGTCTTTAGAATACCATATTTTGGAAAATGCTACAAGACGATGGAATATATTTTCTGAAAAAATGTCGTATTTTGAGGAACAACGGATAGAGAATACAAAGGACTGGAAAGTGGAGCAAGTTTGTTTTATAATGGGAAGGGGAAGGGGGAACAGATTATGGACATAGAGATTGGCAGAATAGATTTGTTTAAAGAAAAGCTTTTAACTGGAATCAATTTGTTTACAGGAGCAGGATTTTCGTGTCTGCCGGACGAGGATGGGAAAAAGCTTCCGACAGGGGACGAATTATGCCCGGAGATATGCGAGAGATTCGGATTGTCATACGAAGTATTTGGAAGCGATCTGGAAGCAATATGCGCCTTAGCTGATGGAGACGAGCTGGACAGCTTTTTGAGGGAAAAATTTCGTGTTGAGAAAATCAATCTCAAATACCTCATCTTGAATAAAATAAAACTGCTTTCATATATTACAACGAATATTGATAATATTATTCATTTGTCTGTGGAAGCAGAGGGAAGGTATTACCTGAAAAGCCTGACGTATTATGGGGCGGTTCGAAAAGATCAGGCGGAACTTTGCTTTATCCCTTTGCACGGCGAAGTGATGAATAAGGAAAAAAAGCTGTATTTCGGCAAATTTGATTTAGCAGTCGTTGATCAGGCTAACAGCGATTTATTCCAGGAAGTGGCTATGAAACTGAGAAATAAGCCTGTTCTTTTCTGGGGCTATGGGTTTCATGACAGCGGCGTATTGAAAATGGTTCAAAAACTGCTGGCATATGGGCCTCAGGACATATGGGTACAATGTCTGCCAGAAAGCGAGAAGCAGATAAAATTGTTCCAGAGCCTGGGCTGCAATGTGATTCTTGGAGATACAGAGCAGCTGTTGGATTGGATTGACAAGTGCGTTCCAGCGAAAGAACCTGAGAAAGAGCTAAAAGAAATAAAAAGAAACAAAAAACTGGAAAAGTATTTTATTCCGACAATCACCCAGGTTCCAGCAGTCCCGGCAACGGACTTTTATATCAAGGGTGCGACGCAGTGGTATTCCGTTCTGACGAAGCAGGCTGTAGAATTGGACATTGTAAATGATGTGTATAATGAGCATTTGAAAAATAAAAATGTTATTTTAATAGGTACAGATTTTTCCGGAAAGACCACCGCTTTGATGCAGTTGGCTTTGAAAATTAACAATTCCAACAAATTATATGTTGAAAATTTAACCATAGAAAAAAGCAACTATATACTGAATAATTTGAAAGGGACGCCGGCGGTTATTTTTATTGATAACTGTGAGGAAAATTTGCTGGCGTACAAATTATTAGCAGAAGAACCTGGCATTTTTACCGTGGCAACGTCGACAGACTATACTTTCGAGGCTGCTAAACATTTATTGGGCAGTTTAGCGGTGAAACAGATGTATCTGGCTGATCTTACCCAGGATCAGGCCCGAAGATTTTATAATTCCATTGACAGTTCTATTAGACAGACAGTATTTAAATATAAAGACAATGAAAATGAACGGTTTTCAGTATTGGAAATGATGCTGAAAAATATATCAAATTCTATGGGAATGCACAGAGTAAAGCAATTGCTGGAAAAGGTGCTGCAGCGCAATCAACAGGCATTTGAAACGGTTGCTCTTGCAAGTTACCTGTCTGGAAATAATTCTGCACTGTCAACAGATATTTTATTTTCTTATTTTGACTGCAGTACGTATGAAGATACGAAACGATACGTCAATGAAGCAAATGGTCTGCTGCGGGAGTTAGATGTTTCCGTTGACGCTTGTTTAGACGATCAGGATTATTACGATATTAGGTCGAAACTGTTTTTGTACCATTGTAAAAGAATATTTGGCGAAGTAAAAGACTTACGCAATGCATACGCTGATGTTATTAGGAAGTTCCATAGGAAAGTATCTGCGTTTAAGATTTATCAATACCACTTATTTAAACGCAGTGCATATGACGCAAAAATATACTATACACTGTTTGGAAATCAAGCCAATGAAATTTACGCCGAGCTTTATGAGTACGATCAAAATCCATATACACTACAGCAGTGGGCGCTATGTCGGGCTTACTTAGGACAATTTAAAGAGGCTTTTGCCGACATAGATAAGGCGCTTCGCCAGAAACCCAATAATTTCAGCATTAAAAATACCAGCGCCATAATACTATTTGAGGCCAACAGAAACGAAAAGAACTTAACAGGGAAGCAAAAACGGAATGAAGCAATGCAGATCTTAGAGCAGTGCTATTATAATGATAAGAGGAAAGTTTATCACACAAACCGCTTTGCGGAGTTCGCTATTGATATTTTCGAGATGGACGGCGATTATCAATACATCAGAAAAGCCAGATTATGGTTGGACGAGATTATAAAAAACGGAGACGTTATGTCAAAATATACGAGGCAATATGATCGAAAATTGACAGAAATAATCAATCAGGTTGAAGGGCAGCAGCTTATAGGAGCCGCAGATACGGGGATTTAAACCTTGAAACCACAACACAAAAATAATGCTTGCATTTTAATAAGAAAAGTGTTATAGTATGACGGAGAACAAGATGACAGTTGACAGAAAGAGTGGGCGAGAGTCCACTCTTTCCGTTATGTTAGGAAAAAACGCAGAGAATAGAAAGGGGAGGTGCAGAGATGAGCAGAAGAGAACAGTACGAAGGGAAAACCGAAGCGTTTCTTCTTCCTCTGATGGAAGAGTATCAATTTGAGCTGGTGGATGTAGAATACGTAAAAGAAGCCGGAACCTGGTATCTGAGGGCTTATATTGATAAAGAAGGCGGAATTACCGTAGACGACTGCGAAGTCATTAACCGCAGGCTGGGGGATTGGCTGGATCAAGAAGACTTTATTGAGGACAGCTACATTTTAGAGGTCAGCTCTCCGGGACTGGGAAGGCCGCTGAAAAAGGAAAAGGATTTTGCCAGAAGCATTGGAAAAGAAGTGGATATAAAGCTGTATAAGCCTCTGGAAAAGCAGAAGGACTATACCGGGGTGCTGAAGGCATATGATAAAGATACCGTCACAATCGGGCTGGAAGATGGAAGCGAAATGACATTTGACCGTCCGGGAATTGCATTAATTCGATTAGCTTTTGATTTTTAATGGAGAAGGAGCGTTAGGAGGATAATCATGAATAAGGAACTTTTATTGGCGCTGGAGATGCTGGAAAAAGAGAAAAATATCAGCAAGGACGTGCTGCTGGAGGCAATTGAAAATTCGCTGCTTACAGCCTGCAAAAACCACTTCGGAAAGGCGGACAATGTAAAGGTTACAATCAACCCGGAAACCTGTGACTTTTCTGTTTACGCAGAGAAAGAGGTCGTGGAGGAAGTGGAAGACTCCATGATGCAGATTTCCCTGGCGGAAGCCCGTATGAAGGATCCCAGATATGTGGTGGGAGACATTGTCCAGGTTCCCATTGAATCTAAGAATTTCGGCCGGATTGCCACCCAGAATGCAAAAAACGTAATTCTCCAGAAGATTCGGGAGGAAGAACGGAAAGTGCTGTACAATGATTACTACAGCAAGGAAAAGGATGTGGTGACGGGTATTGTCCAGAAGAATCTGGGCCGCAATATCAGCATCAATCTGGGCCGCGTAGACGCTATCTTAAATGAAAGCGAGCAGGTAAAGGGCGAGATTTTAAGGCCTACGGAGAGAATAAAAGTTTATATTCTGGAAGTAAAAGACACCCCCAAAGGCCCCAGAGTTTCCGTTTCCAGAACCCATCCGGATCTGGTAAAGCGCCTCTTTGAATCTGAGGTGGCAGAGGTAAGAGACGGAACCGTAGAGATAAAGGCCATTGCCAGAGAAGCGGGATCCAGAACGAAGATCGCCGTTTGTTCCCATGATGCCAATGTAGATCCCGTAGGAGCCTGCGTGGGCTTAAATGGAGCCCGTGTAAACGCTGTAGTCAACGAACTGCGGGGAGAAAAAATTGACATTATCAATTGGGACGACAATGCGGCATATTTAATCGAAAATGCTTTAAGTCCCGCCAAGGTTATCTGCGTTGTGGCGGATGAGGAAGAGAGAGAAGCTCAGGTAATCGTTCCGGATTACCAATTGTCCCTGGCTATCGGCAAAGAAGGACAGAACGCCCGCCTTGCCGCCCGTCTGACAGGCTACAAGATTGACATTAAGAGCGAAACCCAGGCCAGAGAGTCCGGTTTATTCGAAGAAATGGGAATTGAATACCAGGAAGACATGGAAGAAATGGAAAACGGGTACCAGGAAGACGCAGAGGAAACGGAAGACGGCTACCAGGAAGAATATCAGGAAGACTATCAGGCAGAGGTTGGAGAATACCCGGAAACTGAATAACGCTGTCAGGAATAGCAAGGAGTGATGAAGTGAGTACAGCAAAAAAAGTGCCTTTAAGACAATGCATCGGCTGCGGCGAAAGCAAAAATAAAAAAGAAATGATTCGGATATTAAAGACGCCGGAAGGCGAGTTTACCGTAGACGCCACAGGGCGGAAAAACGGCCGGGGAGCTTACCTCTGTCCTTCCAAAGAGTGCTTTCAGAAAGCGGTAAAGGGAAAGGGATTGGAGCGTTCCTTTAAAATGGCCATTCCGAAAGCGGTATATGAGGCTCTGGAAAAGGAGATGGATGAGCTTGGATAGCAGACAGAAGGTTCTGAATCTGATGGGACTGGCAACCAAAGCGGGAAAGATCGCAAGCGGGGAATTTTCCACGGAAAAGGCCGTAAAAGGGAAAAAAGCCAGACTGGTCATTGTAGCGGAAGAAGCATCGGATAATACGAAAAAGATGTTTACTAATATGTGTACTTACTATAACGTTCCACTTTGCATATTCGGAGGAAAAGAAGAATTAGGCCGCGCTATAGGCAAAGAGATGCGGGCATCTCTGGCCGTTTTGGATGAAGGGTTTGCAAAAGAAATGGGGAAACAAATGAAACTGATAGGAGGTAGTGAGCATGAGAGTGAATGAATTGG
>CAMMNN010000014.1 GCA_946498245.1 uncultured Clostridium sp. | reverse complement strand
ATAGCATACAGTCCTTGGAGAGGGACTATAAACACTACTACTTTATAATACGAGGGAAAGCTTTATTATAAATTAACGCCGGTGTTTGAAAAGAAAACGGTTCTCTATGTCCCGGTTTTAGGAGGGCCGTCGGGAAAACTGTCTGTGCGGCCTCTCATCAGCAAAGAGGAAGCCTTAGCGCTCATTGAGCAGATGCCGGGGATTGAAGCCAAAACCTATGGAAACTTTAAAGAACAGGCCCAGGTTTTTCGTGAAATACTTTATTCCGGGGATCAGAAAGAACGGATTGCCTTGATGAAAGGGATTTTTGAAAATGACCAAAAAAGGCGGGGCAGCGGAAAGCGCCTGTCTGCCAATGAGGAAGAGAGCAGGAGGACAGCAGAAGCCTTTTTATACGGAGAACTGGCAGTGGTTTTGGATATTCCTATAAATCAGGTGGAGGACTATATCGGCCAAAGGCTGGAAGGAAGAGAAGAACAGGGCTGAAACTCTGGGGACTGTAGGGGAAACTGGATTTTTTCCGGCCTCTGTGGTACTATGGTGTTGGGGATAACAGGAGTTTTCCCCTTTTGCAAATGTATCATAGAATTTTGGTCAGGAGGGATTTAGATGGACAATGAGGTTTTAGAAGTCCTGCACAGGAGAGTATCGCTGCGAACCTATGACAGCCGCCCGGTAACAGAGGAAGAGCTGGACACTATTTTGGAGGCGGCTATGCAGGCACCTACAGCGGGCAATCAGATGCTTTACTCGGTGATCGTAATCCGTGATCCCCAAAAAAAGGAACTTCTCAGCAAAAGCTGTGATAACCAGCCGTTTATCGCGAAAGCGCCGGTGCTGCTGCTTTTTGCGGCGGATCAGCATAAGTGGTTTGAATATTATCAGAAAAATGGGGTCCGGGAATACTGCGAGGCCCATAAGGAACAGGGCTTTTCTTTTGAGGCCCCTCAGGAGTCGGATCTGCTTTTGGCTTGCGAGGACGCTTTGATTGCGGCCCAAAACGCTGTGATTGCCGGGGAATCTTTGGGGATAGGTTCCTGCTACATCGGAGACATTGTGGAAAACTACGAATACCATCAGAAATTGTTCCGGCTTCCGAAATACGTCTTCCCCATTGCCCTTCTGTGTATGGGACATTACAGAGAGGATCACAAAAGAGTCCACCCCAAAAGGTTTGATAAAAAGTTTGTGGTCTTTGACGAAGAATACCGCAGGCTGACAGATGAAGAGTATCGGGAAATGTTCGCCTCCCAGGAAAGCCTTTACCGGGAAAACAATCCTTACGGAGCAGACAATTACGCTCAGATGTTTTACGCCAGAAAAACAGGGGCGGCCTTTAGCAAGGAGATGGCCCGCTCTGTGCGTGTAGCTTTAAAGGAATGGAGCGGAAAAATTTTATAAAGGATTTTAAGTCAGTTTTAGGTTTGGGATGTATTGTAACAACAAAAGCACACTGCCGGTACAGAACACGCGGTAAAGAGAGATAGGAGATGGGATCCCATGAGACTATTGCTGGCTGAAGACGAAGTGGCTCTTTCCAAAGCCCTGACAGCCATTTTAGAACGAAACAATTATTCCGTAGACACGGTTTACGACGGCCAGTCGGCCCTGGAATATCTGGAAATGGGCCAGTATGACGGAGCTATTCTGGATATTATGATGCCGAAAATGGACGGAATTACGGTATTAAAGAAAATCCGGGATCAGGGGAACCGGGTTCCTGTGCTGATGCTGACAGCGAAATCCGAAATTGACGATAAGGTGCTGGGGCTGGATACGGGAGCCAACGACTACTTAACGAAACCCTTTAATACCAGAGAACTGTTGGCGCGGATTCGGGCCATGACTCGTCCCCAGACGGCTCCCGTCAGTTCCCGGCTGCAGATGGGAAACGTGACGTTAGATCGGGCCACCTTTGAACTGGCAACCCCTACAGGCAGCTTCCGTCTGGCCAACAAAGAGTTTCAGATGCTGGAGATGCTTATGAGCAACCCCAGGAATCTCATTTCTTCAGAACGGTTTATGGAGAAAATTTGGGGCTACGACAGCGAAGCGGAGATGAACGTAGTCTGGGTCTATATCTCCTATTTGAGAAAAAAGCTGACGGCCCTAAAGGCCAATATCCAAATTAAAGCGGCCAGAAATGCCGGGTATTCCCTGGAGGAAATCCATGATTAAGAAACTGAGGCTGAAGCTGATTATGGCTTCTATGGCATCCCTTTTTATTGTTCTGTCCATTATTGTAGGAATTGTAGGGGTTCTCAATTACCGCAAAATTGTGGAGAGCGCCGACACAACCCTTACCATGCTTTCGGAAAATGACGGGAAATTTCCCAACTCCATGTTTTTAAAAGGCCGCCGGCAGAAAGACGCTCCGCCCAAAGGCGGCCCTCAGTTTTCGCCGGAACTGCCCTATGAGTCACGGTATTTTTCTGTGGTTTTCAAGGAGGACGGAAATATCCTTTCCGTAAATACAGGAAAAATCGCGGCAATAGATGAGTCGGAGGCCATCGATTACGCCAGGGAAGCGGCGGAGAAAAAACGCAGCAGAGGCTTTCTGGATGATTACCGGTATATTGTTTATTTGTCGGGAACGGAAACCCATATGATCTTTTTGGACTGCGGCCGCAGTCTGGAAACGTTCCGCGCCTTTCTTTTTACCAGCGTCGGCGTATCCGTAGGGGGAATCCTGGCGGTATTGCTTTTGCTGGTCATTCTGTCGGGGCGGATTGTCAAGCCATTTTCAGAAAGCTACGAAAAGCAGAAGCGCTTTATTACTGACGCAGGCCATGAATTAAAGACGCCTCTTACAATTATTAACGCAGATGCAGAGCTGTTAGAAATGGATTTTGGGGAAAATGACTGGCTAAACGATATTCGCTCCCAGACAAAGAGACTGTCTGATTTGACCAACAGTCTGATTTTGCTGTCGCGAATGGAGGAAGAGCAGCCAAAGGTTCAAAAGATAGAATTTCCTCTCTCTGATGTTGTGGAGGAGGCTGTAAACGCTTTTCAGTCGTTGGCAAAGACCCAGGGAAAGACGATTTCCGCCAAAATTCAGCCTATGGTTTCACTTCGCGGAGATGAAATGGCCCTGCAGCGCCTCATAGCCATTCTCCTGGACAATGCCGTAAAGTATTCCAATGAGGGAGGAACGATTTCCGTATCATTGGAAAAACAGAAGAACCAGATTCGTATTACCGTGGAAAATACAGTGGAATATATTTCTAAAGAGAGTATCGCCAGCCTCTTTGACCGGTTTTACCGGGGAGATCAGTCCCGAAACTCTCAGACAAGCGGCTACGGCCTGGGTCTGTCTATTGCCCTGGCCACGGTAAACGCCCACAAAGGAAAGATTACGGCATCTACCAAAGACGAAAAATCCCTGAGGATTACTGTCACCCTTCCCGCATAGTGTGCTGACACGTCATTATGCGAACTGTGAACGTGTCAGTGCACTAGTAAAGGCGCATACAGAGGACTCTGTAATTAAGTGAGAAAGGCTTAATTACAGAGTCATTTTGATCTATAGGAAATTCTTCTGAATTTCCTATAGATCAAAAAGCCCTCCGGGCAGGAACGCACTGCAGCGGAGAATCCTGCGAAAATATTAGTTCTATTTAAGGTTGGTTTTTAAGTTCAGTTAAGGAAGGGGGCTTATACTGACATGGTCCTGAGGGAAAGAGGCACAAGACGCCTCTCAGTACAGAAAGAAAGGGAGATGTTTTCAATGGCTTATCAGACAACCTTTAAACGGTATGAACTGAAATATCTGCTGACAAAGCAGGAAAAAGAAAAGCTGATGGGGGCAATAAATTTACATATGAAGCTGGATCAATACGGACGAACCACTATCCGGAATATTTATATGGATACGGACAACTACCGCCTGATCCGGCATTCGCTGGAAAAACCCATTTATAAAGAAAAGCTGCGGCTTCGCAGCTACCAGACGGCAGGGCCGGAGGATCCGGTGTTTGTGGAATTGAAAAAGAAATACCAGTCCGTAGTGTATAAGCGCAGGCTGGTACTTCAGGAGGCAGAGGTTATGAGGGCGTTTCAGGAAGGCAGGCCTCTTCCGGTTCATTCTCAGATTGCTGATGAGATTGACTATTTCCGTAAGTACTACGGCCAACTGCAGCCGGCGGTATTTCTCACTTATGAACGGGAGGCGTACTACGCCCTGGACGGCGGAGATTTCCGGGTGACCTTTGATGAAAATATTCTCTACCGGGAGCACAATTTTTCCCTGGGAAGCAGAGTTTATGGCAGCCCTCTTTTGGGAAGAGATCAGACTCTCATGGAGATTAAAACTTCCGGCGGAATCCCTCTGTGGATGAGCCATATTCTTGCGCGGCAGCACATTTTTAAAACATCTTTTTCAAAATACGGGGCGGCTTATGAGAGAATGAGAGCCTGTGAAATACAAGGAGGATATAACTATGCTTGACAATTTGTTTCGGGGAATTTTTGACACAGACATGACCCATGTTATTGCGGTGTCGGATTTTTTACTTTGCATCGGCTGCGCTTTGGTTACAGGGATCATTTTGGCGCTGTGCTATATGTACCGGACCCGGTACACCAAAGGATTTGTGGCGACTTTGGCCATGCTTCCCGCTGCGGTATGCGTTGTGATTATGATGGTAAACGGAAACGTAGGGACAGGCGTTGCCGTAGCGGGGGCCTTCAGTCTGGTTCGCTTTCGTTCTGCTCCTGGTTCCGCAAAGGAGATTGGAGCGATTTTCCTGGCCATGGGCGCAGGACTGATTGTAGGAATGGGCTATCTTGGATACGGATTTTTGTTTGCCGCTGTACTGGGAATGGTGATGGCGCTGTACAGCCGGTTGGACTTTGACTTTGGCAAAAAAGGAGTTCTCTATAAGACTTTACATATAACGATTCCGGAAGACCTGGATTATACCGGGGTTTTTGACGGGATTTTAAAGAAATACGCTTCTGAGTACGAGGTGGTCCAGGTAAAGACCACCAATATGGGAAGCCTGTTCCGGCTGACCTACAACCTGACTCTGCGGAGCGCAGATAAAGAGAAGGAGCTTATTGACAAGCTGCGCTGCCGCAATGGAAACCTTGAAATCACTGTTTCCAAACAGGAAACAGTTGCAGGCGAATTGTAAAGGAGACTGTGGAATGAAAAGAAAAATGATTGTACCGCTGCTGATGTCGGCCATGATTCTCGGCGGGTGCGGCAGTCAGGACAAAGGGGCTGAAAGCGTGTCCCCGGGAACTGTTTCTTCCGAAACGGCGGAAACAGAATCGGTAGCGGAAGGGACAGCAAATACATCGGATATGTTTACGGATCGGGATATGGAAATCGGCTATGATGAGGAAACCAGCGCAAAAATCACCTTTTCCGGTGACAGCGCCTCCTGTGATTCTTCCGCCGTAGAGATTTCCGGGGGAAGGATTACCATTACAGACGAGGGAACCTATATTCTTTCCGGAACCTTAAACAGCGGAATGGTAGTGGTAGATGCCGAGGACACGGATAAAGTGCAGTTAGTATTAAACGGAACCGACATTACAAGTCCCGACTCAGCGGCTATTTATATTCGTCAGGCGGATAAGGTCTTTATTACTACTGTGTCAGAAACAAAAAATACTCTTTCTAACAGCGGAGAGTATGAAACCATAGACGAAAACAACATTGACGGAGTGATCTTTTCCAAATCGGATTTGACTTTAAACGGCGAGGGCCTTTTGACGGTACATTCTCCCGGGGGACATGGAATTGTTTCCAAGGACGATCTGGTACTGACCAGTGGAACCTATGACATTACTGCAGAAAGCCACGGCCTTTCCGGAAAAGACAGCGTGAGAATCGGCAGCGGAGTCTATACCATTGCGTCGGGAAAAGACGGGATCCACGCGGAAAATGAGGACGATTCCAGCCTTGGATTTTTGTATGTGGCCGACGGAACCTTTACCATTACGGCTGACGGCGACGGAATGAGCGCCGGATCCTACCTGCTGGCGGAAAATGGCCAGTACCAGATTACGGCCGGAGGCGGAAGCCCTAAAGAAATCCTTCCCAATGCGGCGACGGATACAGAAGAAGCCGCCAGTACAAAAGGAATGAAGGCAGGGACGGAGCTGACTGTAAAGAACGGTACGTATTCCATTGATTCGGCTGACGACGCTCTCCATTCCAATGGAGATCTGACAATAGCAGGAGGAACCTTTGAAATGGCTTCCGGCGACGACGGTATTCATGCCGATTCCGCTGTGGTGATTGCCGGCGGCGCCATTACCATTTCCCAAAGCTATGAGGGAATTGAGGGGCTTTCTGTGGAAATTACCGGCGGGGAGATTTCCCTGGCAGCCAGTGACGATGGCTTAAACGCCGCAGGAGGAACAGACGGCAGCGGATCCCGGGGCAGAGATATGTTTGCGGCAGAGGAAGGAGCGTATATAAAAATTACCGGAGGCACTCTTCATATCAATGCGGAAGGGGACGGCATTGACTCTAATGGGGATCTGACCATTGCCGGAGGCGAAACCTATGTGTCAGGCCCCACAAACAGCGGAAACGGGATTCTGGATTACAACGGAGAAGCAATTATTACCGGGGGCATTTTTGCAGGAGCAGGCTCTATGGGAATGGCTGAAAACTTTGGCGAGTCCTCCACACAGGGGTCTATGGTGGTGGCTGTAGAAGCCGGTACTGCCGGGAGCACAGTGTCCCTGGCAGACAGCAGCGGAAAGGAGCTGGTATCCTGGCAGCCGGATAAGGAATACTCCTGCGTCATTATCAGCACACCTGAGATTATTCAGGGATCGGCATATACGTTGACAGCAGACGGGACTTCCACAGAGATTACCATGGACAGCCTGATTTATGGAACCGGCGGTATGGGAGGCGGTTTCGGCAAAGGAGGCGGCTTCGGCAGAGGCGGCTATGACCGGGGAGACGGAACTTTTGATGAGAGTATGCGCCCGGACGGCAGGCGGAGGGACGGAGGAAATCCTCCCGACGGGAATAATCCTCCCGGCGGCGGCCGAAGGGGCGGCCCGGGGGGCTTCGGCGGGGAAGGGGAACCCGCCGGAAATGCCGGTGAGGACGGTGCAGCGGGAGATTCCGGCAGCGAATCCTAGCAGAAAGGAAGAAACTGCTGCGAAATTGGAAAAAGAGCTGCATAAAAGGCTTGCAAATATTGGGATTTTCGGGTATAACTGAATCGATAACAGGGAACAACAGAGAGGGGCCATATAAGACCCCTCTTTTCATGAGTATTCAGAAAGGGTAGTACGCAATGATTAGTGCAAACAACATTACCTTACGTTTAGGAAAGAAAGCCTTATTTGAAGATGTAAATATCAAATTTACAGAAGGAAACTGCTACGGGGTAATCGGAGCCAACGGAGCAGGAAAATCCACCTTTTTGAAAATTTTATCGGGGCAGTTGGAACCCACCAGCGGGGAAGTGGCCATTACTCCGGGCCAGAGATTGTCCTTTTTGCAGCAGGACCATTTTAAATATGATGAATATCAGGTATTGGATACCGTTATTATGGGGAATGCCAGACTGTACGAGATCATGAAGGAAAAAGAAGCCATCTACATGAAAGAGGATTTCACAGATGAAGACGGCATCAAGGCTGCGGAATTAGAAGGAGAGTTCGCTACAATGAACGGCTGGGAGGCGGAATCCGACGCCGCAAACCTGCTGAACGGCCTGGGAATCGAACCGGAGTTCCATTACAGCCTGTTAAAAGATCTGACCGGCGCCCAGAAGGTAAAAGTGCTGCTGGCCCAGGCCCTTTTTGGCAATCCTGATATTCTGCTTTTAGACGAGCCTACCAACCACCTGGATTTGGACGCCATTGCGTGGCTGGAAGAGTTCCTGATTAATTTTGAAAATACTGTGATTGTGGTTTCCCATGACCGTTATTTCTTAAATAAGGTCTGCACCATGATTGCGGATATTGACTACAGCAAGATTCAGCTTTACGCCGGAAACTATGATTTCTGGTACGAATCCAGCCAGCTTATGATCCGCCAGATGAAAGAAGCCAACCGGAAAAAGGAAGAGAAAATTAAGGAATTGCAGGAATTTATCCAGCGGTTCTCCGCTAACGCTTCCAAATCCAAGCAGGCCACGTCCAGAAAAAGGGCTTTGGAAAAAATCGAGCTGGACGATATTAAGCCTTCCAGCAGAAAATATCCCTATATTGATTTTAGGCCGGCACGGGAGATTGGAAACGAAGTCCTTACAGTGGAAAACCTGACGAAAACCATTGACGGCGTGAAGGTTTTGGATCACGTTTCCTTTATCCTCAACAGAGACGACAAGGTAGCGCTGGTAGGGCCTAACGAACACGCAAAGACTGTGCTGTTCCAAATTTTGGCAGGAGAAATGGAACCTGACGAGGGAAGCTATAAATGGGGCTTAACCACTACCCAGTCCTACTTCCCCAAGGACAACAGCGCTGAGTTTGACAACGACGATACCATTGTAGACTGGCTGACCCAGTATTCGCCGGAAAAAGACGTGACCTATGTTCGGGGATTTTTAGGCCGTATGCTCTTTGCCGGGGAAGACGGCGTCAAGAAAGTAAAGGTATTGTCCGGAGGCGAAAAGGTCCGCTGTATGCTGTCCAAGCTGATGATTTCCGGAGCCAATGTCCTGATGTTAGACGAGCCTACGGACCATTTGGACATGGAATCCATAACGGCGTTAAATAACGGTTTGATTAAATTCCCGGGAGTTTTGATTTTCTCCTCCAGGGATCACCAGATTGTTCAGACCACTGCCAACCGTATTATGGAAATTGTAAACGGACAGTTGATTGATAAGATTACCACTTACGACGAGTACCTGGAGAGCGATGAAATGGCCAGAAAGAGACAGGTATTTACCGTAACGGCAAGTGATGAAGCAGACGATTAAAAAGCAAAGAGGCAGGCCCTTCAAAGCTGCGGCTGAGAGGGGTCTGCTTTTTTTGATAAATGGCCGGTTAAGCTTACAGTTGAGATTTTGAAGGCACAGAAATGATTGTTTTTTGGATCAATAGCTGTAAAAATGAGGATTATGTTCCGAAATCGGAACACAAGTTGAATTTTTGTATAAATTACGCTATAATGGGAACAGTAAGTGTGGAGGTGATTGCGTTGGTAGAACGAAAGGAATATATAAAATCGCTGATACAGTGGAAGGATGAACAGGTGATTAAGGTGGTAACCGGAATCCGCCGCTGCGGTAAATCTACCTTACTTGCTCAGTACCAGCAGTGGCTTCGAAAGAACGGGGTACCAGAGGAACAGATTGTATCCGTCAACTTTGAAGAACTGGAATATGAGGAGCTGTTGGATTATAAAAAACTGTATGCTTATTTGAAGGAACGGCTGGTTTCCGGCAAAACCACGTATATATTCCTTGATGAGATACAAAAAGTCCCGTATTTTGAAAAAGCAGTAGACAGTATTTACGTAAAACCGGACGTAGATGTGTATATCACAGGCTCCAACGCATATATGCTGTCGGGTGGTTTGGCAACTCTTCTGACCGGAAGATATGTGGAAATAAAAATGCTGCCGCTGTCTTTCCGGGAGTTCCTTGAAATCACAGGGCTGGAAAAACAGCAGGGATTTGCGGAGTATCTGCGAAACGGCGGTCTGCCCTACGTTGCTTCTATGGAGCGCACCACAGAAAAAGTGGAAACGTATTTGGAGGGAATCTACAATACGGTTATTGTAAAAGATATTGAGGACAGACAGGCACGGAAGGAAAGAGATCCTGATAAACGGAAAGTTGGCGATATTACGCTTTTAAAGACGATAGCGCGGTATTTGGCCAGTGTAGTCGGCAGCCCCGTGTCAATCAGAAGCATTACAAATTATTTAAGCTCAAACGGAAGAAAAATTTCTCCTAACACAGTGGGCGATTATGTGGAAGCGCTGACAGAATCCTTTATTTTCTACCCGGTGGAACGGTTTGACATTGCCGGAAAACAACTTTTGCAAGGAAATAAAAAGCTGTATATCGTTGATTTAGGCCTGCGAAACCATATTCTGCCGCGTAAAAGTTATGATCTCGGTTTCTCTCTGGAGAATATGGTTTATTTCGAATTGCTGCGCCGGGGATACAAGGTGACTATGGGAAAAAACGGCAATGCAGAGGTGGACTTTGTAGCGGAAAGACAGAGCGCATACAAGTATTTTCAGGTGACGGCGGATATGACCGCCCGGGAAACCTTTGAAAGAGAAATACGCCCGTTGGAAAATATCAGGGATCATTATGAGAAAACCGTACTCACGGCGGATATGCTGACAGTTGGCAATTACAACGGAATACAGGTAAAGAATTTAATGGATTGGCTGCTTGAAGCAGACGGCTAAAAAGAAAACAGGCAGGCCCCTCAAGGTTGCAATTGAGAGGGCCTGCCTTTTGAGTGAGAGAGGCGTTTAATTATTGTCAAACTCTTTTACAAAGTGCTCAAACCATATGTAATAAACCAGCTTTCCGGGATCCGCAACCAGAGAGTGGTCAAGGCCGGCGGGAACGAAGCTCCAGTCTCCGTCTTTCTGGCCAACGGTTTCCCCGTCTACGGTCAGATTGAAGTCAGCCCCTTCCAGGCAGTAGTTCCACTGGTCAACGGAAGGATGGCCCTTTTCTGTAGTCCCTTCTCCGATGGCGCGGACAACGCCCAGCATAACCCGGCCGATGTTTTTGGAGCTGAGAACGGACCAGCTTTGAGTATGAGGGCCTTTGCAGTCCTGGGTGTATTCCCGGCACTGAGAAATAGGATTAAAAATCGGCAGAACGTGATGGCCTGCTTCATAAGTGCGCCAGTCGCCTTCTGACATATCAGAAACCAAACATAAAAATTCCATATCTTCAACAGCATGGATGCAGACAGCCCCCTGGTTGAAATCCGGAACATAGAAAGAAAGTTCTGTGATATTGTAGGCGGCTTTATGATCCGTCACATAGCCTTTCCCTTTTGTAAAGCAGTAAACGGCAACTTTGTCGGAAAACAGCTCCGGCTGCACATCACATCCCGCTTTTAATACGCATTTGTAGTTCTGGATTCCCGGAAAAGTTCCGGGAAGAAGCTCTGTTTTGGCAAATCCGTCTTTAAAATCTAAAACGATCTCATCGCGGCGTACCATGGAAATAGACATAAGTAAATCCTCCTGAATATTTTGTGCAAATTGTTAAATTGAGAGAACAGTTGAGATATTTGTGACTTACTTTATGGTTTTCCAGGGAAAAAGGATAATATGATTATATTGAAAAAGAAATGAAATGTAAATATTGAGAAATATGCTTTTATTTCATGTATTTGTTGCAAAAATATTTCTATTCTTGATAATAAGACAAATTGTAGAAAATATCGACATAGCTGATATTTTATATCAGAAAATGTATTTATTCATTTTGAGCAGTATATGGTATTCTAGTAGAAACAGTTGACAGATAAATGTGACTATTTCTGCTAGGGAAAACGAGGGCTTTATATGAAAAATGGACAGGGCTTTTGGGAAAAACAATGGCTGGAGTCTTGCAGGGAAGAATGGATCAGGGATCTGACGGCCTTGCTGAAGATACCCAGTGTCAGCCAACCGTGCCGCCCCCAGGACAGGTATCCTTTCGGCGGGGAATGCGCCAAAGCCTTAGACGAGGCGCTGGCAATTGCAGAAAGAATGGGCTTTGAAACGCAGTGCCATGAGTATTACTGCGGTACGGCTCTTTGGCCTGGAGAAAATCCGGAACTGGGAGAAATCGGAATCTTTCTTCACTTAGATGTGGTTCCGCCCGGAGAAGGATGGAAATACCCGCCTTTTGAGGGAATTCGGGAAAAGGGCTATATTGTAGCCAGGGGAAGCCGTGACAATAAAGGTCCGGCAGTGGCCGCCCTGTATGCCGCCCGCTGTCTGAGGGAAGCCGGAATCCGGCTGCGGCATAATGTCCGTTTTTTCTTTGGATGCAATGAAGAATTAGGCATGAAGGATATTGAGTATTACCTAAAAAAGAACCCGGCGCCGGCATTTTCCCTGGTTCCGGATTCGCCCTTTCCTGTTTGCTACGGGGAAAAGGGAGTTGTGGATCTGAAAATGGAAGGACTGAGAAGGGAGCAATCCCAGGTGATTCGCTACTTTAAAGGAGGAATTGCCAAAAACCAGGTTCCCGACGGAGCGGAAGCCAAGCTGGAGGTAAATGGAGACTGGCAGCCGCCGGCAGAAGATGGAATTACCGCAGTGAAAAGGGACGACGGATTCTGGATAAAAGCAAAGGGACGGGCCAGTCACTCCGCATATCCTGAAGGCAGCGTCAACGCAGTGGTAAAATTAGCCGGATATTTAAACCGCACCGGGATCCTTACAAAAGAAGAGAAGGAATGGACGGATTTCATCCAAAAGTATTTTGACAGCTTTTATGGGGAAAAGCTGGGGATCGCAGCGGAAGATAAAGAGGGGAAGCGACTTACCTGTGTACTGAGCATGATGGAAATTTCCCAGGAAAGGTTTTCCGCGCGAGTGAATATCCGGTATCCGGCGGCAATGGACGGCGGACAGATTTGCAGGAAACTGCGGGAAACCGTTGAACAGAACGGCTTTGAAGCAGCGGAACTGACAGACAATCCGGGATACTGTCTGGATAGGGGCAACCCGGCAATTGACGTTTTAAATGAAATTGTCTGCCGCAGGCTGGACATGAATGAGCCGCCCTATACGGCAAACGGCGGGACCTATGCGCGAAAACTGCCCTCTCCGGCAGTGGGGTACGGTCCCAACAGGACAGGGCCCCATCCTTTTGGCCCTGGACGGGGAACCGGCCATTTGCCGGACGAAGCGGTTTCCATTTCCGATCTGGAAGCTGCAATCATGGTTTATACAGAAGCACTGGAAGCAATTGACAACCTTTTGCTGAAAGAAAGTTAATTGGCTAATCAATAAACGGAGGAGGAGAAAAAGGAATGAAAAAAACTTGGAAGTACATAGCGATGGCGGCAATGGCAGCGGCTT
This sequence comes from uncultured Clostridium sp., assembly GCA_946498245.1. GTDB lineage: Bacteria > Bacillota > Clostridia > Lachnospirales > Lachnospiraceae > UMGS1370. The sequence continues at coordinate 61,208 of CAMMNN010000014.1, read as the reverse complement.
TGCTGGCTGGCTGCGGCGGAGGCGACTCCGGAGAAACGGCTGCACCGGCCACAGAAGCTGTTTCCCAGGAAACTACAGCCGGAGAAAGCGCGGCTGAAACGACAGAAGGTGAGACAGAAAGCGGAGAGGCGAAACGGGATCATGTAACCATTGCCCTTTCAACGGATGTTTCCTCCCTGAATCCTTACGGGCAGGACAATAATGTGACAAACCAGGTTATGTTCCATATTTATGAACCCCTGGTTACCCAGGACAGAGATTTAAGCATTATTCCCTGTCTGGCGGACAGTTGGGAAGAGTCCGAAGACGGAATGACCTGGACCTTCAAGCTCCATGAAGGAGTAAAATTCCACGACGGCAGCGATTTTACGGCGGAAGACGTAGTAGCTTCTTACAATTACGCTAAGAACGAGAGCGAGTCTTATAAAAGCCGGTTTGCCACAGTGGACTCTTTTGAAGCCGTAGACGATTACACCGTTGTGCTTCATATGAACAAAAAATATCCTCTTCTGCTGACGGATCTGGCAATGGTATGCATCAGCAGCAAGGAGAACATTGAAGGGAAGACAGAAGAAGAGATTGGAAACTCCGTAATCGGAACCGGAAGATACAAACTGGTAGAACACGTAAAAGAAGATCACATTGACATGGAAGTCAATGAGGATTACTGGGGAGAGGTTCCGGAAATTAAAACCGTCCGTTTCCGTCCCATCAGCAATGCAGCCACCAGAACCGCTACCATGTTAAGCGGCGAGCTGGACGTTATGGGCGGCGTATCCGTTCAGGACGTAGACAGACTGGAGGCGTCGGAAGGAATCCATATTGTATCAGAACCAAGTATGGAAATGATTTACATCAATATGGAACAGATGCTGGACGATAACCCTGGCGTAGAAGGCGGCGGAAATCCCCTGAAGGACGTGAGAGTACGGAAAGCTATGTATCAGGCCATTGATACGGATATGATTATTAACAACATCATGCAGGGGCACGCATATCCGACAGCTACATTAATTCGGGATACCTTTAACGGATTTAATCCGGATTTGGAGAGATACCCCTACGACCCGGAAGCGGCAAAGGCCCTTTTGGCAGAGGCCGGATACCCCGACGGCTTTACCATTACACTGGATGCCGGAAGCGATATTACGGTAAACAGCTCTGAGGTAGCTCAGGCAGTAGCGGGATACTGGGAGAAAATCGGAATCAAGGTCAATGTAAACCTGATGCCAAGCGCAACCTTCCTGCCCCATATCCGTCCCTATGAGCACAAGACCGGACTTTTGATTTCGGCGTGGTCCGTATATACCGGTGAAGGAATTACCATGATGAACCAGCATTGCTACACCTACGATCAGGAAAAGGGAACCGGCAACGCAAACCGGGGCCATTACAGCAATCCGGAAGTAGACAAGCTGATCGACGAGGCAATGCAGGAGAGCGATAAGGAACGTCGTGCGGAACTGACCAAAGAAATTGACCAGATTACCCATGATGATGTGGCTTATATTCCGCTGTATGTGCAGGAAAATATCTTTGCAGTAAAGGATGATGTCGATTACACGCCAAGATTTAACAAATACGTATTTGCGTGGGAAATCAGTATAAAATAACGGCTGTCAAAGCAAAGGCGCTGCGGACAAGTGAGGAAACTTGCTTGTCCGCAAGTCGTATCAGTTGCGGAATACGGCCGGAAAAGGAGAGGGTATAAGGCATGTTGAAATATATTGCAAAGCGGCTGGCGCAGACCGTGCTGGTACTGTTTGTAGTTGCGGTAGTAGTATTTATTCTTACAAATTACATAGGGGATCCGGTATCAGCGCTGCTGACAGAGGAAGCCACTTACGAAACCATTCAGGAGCTTCGGGATGAGCTGGGATTAAACGATCCACTGCCGGTACAGTTTTACAATTTCTTAAAAGATGCCGTAAGAGGCGATTTCGGAAATTCCTATGTCTATAAGCAGCCGGTGCTGCAGCTTATTGGAGAACGTATGCCGGCAACCCTGGAGCTGGTATGCATTACGGCGCTGCTGACGCTGGTAATTGCCATTCCTCTGGGAGTATTTGCAGGGGCATTCCCCAAAAGCCGGATCAGCAAGATTATTATGACAGGATCGATTTTGGGAATCTCTCTGCCTACCTTCTGGATCGGCATGATGCTGATTTATATTTTTTCCGTAGAATACGGCGTCCTTCCGGCGTCGGGACGGGGAAGTACCGTCAATGTGCTGGGGCTGGAACTGAGCGTATTTGCCCCGGGAGGCTGGAGATACCTGGTAATGCCCTCCATCACTCTTTCCCTGGCCTATATTGCGACCATTCTCAGGCTGACCCGCACAGGGATCCGGGAAAATATGAAGCAGGATTATATTAAATTCGCCAGGGCCAAAGGCGTTTCTTCCAAAAATGTTTTGTTCCGCCACGCCCTGAAAAACGCCTTAATTCCGGTAGTAACGGTGTTTGGCATAAATATCGGGAAAATGTTTGCGTTTACTACAATAACAGAGACGATTTTTGCATGGCCGGGTATGGGAAAACTGCTCATTGACGCCATATACCGCTCAGACAGGCCCATTATTGTTGCCTATCTGATGATAACCTCTGTTATGTTTGTGGGGATCAACTTCCTGGTAGACATTATTTATACGATTATTGATCCCAGAATCGAATTGAGGTGAATGGTATGAAGAAAAAAATAAAAGGTTTTTTACAGTCAGAGGCATTTTTTCATTACAAACATAATCTTCCGGCTATGGTAGGAACGTTTTTTATCCTGGTGGCAATATTTGTAGCATTGTTCGGACGCCAGCTTCTGGCAGTGCAGAACCCCTATGATTTGACTCAGGTGGATTTATCCAACGCCTATCTTCCTCCGGCATGGATGGAGGGAGGCAGCTCCCAGTTCCTTTTGGGAACAGATAATCAGGGGAGAGACATTTTCAGCGCCATCATATACGGAAGCGTCAGTTCCCTTACCATCGGCATCTGCGGTATGGTCTGCGCCTGTCTCATTGGAACGACGCTGGGGCTGATTTCCGGATATTTTGGCGGGATTGTGGATTCCGTGATTATGAGAATTGCAGATATTCAGCTTTCCTTTCCTTCTATGTTTATTGCGCTGTTTATTCTGTCCGTAGTGGGACAGGGAATTGATAAGCTTTTAATCGCCCTGGTATGCGTGGGCTGGGTAACTTACGCCAGAACTGTCAGAGGGGCGACCCTTTCCGTAAAAAAGATGGAATACATAGAGGCCTCCAGAACCATGGGACTGCCAAATTTTCTGATAATTGTCCGGCACGTTATGCCTAATGTGATTTCTTCCGTTATCGTATTGGCAACCATTCAGATGGGCGATTTTATCTTGACTGAGGCGGCTCTCAGCTTTCTCGGAGTAGGCGTTCCCGTAACGGAGCCCTCCCTGGGGCTTTTGGTAAAGACCGGTTTTGACGTTCTGTTCAGCGGTATGTGGTGGACGTCGGTATTTCCCGGACTGTATATTATGCTGCTGGTATTCGGCATCAATCTGGTGGGAGATTTCCTCAGAGACGAGCTGAATCCGAAATTAAAATAGACGAGGAGGGAAATCAGAATGCAGGAAACACTGTTGGAGGTAAAAAATTTAAGAACCTATTTCCATACCTTCAAAGGGATCGTCAAAGCGGTGGACGGCATTTCCTTTTCTTTGGATAAAGGAGAAATCTTAGGTATTGTAGGGGAATCGGGAAGCGGAAAGTCCGTAACCTGCTTTTCCATTTTAAAATTAATTGAGGAGCCGGGAGTTGTAGAAGCCGACGAGATCGTATTTCAGGGGAAAGATCTGGCCAGGGCAGGAGAAAAGGAGATGACGAAGGTTCGGGGAAAGGATATTTCCATGGTATTCCAGGATCCCATGACAAGCCTCAACCCCCTTTACACTGTGGGAAAGCAGATTGAAGAAATGCTGATCCTCCATGAACCGCAGCTAAAGAAGGAAGAGAGAAAAAAACGGTGTATCGATCTTTTAAAGGCAGTGGGAATCCCCAATCCGGAGCAGCGCCTTAAATCTTATCCCCACCAATTTTCCGGCGGAATGCGGCAGAGGGTGGTAATCGCCATTGCTTTGGCGGCAAACCCGAAACTCATTATTGCAGATGAACCCACTACGGCCCTGGACGTGACGATTCAGGCCCAGATTTTAAAGCTGATGAAAACGCTGGTACAGGAAAGGCAGGCGTCTCTGATACTCATTACCCACGATCTGGCGGTGGTTTCGGAAATGGTAGACCGCATTGTGGTTATGTATTGCGGCAAAATCGTAGAGCAGGGAACGGTAACGGATATTATCCGGCGTCCCGCCCATCCCTATACCATAGGCCTTTTGGATTCCATTCCCAGGCTCAGAACGGAACAGAAGCGGCTGGACTTTATACCGGGTATGGTTCCCAATATGTATGAACTGCCAGAGGGCTGTCTTTTTGCACCGAGATGCAGAAACTGCCAGGAGCTTTGCCTGAAAAAGAAACCGGAAATGACAAAAGTTGGAGAAAAGCATATGGCAGCCTGCCATTTTCCGCATATAGGCTATGAAGGGGGGAATGAAAATGAAACCGTTAATTCAGGTGGAAAATCTCAAGCAGGAATTTAAGGTGAACCAGGGACTCCTGGATTCCTTTGCCTGGGAAAATAAGAGACTGGTTCGAAAGAAAAAAGCCGTTCATGCCGTCAATGGTGTGAGCTTTGAAATTTATCCCGGAGAAGCCTTCAGTCTCGTAGGAGAAAGCGGCTGCGGAAAATCCACAACAGCAAAAACTATTATCCGGCTTTTGGATCCTGTGTCCGGCCATGTTTATTACGACGGACAGGAAATCGGAAAGATGAAAGCAGGAGAACTGCTTCCTTACAGAAAGAAAATGCAGATGATTTTTCAGGACCCTTATGCTTCGCTGGATCCCCAGAAAAGCATTAAAAATATCATTATGGAACCCATGCTGTTTCATAAAATTGCCGCTGACAAAGGTGAAGCGGAAGAGAGGTGCATGGAGCTGCTGAAAAGGGTAGGGCTGAGGCCGGAGCAGGCGTCCCGCTATCCCCACCAATTTTCCGGAGGCCAGAGGCAGAGAATCGGCATTGCCAGAGCCCTGGCAGTGGAGCCGGAGTTTATTATAGCCGATGAACCGGTGTCCGCCCTGGACGTTTCCATTCAGGCCCAAATCCTAAATCTAATGATGGATCTCAAAGAAGAATACGGGTTTTCTTATTTGTTTATCGCCCACGATCTGTCTGTGGTCCGTCATATCAGCGACCGCTTGGGGGTAATGTATCTTGGAAAAATTGTGGAAATGGGGAATAAAAGGGACGTATTTGAGCACGTATCCCACCCTTATACAAAACTGCTGTTTTCCGCCGTCCCCACAGTAGGGGAGGAACCCATCGTCCCGCCTATGAAGATGGAAGGGGAGATCCCCAGTCCCGTAAATCTCCCTCAGGGCTGCGTGTTCCATGACAGATGCCCTTACTGCAAGGAAATCTGCAGGAAAGAGGAGCCGAAGTTAAAGGAAATAGAACCGGGCCATAAGGTGGCCTGCCACCTTTTTGGCGGGCAGTAGGAAACATTGTCAATCGGAATCAGAAATCCAGGGAACCTCCGCTAGAAATTCATCCAGACAGGAAGTAAAGATCCGGGCCGCCTCCGGGTGGCTGGAACGAGGGTGGCGGGAGGTAAGCTTGTAGCAAATCCGCTGAGGCGGAGGGTCCAGGAGAGGGTGAACTTCCAAATGGTAGCAGTCCTGACAGCGGTTGGCAATGGAAATGGGAACCACCATCCAACAGGGTTTGGACTGAATAAAATGGATAGCAAAGGAGGGCGCGTTTACTTCCAGGAAGGGAGCCACATTGGGACTCCACCAGTGATCGTGCCACAGTTGAAATTCATTGGTTCCCCAGTCGATTAAAAGTTCCTCAGAAGGGTTGAGAACGCTGGGGTGGACAGGCCCTTTGGGAAGATAACCGGGCTGGCAGACCAGGAGCAGATCCTCTTTAAACAGAGGCTCTGTTACAATATCTTTGGAACGGATATGTTCAACGGAAAAGGCCATATCAATGGTGTTATTTTCCATGCGTTTGTACAGCTCCGGGGAGCTGTGGGTTTTCAGGTGAAGCTTGATAGGGATCTCCCGTTCCAGGATCCGGCTGTAAAGCTCGTCAAAAAAGAAGACGCTGAGGCTGTCTACACACCCCACGGTAATGGAGGGGAAAAGTGAAGTTTTTTTAAATGTCTGGGTATCCTGATTTAAGGTAAGCCAGCGGCGGGCCAGGGGAAGAAAGGCTTCTCCTTTGGGAGTCAGCAGGCTGCTTCTCTGGCCCTGTGCCCTGTCGATTAATTCGCAGTCCAATTCCCGCTCCAAAAGCTTCAGCCGGTGGCTGACTGTAGACTGGGACAGGTAAAGCTTTTCGGCAGCCCGGGAGATGCTCTGAAGATCTGCAATAGCTAAAAAGCACTCTATGTTGTTTAAATTCATAAAATCACCGCCTCATATACTTGTGTGCCTTCGATATAGGATTTTAGAAAGCAGCAGCTAAACTATTTTATCACAGATTAGAGGCGGCCACAAGCCGGGGTTAGCCTTTGTCCATTTTCCGGAAAGCTCTCTTTAAAATAATCCAGGAAAAGACTGCCGTTACTCCTTCCGTAATCCAGAAAGAGTGCCATACCCCGCTGGCTCCTGTCATACGGCTTAAAAGGAAGGCGCCGGGAATGATAATCAGGATATAGCGGAAAAGAGAGATGAGGAAGGAGGAACCGCCCATGCCAAGGCCTTCCAAAGTCCCGGAAAAGGTGACGGATACGGCGGAAATAATAAATCCGGCGCTGATAATCCGCAGGGCTTCAGCCCCCATATCCACAGTCTGGCTGTTGGAAGTGAAAAGGGCCATGAGCTGCCCCGGAACCGTCAGACACAGAATCGTTCCCACTACCATAATCAGGGCGCTCATCCACAGGGCAGTACGGCAGATTTGCCGCACCCGTCCGGACTCCCCGGCTCCGTAATTGTAGCCCACTAAAGGCCGCATTCCCTGAATAATGCCGCTGGCAGGAAGGTACAAAAAGGTTTGAAGCTTATAGTAAATGCCAAGGACCAGCACATAGGACTGAGAAAATGCGGACAGGATTCCGTTTAAGGCGGAAATCAGGATAGAGGGCAGAGCCAGACTGAAAGCGGCCGGAATGCCTATCCCATACAGACGGCGGATCATGCTGCCGTCGGGAACAAAATTTCTCAGGCGGATGTGAACCGGAATAGGCCGTATTTTGCAGGACACCAGATACAAAACCACGGACAATGTCTGGCCCAGTCCCGTGGCCAGGGCCGCCCCTTCGATCCCCATGGCTGGAACGGGGCCCAGGCCGAAAATCATAATGGGGTCCAGAATAATATTTGCGATACAGCCCGCCATGAGGCAGAGCATAGTAGAGCGCATTCTTCCAACAGCCTGGAAGATTTTTTCGTAGGCCAGACTGAGGGCTATCATTACCGAAAAGCCGAAAACAATCCGGGAATAGCGCATACTCAGGTCAATGAGGATTTCATCAGAGGTAAACATTCGTAAAAACCAGGGCATCAGGGCAATGCAGCCTATGGTTAATATGATTCCGTGAACAGCGCTTACCAGGATTCCCTGGGCGGCAGCCCGATCCGCTTTTTCCTGATCCCGGGCTCCCAGATAGAATGAAATTACCGCATTGATTCCCACCCCGTATCCGATAGTTACGGCATTTACCAGGTTTTGCACTGGATAGACCAGGGAAAGGGCCGTCATGGCCTCTTCGCTGATGCGGGCTACAAAGTAGCTGTCTACAATGTTATACAGGGAATTAACCAGCATGGATACTACCATAGGAAGGGACATGGATAACAGCAGAGGCAGCACTGGTTTTTCTTTCATATAGGTCTGGTCCATTTTTATCTCTCCTCTCATAACTTATAATGCACAACAAAATCGCCACACAACTGCCGGAGAACCGGTAATTGTGTGGCGAAAAATGGAAAGTTCCAGAAAAGTCCACAACATGAAAAGTTTTGGAAGTCCATTGTACCATCTGAAAGGATTTATGTCAAAGGAAAAAAACGGACGTGTATAGGATCCGTAAGATAAAAGATAAGCCATATTGACAAAAACGAAAAAGTGTGTTAACTTAATATTATGATAACGATTGCACAAACGATTTCATTAAAGGAGGAATTATGGATTCCGGGAAAATAGAGATTTCAGGAAAAGAATATCCGTTTTATTCCGTTCAAACAATTGTCGTAGGAAGCGGCGCGGCGGGGCTGAATGCGGCGGTTTCTCTTGTTAAGGAGGGACAGGAGGACGTTGTTATTCTTACGGAAGGAAAGATGATGGGGACTTCCAGGAATACCGGATCAGACAAACAGACTTATTATAAGATCACTACCTGCGGAAATGAGCCGGACAGTATACGGAAAATGGCGGACGTGCTGTATTCCGGACAGTCCATGGACGGAGATCTGGCGCTGGTAGAGGCGGCGCTTTCTGCCAGAGGGTTCTATCATCTGGTAGATATAGGCGTTCCCTTTCCCTGCAACGGCTACGGGGAATATGCCGGGTATAAGACGGATCATGACCCGAATCAGAGGGGGACTTCGGCGGGGCCGCTTACTTCCAGATTTATGACAGAAGCCCTCTGGAAGGAAGCGGAGAGAAACAAAATTCCGGTGATGGATGGTTATCAGGTTATTGAGCTTTTGACGGACAGACAGGAAAACCGGGTTGTAGGGGTTCTGGCGCTGAACAAAAAGACGCGGAGAGCAGAGGAGCTGTTTGCTGTCTTTTCCGGAGAAAATGTGATTTATGCTACGGGGGGAGAAGCCGGAATGTATGAGACGTCCGTATATCCGGTCAGCCAGACAGGCGGAATGGGGCCGGCTTTCCGTGCGGGCGCAAAGGGGAAAAATCTCACGGAGTCGCAGTACGGGATTGCCTCTATTAAATTCCGATGGAATTTATCCGGCACCTATCAGCAGGTAATTCCCTGCTATATTTCCACGGATCAGGCTGGGAATGATCAGAGGGAGTTTTTGGACGAGTATTTTTCCGATACGGGCGCTTTGCTGTACGCCATTTTTTTAAAAGGTTATCAGTGGCCTTTTGATCCGAGAAAGACGGCGGATTACGGTTCTTCTTTGATTGATCTGCTGGTTTATCAGGAAACTGTCCTGAAAAAACGAAGGGTCTTTCTGGATTTCCGAAGGAATCCTTCCTGCAGTGAAAAAGAGGGTAGATTCCGGCCGGAATATCTTCATCCCGAGGCGTATGCGTACCTGAAAAATTCCGATGGCCTTTGGGAGACGCCAATACTGCGGCTGGAACATATGAATCCGGCAGCAGTGGAGCTTTACCGCTCTCATGGGATTGATTTGCATTGTGAACCGCTGGAGATTGCCGTCTGTGCCCAGCATAATAACGGAGGCCTTTCTGGAAATTGCTGGTGGGAAAGCAATGTGAAGCATCTTTTTCCGGTAGGCGAGGCAAACGGAAGCCATGGAGTATACCGGCCGGGCGGAAGCGCATTAAATTCAGGCCAGTGCGGAAGCCTTCGGGCAGCCCAGTTCATCGCTCATCGATATACATCGAAACCAAAAACAAAAAGCGAGATCCTTGCGCTTTGTGAAAACCAGATCTGCGCTTCTATAAACTGCGGCCTGCGGGCATTAGAAGAGAAACGGGAGATTATGGACTGGAAGAACGAGAAAAAGATTCTTGGCATTCGAATGTCAGAGAAGGGAGCCAATATCCGGTCGGCAGAAGGGGTGGCGCAGGCGCTGAAGGAAAATCAGGAACAGGCAGAAAGACTGGCCTGCACAGGGGTAGAAAGGCTTGACGAGCTGCAGCATTATTATCGGATCCGTGACCTTTTACTGAGCCAGCGACTGTACCTGGAGGCCATTGCCGATTATATCAGACAGGGGGGAACGAGCCGGGGTTCTTATCTGATTTATGATGAGAAGGGGAAAAAACCTTTGGAAAATCTGCCGGAGCGGTTCCGATTTTCTCTTGAAGATAAAGGAATGGGGCAGAAGATCCAGGAAATTTATTTCCACGAAGGAAAGACGGTCTGCCAATGGCGCCCGGTGAGGCCGGTGCCTGCGGAGGACAGTTGGTTTGAAAAGGTATGGAAAGATTTTCGGGAAGACCGGTATTATGAGCAAGGAGGAGAAAATGAAAAAGTTTAATATTTTTGAGGACATTGAAGGCGTTGAATTTCCAGCGGGCAGAAGAGGCCGTGTGATGTACGGGGAGAATGGAAAAATCAATGGAGAGTACTTCGTACAGGGATATTCGGTTGTATATCCAGGAGGCGGCATTCCCATACATAATCATGAAACAATCGAAACCTATACGATTCTTAAAGGAACCGGGGAAATGTATGTAAATGGAGAAACAGAGCCGTTAAAGCCGGGCGATTCCGTGTATATTGATCGCAATCAGCCTCACGGGCTGAAGAATACGGGAAAAGAAGATATGCATGTGATGTATGTTTATGCTCCGAAGATGGTCGTTGATCACTGGGGAGAGGAATTGTCCGGAAAACTGAAATAAAGCAGGGAGGAAAACAGGAAATGAAAAAGAAAACACTTGTGATTACCGGCGCAAGCAGAGGAATTGGTTTTGGTATTGTAAAGCAGATGGCATCAGAAGGATATAATGCGGCAATTCTGGATGTAAACCGGCTGGAGGATTATCAGTCTAATTTTGAACAGTTAAAACCTTATGGAACGGAGTACCTTTACGTTCAGGGCGATGTGGCAAAGAGAGAGGACCGGGAGAGTTTTCTGGCGGCGGCAGTAGAGAAATTCGGAGATATTGATCTTTTGGTCAACAATGCGGGAGTTGCTCCGCTGGTCAGACAGGATATTCTGCAGATGACGGAAGAGAGCTTTGACCGTGTCCTCAATATCAATCTGAAGGGAGCAATGTTTTTTACCCAGTCTGCAGTAAAATACATGCTTAAACAGGAGAAAAAAGGAAAATTCCGGGGGATTATTGTTAATATCTGTTCAAGCTCCGCCTATATTTCTTCTATCAGCAGAGGCGAATACTGTATGTCCAAGGCGGCAATGGCAATGATGACCAAGCTGTATGCAGATCGTCTGGCATCGGAGGGAATCAATGTCTATGAGATCCGTCCAGGCGTAATTGATACGGATATGACGAAAGTTGTACATAAAAAATACAATGATTTAATTGAGCAGGGAGCGTTTCCCATCGCCCGCTGGGGAACGCCGGAGGATATTGCAGAGGCGGTCAGCCTGTTTGCCAGCGGGAAGCTGAGTTACTGTACTGGTAATTATCTGGATCTTGACGGCGGATTTCATATCCCGAGACTGTAAAAGGAGAACGTATCGGAAAACTAGCTGATGAAAACGATAAGGAGAAAAGAAAATGAGTCCTACAGTAATTGCAATGATCATGGTGGCGGTAATTATCGCTTCTGCCTTTTTTAAAAAGCTGCCGAATCAGTTTGTGCTGTGTATTGTTCCGATTATCTGCGGTCTGGCGCTGGGATTTAATATTGGCGATCTGGCCGATATGATTATTGACCAGGTAAATACATCTATGAAATCTGCCGGATATATGGTTCTGTTTGCGATGATTTATTTTACCTTGCTTACAGAAACCGAGATGTTTGATATTTTGATTCAGAAATTTCTGCGTCTGTCCAGCGGCAGGCTTCATCTTTATGCGGTGATGATCATTACATCCCTGATTGCCGCAGTCGGTATGCTGACTGCAACGGTGGCCACATCTTACTTAATTGTTTTTCCCATTATGCTGCCGATTTATAAGAAGATGAAGTTTGATTATCGGTCGGCGATGATTATTGCCCAGACGGCTATTGCGGCAATGTGTTTTGTACCCTGGGGCATTGCTGTAGTAAATTCTTCCGTCTTTGCCGGCGTAGATCCGCTGGAATTGTCCCACCGTCTGATTCCGGTAGCCCTGTGCTTTATTCCAGCAATCATTCTGCAGTGGATATACTTTGCCTATGAGCATAAAAAATCCGGAGGATTGATGGTTGTTGACTGGTCTGCGGAGGCGGATAAGGATACGGAAAGAACCCGGAACGAACTGGCTCGGCCGAACCTGTTCTGGTTTAACCTGATTTTGTTCCTGATTGTTATTTTCCTGCTGGCAAAATCAGTGGTGCCTTCTTACATTGTCTTTATTTTTGCTTCAGCCATAACTATTTTGGCCAATTATCCCAACGCCGGGGATCATCAGAAGCTGATTGCTAAGGCGGGCGGCAGGTTTTTCGGGACAATACAGATGTTAATTGGCATTTCCTTCTTTATCGGCATTTTCCGGGGGACAGGAATGGTGGAATCCCTTGCGGTTTCCATTACCGCTAACGTGCCGGAGGTTTTGACTAGATATATTCATATTATTCTGGCCATGTCCATGGTGCTGGTAATTCGCTTTATTCCTAACCAGATTTACAATTCCATGTATCCGGTGCTGATTTCCATTGGTTCCAGATTCGGATTGACGGGAACCGATGTTATTGCGCCGTTTGTATGCAACATGTCGCTGGCAACGGGATCCTCTCCCTTTACTTCTACAACGCATGTGGGAACCGGCCTGTTGGATCTGGACGTAAACGCCTACTGTAATAAGTCGGCAAAGGTACAGTTTGTTACCAATATTGTAATTATTTTTATTGCAATAGCTGTTGGCGCGGTAAGATAGATGCACTGCTTCCGCGTCTCGGAAAGAATTTGCCTCAACGGGACGGGAAAGATTTGATTTTGTACCGGGAGCCGGGACTTGCACAGTTCCGACTCTTTTTTCTGCAAAGTACAGGAACAGTCATTTTGCCGGAAGATCCCGGCACAAAGGCCTGATTTGACAAAAAGAAAAAGAGGGCTTATACTGGGGAAAACAATTACAGGATGAGGAAGATTATGAGCACAATAAAAGATGTAGCAAAGCTTGCCGGGGTTTCTCCGAGCACAGTTTCGCGGACATTGTCGAATCGTATTTTTGTGGAAGAGGAAACCCGTCAGAAGGTGCTGAAGGCAGTAGAAGAATTAGGGTATCACCCCAATATTATGGCGAGAGGCCTGAAAGAAGGCAAAACAAGAATTTTGGGGTTTATGGTTCCGGACATCAACAGCCTGTTCTATCCTATGATTATGAAGGAAGTAGAAAGATGCGCATCGAAGAAAGGTTATTCGTTAATCTTAATTAATAACGATGAAAGCCTGGAAAAAGAAAAGCAGGCCCTTGCTTCCTTTGCCGGAGGAAGAGCGGATGGGATTATGTGTATGAGTGTGGAAGATGATATTCGTCATCTGGAAAAGTTCCAGAAGGAACAGAAAATCCCGGTTGTTTTGGTGAACCGCAGCGGCGGGAAAAGTATGTCCAGTGTTTCTATTGATAATGAATATGGCGGATATTTGATGACAAAATATCTTCTGGAACACGGACACAGCCGGATTACTGGAATGTTTGGCGATTTAAATAAGGAGCGGTTTCGGGAAAGGTATGCCGGCTGCAAAAGGGCCATGGAAGAATATGGAGTCAGTGATTACGAGAAAAGTTTTATTTATAATGTTAATTCTGTGGAAGAAGCTTACTGGAGAACCTGCGAAATACTCAAGAGCAGCGACCGTCCCACTGCTTTTTTTGCTTCCATGGATATACTGGCAATAGGGATTTACAGTGGGATCAATGCCAGCGGCCTGCGAATACCGGAAGATGTTTCCGTAGTAGGCTTTGATAATATCTTTATGGCTCAATATATGATTCCGGGGCTGACGACTTATAATTTTTCTGTGGATTCAGTGGCGGAAGTCAGTGTGGATCTGCTGCTGAAACAGATAGAAAATCCGAACTGCCGAAAAAAACATATCATACAAAAGGGAAATCTGCTTGAACGCGGCTCTGTGAAAAACATTTTTACCCGCGAATAGGCGCAAATGCTCTTGACCGTGGAATACTCTGCGGACAAGGGCATATTTTTTTGCCTTTTTTGCTGAAGAATATAAAAATCCAACATATTTCCCACTGCGCTGTCTGCTAAAAAAAGAGAAAATGCTGAATGATTTTACAAATGAATATTGACAAATCGGTAAAATATGATAGTATAGAGTTATGATAACGATTGCACAAACGATGTCATAAAGAAAAGCGATAATTTCTGCCGCATCGAAATCGTGAAAAGACTCGGAACGGTGGGAAAGCCTGCAGCGTTAAAAAGAAAGGAGGCACAAACAATACTCTGCAAGGCGTGAAAGAAGCGACTTCGCTTAGAAAAAGAATGGGGGAAAGAAGAAAAAATGAATATTCAGATTATTTTAACATTGTGCGCGTTTATCTTTGTAGCCGTATTTATGGTCAGTGGAAAACTTCCAGCATCGGTTACCTGCGGAATTGCCGTGCTGTTTTTATGGATGACAGGAGTAATAACCAGTGAAGAGGCGTTTGCTAATTTTGTCAGTAACAACAGCATTGTAATGGTAGGAATGATGATTGAGATCGGCGCATTGATGAAGACCAATATTCTGCGGAATATTGCTAATTCAGTCCGTAAGGCTAAAGGTTCCGGCTTTCGGGTCCTGCTGATAGCTTCTATGCTGATTCCCTATTTTTTGTGTCAGTTCATTGGCGGAATTACTGCGATGATCGCGGTTATTCCACTGCTGATTGCTCTGGCAGAGGAAATTAATGTATCGCCCACGAAGCTGGTGCTTCCGGCTTCAGTTGGTGCGCAGGCTGGATTATACGCTCTTCCTATTGGCGGCGGCATCAGTATGTACCTGATGAAGAATCAGATGATGGCAAACCTTGGATGCTATGAAGAACTGGGAATGTTTGATTTATGCATGACCCGTGTGCCTGCCAATATTGTTGTTATTCTTTTTATTGTTTTCATCGGACACAAGCTGCTTCCGGACAGAGATATAAAGGATATGGGCATGTTTGAGCAGAAAAATGATCTGCTTAAGGCTTCCGAACTGCCTCGGTGGAAAGAAATTGTAACGTATATTGTTTTCTTTGGATCGGTTCTGGCCATGTGCTTTACTAAGCAGCTTGGCATTACCAATACTCAGATTGCAGTTGCCGGCGCGTTCCTTTGCGTAGTGTTGGGCATCTTGAATGAAAAGGAGATGTTCCAGAGTGTAAACTGGTCGCTGGTGTTTCTGATGGCCTTTATGCTTTCCATTACTACGGCAATCGGCAACAGCGGAGCAGGCGATTTGATTGCCAGCCGTCTGTCGGTGGTATTTGAAAGCGGAAATGCAGCGTTTGCTGTATCGGTTGTCTTTATTGTATGTATTTTGATTACGCAGTTTATGGATAATACAGTGGTAATCAATATGATTGCGCCGATTGCAGTACTTGCTTCTCTTCAGCATAATATGAGCGCCCTCCCGTTTATTTGTGCTATTGATGCATCGGGAACCTCTTCTTTTAGTACGCCGTTATCTTCTCCCACATCGCTTATTGCGTATAAGATGGGGGGCTACAGCATTTGGGAGATGCTCAAGTTTACTATGTCCCTTCTGGTGATTTCGACAATTGTATCAGTAATTTGGATACCTATTTATTTTGGATTATAAAAAGAAATGGAGGGAAACAGATGAGTACAGTAATGGGCCCCTGTGTCAGTGATGAGCTTTTCTTTGGCGAACTGGTGGATACCAGCCTTCCGGGAATGGAAGGGATGAAGGAGGCGGCAAAGGCGGGAGATTATGCAGCCTGCCGCAGAATCTTCGGCAGCCGGGTGAGAAAATATCTCCGCCCGGATCTGTTCCGGCAGCTTCCGGAGATGGGAATGAAAAAACTGCAGAAAGGAAAGGATCAGCTTCTGGAGGCGGCAGACAAGATTTACGAAAATGAACTGACCTCCTGTGGGATTCCCTACAAATTCGGTGAAAATATTGATTGGACATACAATGCTACATCGGACGGTTATGTAGAATGGACCTGGCAGCTAAACCGCCATTACCATTGGATTACTCTGGCAGATGCCTATCGGCAGACTAAGGATGAAAAGTATGCCAGATGCTTTGTGCGGCAGTTTACCAGCTGGGTTCGTCAGGCCGCTGCACCTGATCGCGATGCCGTCTGTTATGGAAATGAAACTTTATGCTGGCGTTCTATTGAGATTGGCCTAAGGCTTTCCGGAAGTTTTCCGGCGGCGCTTCACAGCTTTTATCAGAGCGAGGCGGTTACGGACGATGTGCTTGTGGACTTCTATAAGTCGGTCTGGGAGCATGGCAAGCGTCTGGAAAAATTCCATTCCCGGTTTAACTGGCTGATTATGGAGATGAACGGGCTGGGACATTCTGCCCTGATGTACCCGGAACTAAAGGACTCAAGCCGGTGGTATGAGTACGTTGTAGAGACGCTGCGGAAGGAGCTGCAGGAGGATACTTATGCAGATGGCTTCCAGAGCGAACTTTCAACGGTTTATCAATATATTGTTATTTCAAATTATATGGAAGTAATGAAGGCGGCGGAAGTGTATGGAAAGCCGATGCCCGGAGATCTTTATGACGGCGTGGAAAAGATGCTGGAGGTTCTGGTAAAACTGGCCAAGCCAAACATGGAGCTTCCAGATATTGGCGATGGCCATGCCATGGCGCTTACCAGCACAGTGGGTACTTACGCTGCAGATTTCCCGGATAATCCGGTAATTCAGTGGGCGGCATCAGAGGGGAAGGAGGGCCATAAACCGGAATATACATCAGTTGTTCTGCCGTATTCCGGATTCGCAGTAATGCGTACTGGCTGGGAAGCGGATGCGCTGTATGCATGCTTTGATGCGGGGCCGTTTGGCGCATGCCACCAGCACCAGGATAAGCTGAATCTGGTTGTATATGCCAATGGCCGGTTTGTTATACCGGAATGCGGTACTTACGCTTACGATACATCTCCAATCCGCCGGTATGCGATCTCAACCAGAGGCCACAATGCGGCCAGGGTGAATGGCCTTGACCAGAACAGACAGCGTTTCAGCCTGGGAGATCCGGAGGAGATGAAACGGCATTCCGGCATGAAGACTGTGCTGACAGAGGAAATGGATTATGCTGCGGGTGTTTATGCAGATGGATATGGCAATAATTACCGTGAAACGGCCTTTCAGCCGGCCGTGACGATAGACGGGCGCCTTCGGGATAAAGATGGAAGCCTTCTCCCGGATCCCTCCTTTGTTCCAGAATTATATACCGGCGCAGAGCACCGGCGGGGTGTAATGATGGTGAAAAAGCCGCAGGCGGGAATGAAACCGTTTCTTCTGGTATTCGATTCCTTTTTGTCACAGGATGAAAATGATTACGAAATTCTCTGGCATCTGGATTCGGAAGAACTTGCACTGAAGGATGGCGTTGCAGATACCGGAGATTTTACAGTAATGACAGTAAAGCAGGATAAGAACAGAGGCGGCCTGGAGGCAGTGCGCGGCGCGTGGTATCCGGAGTGCCAGGGCTGGCGTGCCAATACCATGGCTCAGGGAATGTACCGGCCCTTGTGGACTGTGAAAAATCTGCTTCACGGAAGCAGTATGGAAACCGTTACCCTGCTTTATCCGGCGTCTGCGCAGGAGTGCCCAGTAGCTTATCTGGAGACAGAAAATATAGGAAACTGGCAGAAGGTTACCCTTTATCTGAAGGATGGGGGGAAACTGGTTTATCAGGAACCGGAAAAATAAAAGACGCGTTCAAAACGAGCAAAAGCCCGCAACATAAAAAGCTTTGAAAGTCTATTGTGCCAATCTGAGAGGATTTATGTCAAAGGAAAAAAACGGTTGACAAAATAATTTTTTGGTAGTATATTTTTAAAAACTTAATTTGATAAACCGATGAAGCGGAGATAACGGCAGTTATGCGCCCACAGAGAGTCCGGGAAGGTGAGAGCCGGATGGAGATGCAGATTGTCAAATGGACCGCGGAGGGCGCAGTCAAAGGCGGTGAGGGATCACAGGCTGAGTATTCTGCGACGTAAGGCATACGTCAGTTGCCGGAGATATGTTGGTATCTCGCTAAGGGCACAGGAATATTGTCCTGTGAATCAAGGTGGCACCGCGGGAGCGTATAAATGGCCCCGTCCTTGACAGATTTTATTTTTGGGATCTGTCTGGGACGGGGCTTTTTGCTTAACAGGAAATTGCAGTTCTTATTAAACAAAAATGTTCCGGAAGTGCACACGTTTTATATGGAATGACAGCAAATAAAAGGAGGTTCGGGCAAGTTATGAAAACATCGTTATACCCGTCTTTGGAAATTGTTAAAGAGCTTTCGTCTTCTGGGGAATACAAGAGGATCCCCGTATGCAGGGAACTGTATGCAGACCGCTTTACACCGGTGGAGGTAATGCGGATTTTAAAAGGAGTAAGCCGTCACTGCTACCTGTTGGAAAGTGCGGAGGACAGTAAGCGCTGGGGCCGTTTTACATTTCTGGGATATTCTCCGGATTTGGAATTGACCTGCAGCAAGGGACAGGTGAAAATCCGCCGGGGCCGGGACGTTAAGGGAGAAAAAGTGTCCGAGGAGATTTTTAACATGACGCCCCAGGAAGCCATACGGAAAGTCCTGAAAGAGTATAAAAGTCCTGAGTTAAAAGGAATGCCTCCTTTTAGCGGAGGGCTGGTGGGGTATTTCTCTTATCAGTACATTGCCTGCTGTGAACCGGCCTTAAAGCTGGATCAGGGAGAAGGAGACGGCTTTCGGGACGTGGATTTGATGCTGTTTGACCAGGTTATTGCCTTTGATCATTACCGACAGAAAATTTCCCTAATTTGCGGTGTGGACGCGGCCAGACCGGAATCCTCCTACCAGGAAGCAGAGGAAAAACTGGAAGAAATGGTCAGGCTTTTGAAAGAGGGAAAACCGGCGGAGATAGAACCTCTTCACTTAAAAGAAAAAATGGCACCCTGCTTTTCCAAAGACGAATATGGGAAAATGGTAGAAAAAGCAAAGCATTATATCCGGGAAGGGGATATTTTCCAGGTGGTTCTCTCCAACCCTATGGAAGCGGAGGCGGAAGGCAGTCTTTTTGATACCTACCGGGTTTTGCGAAGCAGCAATCCGTCGCCCTATATGTTCTATTTCTCCAGTGATGATATGGAAATGGCCGGAGCGTCGCCGGAAACTCTGGTAAAGCTGGAAAAGGGATCCTTATATACCTTCCCTCTGGCGGGAACCCGGCCCAGAGGGAAGACGGGGGAGGAAGATCAGAGGCTGGAAAAAGAGCTTCTGGCAGATGAAAAGGAGCTGGCGGAACACAATATGCTGGTGGATCTGGGCCGTAATGACATAGGGAAAGTCAGCCGGATCGGCTCGGTAGAAGTAGAGAAATATTTGGCAGTTCAGCGCTTTTCTCATGTAATGCATTTGGGTTCCACCGTAAGGGGGACCATTGGAGAAGGCAAAGATGCAGTGGACGCCATAGACGCCGTGCTTCCGGCGGGAACGCTGTCCGGAGCGCCAAAATTCAGGGCCTGCCAGATTATTGAAGAGCTGGAGGGCCGGCCCAGAGGAGTCTATGGGGGCGCCATAGGGTATCTGGATTTTGCCGGCAATATGGACACCTGCATTGCCATACGGCTGGCTTTCCGGAAAAATGGAAAAGTAACGATCCGAACCGGGGCGGGCATTGTGGCCGACAGCGTTCCGGAACGGGAATTTGACGAATGTATGAATAAAGCCCAGGCGGTAGTCAATGCTATCGGGCTTGCACAGGGAGGTTTGGAATGATTGTACTCATTGATAATTACGACAGCTTTTCGTATAACCTGTACCAACTCATAGGTTCTTTCAATCCCCATATTCTGGTGCTGAGAAACGACGCCTGCAGCGTGGGAGAAGTTCTGGCCCAAAAGCCGGAGGCCATTGTTCTTTCGCCGGGACCAGGGAGGCCGGAGGCGGCAGGAATCTGTATCCCCCTAATCCGGGAAGCGGCAGGAAAGGTGCCGGTTTTGGGAGTTTGCCTGGGCCATCAGGCTATCTGTCAGGCTTTTGGAGGAAAGGTTACTTACGCGCGGACGCTGATGCACGGCAAACAATCAGCCCTGAAAACTGCAGAGAATAGTTTTTTATTTGCGGGAATAGAAAATAAGGCGGAAACCCCATTTTTGGCCGCCCGGTACCATTCTCTGGCAGCAGACGCCAATTCTCTCCCGGAGTGCCTGAGGGCCGTGGCCTGGGACGAAGAGGGTGAGATTATGGCAGTGGAGCACAGAGAAGTCCCGGTATTCGGAGTACAGTTCCACCCGGAATCGGTAATGACCCCTCAGGGAGATACGATAATAAAAAATTTTATGGAGGCAGTGAAATATTATGATTAAAGAAGCCATTACAAAACTTTCCAGAAAAGAAGATCTGACTTACACAGAGGCGGAAGCCGTTATGAACGAGATCATGGGAGGAGAAGCCACGCCGGTGCAGATGGCGGCTTACCTGACAGCCCTTTCCCTGAAAGGGGAAACCATAGATGAAATCACAGCGTCGGCGGCGGGTATGAGGGCCCACTGCATTAAGCTGCTCCACGATATGGATGTGTTGGAAATCGTAGGAACAGGAGGAGACGGAGCCAATTCCTTTAACATCTCTACAACGGCGGCCATGGTGATTGCCGCCGGGGGAGTACCGGTAGCAAAACACGGAAACCGGGCGGCCTCTTCCCAGAGCGGAGCGGCAGATGTGCTGGAGGCCCTGGGGGTCAATATCACTGTGCCGCCGGAAAAAAGCAGCCAGCTTTTAAAGGACATTCAGATTTGCTTTTTATTTGCTCAGAACTATCACATTGCCATGAAATACGTAGCTCCTATCAGACGGGAACTGGGAATCCGGACAGTGTTTAATATTTTAGGCCCCCTGTCCAATCCGGCGGGAGCCAATATGGAACTGATGGGCGTATTTGACGAAGCCCTGGTGGAACCTCTGGCCCAGGTTATGGGAAAGCTGGGCGTCAGACGAGGCATGGTGGTATACGGCCAGGATAAGCTGGACGAAATTTCCATGAGCGCTCCCACCTCAGTCTGCGAAATCAAAGACGGCTGGTTCCAGTCCTATGTCATTACGCCGGAACAGTTCGGATACAGCCGGTGCGGCAAGGAAGAGCTGAAAGGCGGAACGCCGGAGGAAAATGCGGAGATTACCAGGGCTATTTTATCCGGAAAAGAACGGGGGGCCAAACGAAACGCCGTATGCCTCAATGCAGGAGCCGCCCTTTATATTACAGGAAAAGCAGAGACAATGGAAGCGGGAGTACGGCTGGCAGAGGAGCTTATTGACAGTGGAAAGGCCATGGAAAAGCTGGAAGCATTTATCAGGGAGAGTCAGGCATGAATATTTTAGAAGAAATTGCGGGAAGAACCCGTGAACGCATAAAAGAGGAAAGACGGCTCCTTCCCCTGACAACCCTTCGCCGGGAGGCGGAGGAAACGGCGCGGCCAAAGGAATTTCCTTTTGAGGCTGCCCTGAAAGCTTCGGGGCTGTCCTTTATCTGTGAGGTAAAAAAGGCGTCGCCTTCCAAGGGGACTATTGCCGAAGACTTTCCGTATCTGAATATTGCAAAGGAATATGAGGCGGCGGGAGCCAGCGCCATTTCCTGCCTGACGGAGCCCTTTTACTTTCAGGGAAAGGATCAATACGTCAGAGAAATTGCAGAAGGGGTGGCTATTCCCGTACTGAGAAAGGATTTTACTGTAGAGGAATACATGGTATATCAGGCCAGGGCAATGGGGGCCAGCGCTATTCTCCTGATTTGTGCCATTTTAGACGACGGGGAGCTGAAGGCCTTCAGCCAACTGGCACAGGAACTGGGGCTGTCGGCCTTGGTGGAAGTCCATACGGAAGAAGAGGCGGAGCGGGCCTTAAAAGCCGAGGCCTCCATTATCGGCGTAAACAACCGGGATTTAAAAACCTTTCAGGTCAATGTGGAAACCAGTCTGAGATTGAGAAAACAGATCCTTAAAGATCGAATTTTCGTATCGGAAAGCGGAATTTCTGAGGACGCAGACGTAAGAAAACTAATAGAATGCGGGGCGGACGGCGTCCTTATTGGGGAAAGGCTGATGCGGGAAAAGGACAAAAAGGGGCTGTTAATGCGATGGAAAGAACTGGGAAAATAGATAGAAGCTTAAAAGTTCGTCTGAAAATATGCGGCCTTACTTGCCCGAATGATGGCGATTGGGTCAATGAGGCTATGCCGGATTTCTGTGGATTTGTGGTCAATGTCCCCAAAAGCCGGAGAAACATTACTGTCAAAGAAGCGGAAAGATTGAGAGAACGGATCCGGCCGGAAATTATTTCCGTAGGCGTTCTGGTGGACAGCCCGCCGGAGGAAGCGGCATATTTGCTGGAATCCCATATTGCCGGAGCCGTCCAGCTTCACGGCCATGAAGATGAAAGATATATCCACCGCCTAAAGGAGCTGATGGTGCAGAGGGGAATCCCTTTGGGAACCAGAGAAAAGCCGGTGATTATCCAGGCGTTTTCCGTCACCAGCCCGGAGAGTATCAGACAGGCGGAAAGAAGCGGGGCGGATCTGATTTTATTAGATAACGGCAAAGGGGGAACCGGACAGACCTTTAACTGGGATTTGTTTAAAAGCCAGGGAAAGCCGGGACGGCCTTTTATGGCGGCCGGAGGGCTGAATCCGGAAAACCTTTGGGCCGCCATGAAGGCCCTTCAGCCCTGGGGCGTGGATATGAGCAGCGGCGCAGAAACAGACGGAAAGAAAGATCGGGATAAAATTCTTGCGGCGGCAGCCGCAGTAAGGAGATGGAATCAACAATGAAAAAAGGAAGATTTGGAATGCACGGCGGCCAGTACATACCGGAAACCCTGATGAACGCTGTACTGGAGCTGGAAGAAGCTTACAATCACTATAAAGATGATCCGGAATTTAACCGGGAATTAACAGAGCTTTTTAATGAATATGCGGGGCGTCCTTCTCGCTTATACTATGCCGGACGAATGACAGAGGATTTGGGCGGGGCGAAGATTTACTTAAAAAGAGAGGATTTAAACCATACCGGGGCTCACAAAATCAACAATGTACTGGGGCAGGCCCTTTTAGCAAAGAAAATGGGGAAGACCCGTGTAATTGCAGAAACAGGAGCCGGACAGCACGGCGTAGCCACGGCTACGGCGGCAGCCCTTATGGGAATGGAATGCGACATTTTCATGGGTGAAGAGGATACAAAGCGGCAGGCCTTAAACGTTTACCGAATGCGCCTTCTGGGAGCCAAAGTCCATCCGGTTACATCAGGAACCGCTACCTTAAAGGACGCCGTATCGGAAACTATGCGGGAATGGACAAAGCGGATTCACGATACCCATTATATTTTGGGATCCGTAATGGGCCCCCACCCATTTCCTACGATTGTCCGTGATTTCCAGGCTGTAATTTCGAAAGAAATCAAAACACAGCTTATGGAAAAGGAAGGCCGTCTTCCCGACGCCGTTCTGGCCTGCGTAGGCGGCGGCTCCAATGCCATTGGTTCCTTTTACCATTTTATTCCCGACACCCAGGTGCGTCTTATCGGCTGTGAGGCCGCAGGCCGGGGCATTGATACGGCGGAAACGGCGGCCACCATTGCCACAGGAAAGCTGGGAATCTTCCACGGAATGAAATCCTATTTCTGCCAGGACGAATACGGACAAATCGCTCCGGTATATTCCATTTCAGCAGGATTAGACTACCCGGGCGTGGGGCCGGAACACGCATGGCTTTACGATACAGGGCGGGCCCAATACGTAGCTATTACGGACGACGAAGCCGTAGATGCTTTTGAATATCTGGCCAGAACGGAAGGAATCATTCCGGCTATTGAGAGCGCCCATGCCGTGGCTTATGCCAGAAAACTGGCGCCTCAGATGGGGAAAGATCAGATTATGGTAATTACGGTTTCCGGGCGGGGCGACAAAGACTGTGCGGCCATTGCCCGTTACAGAGGGGAGGATATTTATGAGTAATATTAAGAGAGCTTTTGAAAAAGGAAAGGCATTTATTCCGTTTATCACTTGCGGGGATCCGTCCCTGGACGTTACGGAAGCGCTGGTATACGCCATGGAAGAGGCAGGCGCGGATCTGATCGAACTGGGGATTCCTTTTTCCGATCCCACAGCCGAGGGGCCGGTGATTCAGGAGGCCAATATAAGGGCGCTGTCCGGGGGCGTTACCACGGATAAAATTTTTGAAATGGCGGAGAAGATACGGAAGCGGACGGCCATTCCAATGGTTTTTATGACCTATGCCAATGTGGTATTTTCCTATGGAACGGAGAGGTTTATAAAGAGGGCGTCGGAAATAGGGATGGACGGTCTAATTCTCCCCGATGTGCCATATGAGGAAAAGGAAGAGTTCGCCCAGATCTGCCGCCAGTACGGTTTGGCGTTTATTTCTCTCATCGCCCCTACCTCTAAAGAGCGTATTCAGACCATTGCGTCGGAAGCGGAGGGATTTTTATACTGCGTTTCTTCTCTGGGGGTAACGGGAGTCCGCACGGAGATTACTACAAACGTAGGAGAAATGACAGCCCTTGCCCGCAAAGCGTCAGGGATCCCCTGCGCTGTAGGGTTCGGCATTTCCACGCCGGAGCAGGCCCGCGCCATGGCTAGTCAGGCCGACGGCGTAATCGTAGGATCCGCCATTGTAAAGCTGTGCGGCCAATACGGAAAAGACTGCGTTCCTTATGTAAAAGAGTACGTGGAAAAGATGAAAGCGGCAGTAATGGCCCTAAGCCCTGCCATGTAAAAAAGGGAATAAAAAACCCCAGTGCGCCAACACTGGGGTTTTTGTCTGCTACCTATAGTGGGTAACTTCTATCTCTTAGCCTATAGGCATTATAGCATATGCAGGTTTGAAATGCAATATTCAAAGAGACTAGGAAACACGGATTGTTTGTGATATAATATCCGCGAGAGCAATGAGCAGTGCGCGTACAAGAAAAAGGCAAATGGGCTGCTTGCAGACCGATTTGCCGTTTATTGTACGCATAGGGCGAATGCCCGTGAACAAGAAAAAGGCAAAGGGCTGCTTGCAGACCGATTTGCCGTTTGCTGTACGCATAGGGCGAATGCCCGTGAACAAGAAAAAGGCAAATGGGCTGCTTGCAGACCGATTTGCCGTTTATTGTACGTATAGGGCGAATGCCCGTGAACAAGGACATGGTATAGTATGAGCACTGAATGGTTATTGAATACTGAAGGAGGACGGTTATGAAAACAGCACTGGTGATTATGGCAGCGGGAATCGGCAGCCGCTTTGGCGGCGGGATTAAACAGCTTGCTCCGGTGGGGCCAAACGGCGAAATTATTATGGATTATTCTATCCATGATGCTTTGGAAGCTGGGTTTGAGAAGATTATTTTTATTATCCGGCGGGATTTGGAAAAGGATTTCAAAGAGGTGATTGGAAACCGGATTGAGAAGCTGGCTGACGTGGCCTATGCCTATCAGGAGCTGGATAATCTGCCGGCGGGATTTGCTGTCCCGGCGGGCCGGACGAAGCCTTGGGGAACAGGACAGGCAGTTCTCAGCATAAAGGGGCTTGCAGACGGTCCCTTTGCGGTCATTAACGCTGATGACTATTACGGGAAAGAGTGCTTTATCCGTATGCACCGCTATATGACAGAAGAAATGAAGTCAGAAGGAAAACCTTATGATATGTGTATGAGCGGTTTTGTTCTGGCCAATACCCTTAGTGAAAACGGTTCCGTAACCCGGGGCGTCTGCACGGCCAATGAGGACGGAACGTTAAAAGAAGTGACGGAAACTTACGATATTCAAATGACTTCAGAAGGGCTGAAAGGGAAGGACGAAAATGGAAACACCGTGACACTGGATCCCACCCGCCTGGTATCCATGAATATGTGGGGACTGCCTGCCAGCTTCCTGGATGAGCTGGAACGGGGCTTCCCGGAATTTTTGGCTTCTATCCCGGAGGGAGATTTAAAGAAGGAGTATCTGCTTCCCAGAATTATTGATAAAATGGTAAAATCCGGGCAGGCTAATGTAAAGATTTTGAGTACGCCGGATAAATGGTTTGGAGTGACCTACAAAGAAGATCGTGAGGCCGTGGTAAATGCGCTAAGAAAGCTGATTGAAGAAGGCGTCTATAAGGAAAAGCTGTTTTCTTAAAAACTGCAGGACTTCTTCGCTGTCAAAATCCAAGAGTATTTCAGACATGAGGAGGCCCCGGCGAATGGACAACCGGGGCAATTATGAAAAATCTATGTGCAAAATAACAAGAAATAGATAAAATGCTTATTTGTTTCTATGCAATTAGTATAAAAACAAAATATGAACAAGGCATGAACGGGTTGTAAACAGATTGTTACACTTAGGAAACGGACAAGGAGGAGGGAAAAATGGCAGAAGCTGTTCAGAGAAACCCCATAGTAATCGGACACAGAAATCCGGACACGGATTCCATTTGTTCTGCGATTTGCTACGCAAATTTAAAAACCAAGGTAACGGGAACCTATTATGAGCCAGCCAGAGCGGGAAATATTAACGCGGAAACGCGATACGTTCTGGACTATTTTAACATGAAAGAACCCCGGCTTATAAAGAACGTAAGGACACAGGTGAAGGACATAGAGATCCGCTCCACGCCCGGAGTAGAACGGAATATTTCTCTGAAAAAAGCATGGAATTTAATGCAGGCCGGCAACGTGGTCACTTTGCCGGTAGTGACGGAAAACGGGGCGCTGGAGGGATTGATTACAGTAGGGGATATTACCAAATCCTACATGAATATTTATGACAGCAGTATTCTTTCCAAAGCCAATACCCAGTATTCCAATATTTTGGATACCCTGGAAGCGGATCTGATAGTTGGGGATGCCGACGCGTATTTCAGCCAGGGCAAAGTACTGGTAGCGGCGGCCAATCCGGATCTGATGGAATTTTATATTGAGCCCCACGATTTGGTAATTTTGGGAAACCGGTACGAATCCCAGCTCTGTGCCATTGAGATGGAGGCGGACTGCATTATTATCTGCGAAGGAGCCGGCGCTTCCCTCACCATACGCAAACTGGCGGAGCAGCACGGCTGTACGGTGATTGCCACAGCCTATGATACGTATACTACGGCCCGTCTGATTAACCAGAGTATGCCGGTTAATTACTTTATGAAAACAGAAAAACTCATTTCTTTTGAGGAAGACGATTACATTGACGAAATCCGCGACGTTATGGCAAGCAAGCGTCACCGGGACTTCCCCATACTGGATAAAAACGGACTCTACAAAGGCATGATTTCCCGGCGGAACCTGCTGGGAGCCAGAGGCAAACAGATTATTCTGGTGGATCACAATGAACGGAGTCAGGCCGTAGAGGGAATTGAGGCGGCGGACATCCGGGAGATTATTGACCACCACCGCCTGGGAACGGTAGAGACGATTTCCCCCGTATTTTTCCGCAACCAGCCTTTAGGGTGCACGGCTACCATTGTCTACCAGATGTACCAGGAAGCCGGAGTTGAGATTGAACCGGCTATTGCAGGCCTTCTCTGCAGCGCAATTATATCAGATACCTTGCTGTTCCGCTCCCCTACCTGCACGGCAGTAGACCGGGCGGCTGCTATGAAACTGGCGGATATGGCGGGAGTAGAGATTGAAAAGTATGCCGGAAATATGTTTGCGGCTGCCAGCAACCTAAAGGGCAAAAGTGATGTGGAAATTTTCTATCAGGACTTTAAGACCTTTACGGCGGGCAAGCTGATCCTGGGCGTGGGACAGGTCAGCTCCCTGAATGAAGAAGAGCTGGCGGGCCTCAGAGTGAGAATGGGAGAATACATCAAAAAAGCGAGAGAAGATAAAAACACAGATATGATGTTCTTCATGCTGACCAATATTATTACGGAGTCTACGGATCTGCTGTATGAGGGCCAGGGAGCCGGACAGCTAGTGGCAAAAGCCTTCCACCTGGAGGGAGACGAGGAGCCGGATACCCATTACGTTACCCTTCCGGGGGTCGTTTCCAGGAAAAAGCAGCTTGTTCCGGCCCTGGTACTGGCAGAGCAGGAGTAAGGAAAAAAGGAATCCGGAAACGGGAGCAGAATGATAAAACAAATAAAATACTTTCAGGCCGTTGTGCGAAATAAAAGCTTTACGGAAGCGGCAGAAGAATGTTACATTTCACAGTCCGCGATTTCTCAGCAGATGCGGGCTCTGGAACGGGAGTTGGGCGTCACGCTCTTAAACCGCCAAAACCGCAGGATTTCCCTGACTCCAGCAGGCGAGTACTTTTATAAGCAAAGCCTGACACTGATGGAGGATTTCGAAAAGCTGTGCAGAGAAACGGCCCGCATTGCCAGAAGCGAAACGGCGGAACTGCGTATCGGCTACTTAAAATGTTACGGTGGAGTGGAATTTCAAATGGCGGTTGCTGCATTTTCGGAAGAATACCCGAAGGTTTCCGTCCGGATTATAAACGGCAGCCATGAGGAATTATATAACGAACTCCGCCTGGGAAATGTGGACTTGATTCTCAGCGACCAGAGAAGGGCTTTTTCAGACGAGTATGTCAACTCTGTACTGGCTGTAAGGGAATGCTGCATTGAAATTGCGGCCCGCAGCAGCCTGTCGGCCCGGGAAAGCGTTGAAGCGGAGGAGCTGAAAAACGTGCCGTGTATCCTTATTGCCTCATTAGGCCAGCAGGAAAATGAACGCATTTATTACCGGGAGATTATAGGGATCAAAAGCGAAATTATTTTTGCTGAAAATCTGGAAGAAGCCCGCCTTATGGTTTTAGGCGGAAAAGGCTTTATGCCCGTCGATGGGATAAGGAATCCTTCGTTTCAGGAAACGGCGGTTTGCCGCATTGGCCTGACACGGAGAAAGAAACCGATTAAACGGAAATACTGTGCATTTTGGAAAGCCGATAACTCCGGTTACTATATTGAGGCCTTTGCGGAAATATTAAAAGAACAGTTTCAGAACCAGGAATAAAGTCCTTTTGGTTTTTTCTTTTATTAGTAAACTCATAAGTTTTTCTTATGGAATTTCCCTGAAACCGAAATTGCCATTGCTGCAAAAATCTGTAAAATAAAAGACAGAAGCAGCGTGACAGCGCAAAATCGGTAAAGAGAAGGGGAATAAAGATGAAAAAAGACGTTATGCTTTGGGCCGGAGCGGGACAGATTGGCATGGCCATTGCCCGCAGAGTGGGATACGGAAAAAAGATTATAGCAGGGGATAAAAATCTGGAAAACGCCAGAGCCGCCGCAGAAATTATGAATAACGCAGGCTTTGACGTAGAGCCTGTGGAGCTGGATCTGTCGTCACGGAAATCTATTTTGGATTTCATTGCCTGTGGTCAGGAATGTGGGAAAATCTCAACGTTAGTCAATGCCGCAGGCGTTTCACCCAGTCAGGCCTCTGTGGAGACGATTTTAAAGGTGGACCTTTACGGAACCGCCGTTTTGTTAGAGGAAGCAGGAAAAGTTATAAAACGGGGCGGAACCGGCGTAACTATTTCCAGCCAGTCCGGTTGGCG
Source organism: uncultured Clostridium sp. (assembly GCA_946498245.1). Classification (GTDB taxonomy): domain Bacteria; phylum Bacillota; class Clostridia; order Lachnospirales; family Lachnospiraceae; genus UMGS1370. The sequence continues at coordinate 31,690 of CAMMNN010000014.1, read as the reverse complement.
TATGCCCGCCCTGACTGCCTGGGAGGACGAACTTCTTGCCTCTTCTCCTGCGGAAGAACTGTTAAATCTGGATATTTTACAACCCTGCAATCTGCGGGATACTCTCCATGCCTATCAGATGGCAAAACGCTGCAATGAAAAACGGGTTATGGCAGAGGCCGTAAAGTGGGGAGAGCGGGGAGCGCGTTTAAACGGCATTGCTCCCGGCATTATCGTTACGCCTCTGGCAGTGGACGAGTTTAACGGCCCTCGTGGAGATTTTTACAAAAATATGTTTGCCAACTGTCCTGCGGGCCGGCCGGGAACGGCTGACGAAGTGGCAAATGTGGCCGAGTTGCTTATGAGCGACAGGGGGGCTTTTATTACAGGAACGACGATTTTAATTGACGGCGGCGCTACTGCCAGCTATTTTTACGGCCCCTTAAAACCGGAGAAACAGGAATAAACATGAGACAGAAAACAAATAAAGAAAAAGGGCAGAGAAGGCTTTGCCTGTAATGGAAGGATACGGAACCTGAAAATGGAGCCGTATCCTTTTTTCGTAAAAGTGGTATCAACATTGCGGTTATTAAGTATCCGAAAAAAAGGAAGTATTATATAATAACCTATTATACTGCACAAAGTGCGCCAGAAGAGGAGGCCTGTCTTGAAGAAACTTTCAATTCGCTACAGAGCGGTTATTATTATTCTGGTGATACAGATTCCCTTTATGCTGCTATTTCGCAGCTATACAAACCGGGTGACGGAAAGGATAAACCTTCAATTGGCAAAAGGCTACCAGGAATCTCTGCAGATGTTTTGTACAGACGTAGAGGAGCAGATGAGGAAAGGCGATATTTTTTTAAATGTGGAGTGCTGGGCCGGGGAAAATTTCCGTCAGGCGGCTTTGGCCGATTCACAGGAGAAAGTTTTGGAAGCATTGGAAAAACCCGTAGAGGAAGCAAAGATTATTTTAGAGAATAACCAGAATATCAGCGGGATTTTTTTCTATGCAGAGGGAATGGATGAGCAGATTGCCCTGTATGGGGAAAGCACTCATTATACTCTGGAGCAGAAGGAAGCTATGGAAACCATGACGGCCTCATTCCACTCTGCCAAAGAAAATGAAGAAGGCAGCGGGTGGAAACTGACGAAAGAAACTGGTAGGCCCTTGATGGTTCGGACCATTTCTTACGAAAGGGCTTACTGTACTATGGTAATGGATTTGGAGAGGCTGACGGCTATGGCCCAGACGGAGTATAAATTGTCGGCCCCGGTGGCTTTCCTTAAAAACAGAACCCTTATTACAGATGCTCACTGGCTGAGAAACTACCAGGGAGATTTGACGGAAATGGATTTGGATGGCGACTACCAATTAGTGGAAAGCGGAGGAAACCGATACCTGGTTATTGCGGATTCTGTTCAGGGAATGACGGCTATCTATGGAGTTCGCTATAGCTATAGCTGGGAATGGCTGGACATTATGGTGTGGGCTTTCGTAGGAGTAGTAATTCTGACCTTTGTTTTAGTTTGGCTTAGTATGGAAGCTGCCTTTTTCCGGCCGCTAAAGAGGCTTCTCAGAGTTATGGAGGACATTGGAAAAGGAAATCTTTCTGCCAGGGCTGAGGATTTCAAAAGCCGGGAATTTTCTTATATTAATGAAACCTTCAATAACATGGTAGATACCGTTGAACATTTGAAGCTTCAGACTTATGAGAACCAAATCCAGGCAAAGACCTCCCAGATGAACGCCCTGCGCCTTCAGATCCGGCGGCACTTTTTCCTCAACTGCCTGAAAAATATATACGCCATGGCACGTTCCGGAAACATTGAAAATATCCAGAAAATGGTACTGCTTCTTTCCGTCCATCTCCGGTATACTTTGGACATTGGGAAAAATACGGTGCCTCTGGCGGAAGAGCTGGATATGTGCCGGAACTATATTGAGCTTCAGGGCGTCGGCCAGGAGGAAAAACCGCAGCTTACGGTATGCATGGACGAAAAACTCAGAGATTTTTATGTGCCTCCTGTGAGTCTGCTGACTTTAATGGAAAACTGCTGCAAATACGGAATGGAGCCGGGGAGGAAGCTGGAAATTACAGTCCATGCGTCCGTGCGGGTTTTAGATGAGGATCGGTACGTGGATTTGTCAGTACAGGATAATGGCCCTGGCTTTGGGGAAGAGATGCTTTATAAGCTCAATGCAGATCGGGAGAGTCTGGCAGAGGAAGGTCATATCGGAATCTGCAATGTGCTGGAACGGATCCGGATGCTGTACGGCCCGGACTGCTCAATGATATTTGGAAACACGGACGGAGCCAATATAGAGGTAATTATTCCGCTGGAAAGGGGTAAAGCAATATGAAACTGCTGATAGTGGATGATCAGCTTGCGACATTAAAAGGGCTTTCAGAAGAAATTGACTGGAAGAGAGAGGGAATCGGGGAAGTTGCCACAGCACGGAACGCTATGGAGGCCCGAATCGTTTTTCAGAAAGGTGTTCCGGACATTATGATCTGTGACATTGAAATGCCGGTGGAAAACGGGATCCAACTGGGAAGGTGGGTCCGATCCATGGGATATGGTACAAAACTGATTTATCTCACCTGCCATTCGGAATTTGAATACGCCAAAGAGGCGCTGGAACTCAGGGCAGTGGATTATATCCTTCAGCCGGCGCCCTATGAAGAAGTGGCGGAAGTGGTTCGGAAAGCGCTGAGGGATATTGCAGAGGACGAGAGAAAGACGAAAACCCTGAACAAAGCCAGGGCCTTTGAAGAAACCCAGGGCTATTTCTTTCAAAGCGTTTGGAAGGACTGCCTCATGGAGAGAGGGGGCGGAAAGAAAGCGGCGGCAATGTTAGAAGTGCCAGAGAAGAAAGCGGCGCTTTGGCTGGTTTTGCTGCAGACAGTAGAATGGAGGGAAGGAAAGGCCCTCTGGGACGAATCCGCCCTGACGGTAGTGTTGGACAGCCTTTTGGCGGATATTTTCAATTCCTCTCTGTTTTGGACAGCCGCCGCCATGACGGAATCCGATGTGTACGCTTTCGGCATTCAAAGCAGGAAAGAGGCTATGACAGAAGGGGAACTGACGAAGCAGCTTCAGTACCTCTCTGCGGTTTTTGAGCTGTATATGCCCTGCCGTCCGGCCCTGTATCCCGGAAGGGCAGCGGAGTTTGCCGCTTTGCCGGAGCTTTACCGGAAGCTGGTAAAAAGAAAGGAAAGCAATGTAACGGGAAAAAGCGGGATCTTTTCCTCCGGTCTTCCTGAGATGGAAAGCCAGATTGCTTTTGGAAAGGAAATGCGGCAGTGGAAGGTATGGCTGGGAACCGGCCAGCCTGAAAAGATGGAGCGGGCTGCAGAGGGCCTTTTGTCGGAGCTGGCCGGAATGGGACGGCTGGATGCAGGCACGCTTTTGGAATTTTACCAGGAATTTATGCAGATGCTATACGGAGCCAGCAGAGAGATGAACGGAAAAAATATGTCGGAGCTGTTTCACACAGCCGAGGAATTGGAACTGTACCGCAATGGCATGAAATCCCTGGATCAGATGAACAGGCTGATCCGCCACGTGGCGTCGGCCTACAGCCCTGTGGAAATGGACACCAGCCAGAAGGAAATTACGGAATTGATTAAACGCTATATTAACAGTCATCTGGGTGAAAATATTATGAAAGAAGATATTGCCGGCCAGATTCATTTAAACAGCGACTACATTACCCGGATTTTTAAAAAGGAAACAGGAATATCCGTAAAAAGCTACATCATACAGCAGAAAATGCTGGCGGCCAGACAGCTTCTTCAGGATACGGATCTTCCCATCAGCCATATTGCCGTAAAATTGGGCTACTCCAATTTCAGCCATTTTTCCTCTACCTACAAAAAACAGTTTGGAATCACTCCCAATGAGGAGAAACGCCGGAGCAGCCCGCCGGGAACTTTAGAATAGATTGCCGTGGCCCTGCTCCCTGGGAAGGAAACGTTCAAGGGCCTTTTGGATGGTGAGATCCCAAAACCTCCATTCATGAGAGAAGCCGGGAATCTCTTCAAATTCCGCTTTCAGTCCTGACTGCTGGGCGTAATTTCTGAACTTTTTAAAACTTTCATATATAAGAGGATCTTCAGTGCCGCAGGCAAAATACAGAGCGGGAAGGGCCGGGGAACCGGCCTTTTCTTTTACCATATCCCAGACGTTTTGAGGGGAAGCCAGATAAGCCTCCAGGCCTCCGGCATTATCCAACTGGTTTTGTGTGCGGTAGGCCCAGGGAGAGTTGGACTGAAAGTCCCGCATATCTCTGGGACAGGAAGAGAGAACGGCTGCCGCTGCAAATTTTTCCGGGTGATTGAAGGCATAGACGCAGGCCCCCAGGCCTCCCATGGAGAGTCCTGCAATGAAATTGTCCTCCCTGCGGCGGCTGGCGGGGAACCAATTGTAAATGAGAGGCATCAGCTCTTCCGTCAGATAGTCGTACATTTGAAAGCCCATGCCGAAGCGGGGCCAGTTGGCATAGTCGGAGTTTTGGGCCGAGGGCATGACTACCATTAGATTTTTTTCACAGGCGTACAGCTCAATGTTGGTCTTTCTCAGCCAGTCGCTGGAATCGCCGAAGGTTCCGTGGAGGAGCCACAATACGGGATAAGAACGGCCGCTTCCGTAAAAATCACGGGGATTCTGCTCTCTGGGAAGATCCGGCAGAATGACGGTTACATTGGTGTTGCCATAAAGATACCTGCTTTCAAAATTTAGCTGCACAAAAGCCATAATAAGACCTCCTATTCATTTAAACCCAGATAAACTGGGAAATTGTTAAGACAACGGGTAACGTAAGGATGCAAAAAAGGGTGCTGAGGACCACTGTTTTGACGGCATAGGCGTAATCGCCGCCGTTAAGCTGGGCGTATACGGCTACGTTGGCTCCTACAGGGCAGGCGGCGGCAATGAGAAGGGCGGAACGGATCTCATACCCCGCCGGAATCAGGCTGAAAGCCAAAAGCGACAGCAGAGGAATCAGAAGCAGCCGGCTTGCACAGACGCCATAGAGTCTGGGAGAAGTAAACAGGGAACGAAAATCCGTCTGTGCCAGATAGACCCCCATGACTATCATAGCCAAAGGCGCGTTGAGATTGGCAACGTAGTTTAAAGGGGAGGATATGGCTCCGGGAAGCTCAATGGGTAGAAAAAAGAGCAGAACCCCTATAACTGCGGAAAGGAAAATGGGATTGCGGGCAAACTGCTTCCAGTCCGGAGATTTTTCCTTTGCCATAAGACGGACGCCGTAGGTAAATTGGAGGACATTAATCCCTACAATAAAAGGAGTGATATAAAAGACCGCTTCACTTCCAAAGGCCGCCTGTACCAAGGGGATTCCAAAAAATCCGGGATTGGAAAAGCCGGAAGCAAAGTCGTCAATGGCATGGCCGCGGAAAAAAAGGTGGCTGACAATGAGAGAAACTGCCAGCAGCAAAGCGGATAAGAGAATACACAAAACCAGGGCTTTCGCCTTTTGGGGAGAGTATGGGGAAGAGAAGCTATTAATGATAACCGCCGGGATTACGATAGTTACCATAAGGGAAGCCATATCTCTGCTGCCGGCCAAAGTGATTTTTTTGCTTCGAAACAGTACGTAGCCTGTGGCAATGAGCAGAAACATAACCAGGGTCTGCTCCGTAACAATTTTTACAGTTTCCATAAAGAGATTCCTTTCTTCATATGCACATTTTTGTCAAAACCGGCCGTTTCTTCATATATAGCGGCTGTTGGCTGAATTGTAAAGGGCTTTGGAACAGAAAACAAAAACCGGCGGATTTTTGACAAAATAGATGTCGTTTTTTTGATAAAAAACAGAAAGAGTTGGAAAAATGATGAATAACTTGTCGGATTAAAGGGAGAGAAATAAAGAAAAATTGTATAAAATGATGGAAACTGTTGAACGGACAGGAAAAAAGAAAAAGGAGGACCCGTAATCATGGCAGCAAAAGGAGAAGTGCTGGTTGAAGTCAAAGATATGTGCAAAAACTTTGGCGTAACAGTGGCTCTGAATCATGTCAATATGCAGATTAAGCGGGGCGAGGTCAGAGGGCTTATCGGTGAAAACGGTTCAGGCAAGTCTACAGTTACCACCATTATTGCCGGGATTCAGCAGGCAACCAGCGGAGAGATGCTTTATAAAGGAAAGCCCTGGAAGCCCCAAACCTCATTGGAGGCGGTTCAGGCCGGAATCGGCATTATTGTGCAGGAAATGGGAACCATTCCCTCAATTACAGTGGCGGAGAACATTTTTCTGGGAGATTACAGCCGTTTCCGCAGCGGGCTGATTATTAACCGGAAAAAGATGAACGCTGAGGCCAAGGCCGCGCTGGAGAAAATAGGGATAACGGATATTGAGCCCGGAGCCATAACGGCAAAGTACAATATGGAACAGAGAAAGTTAATTGAGATCGCCAAGGTAATGGCCCACGATCCGGAGATGTTTGTGGTAGACGAGACAACTACAGCTCTTTCGGAAAAAGGCCGTGAGATTTTATACCGCCTGATGCATCAGGCGGCGGCGGACAACAAAGCCGTAGTATTTATCAGCCACGACCTGGACGAGATTATGGAGCACAGCGATACCCTTACGGTTCTGCGGGACGGCAATATTATAGACAACATTGAAAAGCAGGACTTTGAGCCCAACATGATAAAGCAGAAGATGATCGGCCGTGAGATTACAGGAAATTATTACCGGGTGGACATGGACGGCTACGAGGACGAGGTGGTTCTGAAAGCGGACTGTATTACTACCATGAAAGATCTCCTGTGCTTTACCATGGAACTTCACAAAGGAGAGATTCTGGGAATCGGGGGCCTGTCAGAATGTGGAATGCACGAACTGGGACGTGCGCTGTACGGCCTGGAAGACGTGGTGGACGGAAAGGTACTTCTTCACGGAGGAAAGACGGAGGTTACTACTCCTGAATCCGCATTTAAAAGCGGAATGGGGTACGTTTCCAAAAACAGGGATACGGAATCTCTGGTAATGAACGCTTCTATCGGGGCCAATATCAGCAGTACGGGATACAAGAAAAACAGAGGCTTTGGAATCTTTATTTCCGATAAAAAGGAACGCCGGTACGAACAGCTTCAGGTAGATTCCCTGGCAATTAAATGTGTAGACGTTTTCCAGCCGGTAAGGGCTCTGTCAGGAGGAAACAAACAGAAAGTTGTATTCGGGAAATGGCTGGCGGCGGATTCAGAAATCCTGATTTTAGACTGTCCCACCCGAGGCGTGGACATTGGCGTAAAGGCGTCTATGTACCAGTTAATTTACGACATGAAGAAGAAAGGCAAATCCATTATTTTAATCTCAGAGGAACTGCCGGAGCTGTGCGGTATGAGCGACCGCCTGCTGATTATGAAAGACGGGGAAGTTACGGGAGAATTTTTCCGGTCCCAGGGCTTTGACAACAATCAGCTCATTGACTGTATGATATAAGGAGGTAGAGTATGGCACAGGTTTCAGAACAGGCGATTGCCGAAGACGCCCCTAAGCTGGGTTTGTTGGATCGCATTGAGATTATAAAAAATAAACGAAGCTTTCCTCTGGTATTTCCCCTTTCCATGCTGGCTTTGCTTATCGTGATTTTCCACATTGCCACAGGAGGAGAGTTTTTAACCTTTAACGTCTTAAAGGGAGTTTTTAACCAAAGTTTGATAGTAGGAACTATGGCCATTGCCGTATCGTTTATTTATACCACAGGAAACATCGATTTCTCTGTAGGAAATGTTATGGGACTGGCAGCCGTATTCGGTGCCATGGCTTATCAGGCCACAGGCAGTATGGTGGTTATGATTGTGGTAACATTTTTAAGCGGAGTTGGCCTGATGATGTGCAACTGCGCGTTGGGCGTAATTTTCCATATCAAAAGCGCAATGGTAGCGGTAGTAGCTATGTCGGTATACAGCGCCTTTACTGTATTTCTGGTAGGGGCGGAACCGCTGAAGGTAGACTACCAGATCTGCAAAGCGCTGGAAGGAAATTTCCGTTACATCGCATTTGTTTTGTACTTTGGAGGCTGTATTTTACTGTACCATAAGACGGCAGTGGGAAGAAAACTGCGTTTTATCGGCGGAAATGTAAAATGCGCCCAGCAGACCGGCATCAACGAAAATAAAAGCATTGTTACTTCCTTTATTTTCGCGGGAGTCGGAGTTGGTCTGGCCGGGGTATTCCAGATACTGAGAACAGGAAATATCGCCCAGGGAGTCGGCACCGGAATGGGAATGGACGTTATGCTGGCAACGGTTTTAGGCGGAATGTCTATTTTCGGCGGGGCAAAATCCAACGCCTATGCCGGCTTTATCGGAGCCGTTACCGTAACTGTATTAAACAGAGGGCTTTTAATGCTGGGAGTTTCCTCTACACTGATTCAGGGAGCCAGGGCTATTATATTCCTTCTGCTGGTATTTATGAACAGTGAGCGTCAGTCCACGCTTCCCAGCCGGCAGCAATTCTAATAGAATGAGAAAAACATACAGATTCAGAGGAGTTTTCAGGCAAGAAAGAGAACATAGAAAAGGAGAAGAAAAATGAAGAGAAGAAGATGGTTATCCGTATTATTGGCAGCAGCAGTGAGCATAAGCACAGTGGCGTGTTCCTCCTCCGGCGGGGCGGCAGATACCGGGGCAGCAGCCAGCGGCACAGGGGAAGCGGCGGCTTCCAGTTCGGAACATGAAACCTTTAAAATCGCTATATTGGAAGTACAGTTAAATGACGAGAGTACAAACCGGGCTACCTATTTTAATGATTATATCGGACCAAAATATAACTGCGAATTTATGTTCTCTGAGGCCTGTGACGATTTGGATTCCGCAATGACCTTTGTGGAAAATGCCGCCAGCGCCGGCTGCGATGCAGTAATTAACTATTATGCCGTAGGAGCCAATACGGAACAGCTTGTCCAGCTTTGCCAGGAATACGGAATGTATTACATAGAAAACGGCGGACGCTATGACGCAAATGATGCCTGCTACCAGGCGGGCTACGACAATTTCGGCGGCGCTTTCCAGGCGGATCAGCCGGATACAGGTCGGCTTTTCCGGGAATATATGCTGGAAACCATGGAGCCCAGCGAAGAGCACAGCTTTATTATCGCTACTGGAGGAGCTTACCAGGGCAACGCCCAGCAGACGGAGATTTCCACCAATATGCTGGAAGCCATTCAGGAAATGTACGGCCTGACCTATGAAAATACCATTGAGGAACTCATTACCTCCGCTTCTCCCATTGAGGCGGTTAATGATAAGGGCATTGCCATTTACTGCTATCCCGGCATTCCCAGCGCCAGCGGCTGGCTGGAAGGTATGAGCGCAGCCCTTCAGACAGGCAAATACGACTATCTCCTTTTAGCGCCTCAGGCTTTGGGAAATGTAGGAACGGCAGTCAGCGAGGTGGAGGAAGCTCTGGACAAAGACATTACCGTAATCGGTTTCGGATCCTTTGGAGACGCTTTAAACAATGCATTTAATACCACAGATAAATTCGGCAACACTACGGTCAGCATGAGTACTGTTAAATTTACCTCCCTGGTCAGCGCCATGGCCTTCTCCGAGGTTTACAATATGCTTACGGGATACAGCGACGCTACGAAAACGGCGGCTGGGGAACCGGCGGTTCTAACCTTCCGCATGGAAGCCGTTACCAGCAAGGAGCAGTTGGCGGAAATGAGCGGCTGGGATACAGACGGAAAATGGGTAGCGGATTATGACATTGTAGACAGCTTTTTAGGCATGAACAACGAGGGCCTTACGGCGGAGCAGGTTCAGGAAAAGATTAACGCCGTTACTTACGAAACCATTAAAGAGCGCCTGCAGTAATGGGAAACGTTAGAATTAATTAGGAAAGAAAGGGGATTAGGGACATGGAAAAAAAGAGCAGAAATATCCAGGCAAAAAGCCTGCTGCAGACAATAGCGGTCCCCCTGATTGTATGGATTATTATGGAAATTATTGCCAGAACCGGGGCGGGAACCGGGGTTATCACCAACTCCGCAGACATTAAAACCTTTTTCCGGAATCTGGTTTCAACCATCGCCTTTGCTCTGGCAATCAGTACGAATTTAAACTGCGGGCGCATGGATCTCTCCCTGGGTTCTCAGATGTATGCGGGAACGATTTTCGGCGGCAACCTGGCGCTGACCATGGGTTGGGGAGGAATCGGAATGTTGCTGTGCTCCATGGTCATCGGCGGCCTTTGCGGGCTAGTGACAGGGATTCTCTTCGTCAACATGAGGATTCTTCCCATGGTACTGGGGCTTGGCATGACTCTGATTTTTGAATGTATCTGCTTTATGATCAACAATCAGCAAGGCGTTACTGTTTACGGAAAACCGGGAATTGAAACCCTGTCCAATGTTAATTTCATTATCATTGTGGCCCTTCTGCTGATACTGGTTGCCACCTACCTGTTCCAGTACAGCCGTTTTGGATACCGTTACCGGGCTATCCAGGGCAGCCAGAAGCTGGCGGCGGATTCCGGAATAAACATCTATACCAACTGTATTTTATGTTACCTTATCGGCGGTATTTTAGTAGCCTGTGCCGGAGTGTTTATTACAGCATTTAACGGCTCTCTGTCGCCAGTGTTGGGAATGAGCAGCAACTCTTACGTATTCAGCAATATGTTCCCCATGGCTTTGGGTGCTTGGATCGGAAGCTTCTGTCATAATAGGCAGGTGGGTGTGCTTATGGGTTCTGTCAGCGTAAATCTTTTGACCCTGACCCTTTCCAAGCTGGGGCTGGGAATGAGCACTCAGAACGTAGTGGTGTACTCCCTGTTCCTGCTGTTTACTATCTACAGCGCCAATAAAAATCTGTTTGCATACCGCAGGGCCAGAGCGGCCAGAGCGGCTCTGGCTGCAAAGACCAGGGCAGAAAGGAGAATGGCATGAGAGCAGTAATGGTAATGTACGATTCCCTCCGGCTGGATATGCTGCCCAGCTATGGCGGGAAAGAAGTAGAGCTTCCCAATTTTAAAAGACTGGCGGAAAGAACCGTTCAGTTTGGGAATAATTACGTCTGCAGCCTTCCCTGTATGCCTGCCAGACGGGAGCTGCACACAGGCCGCCCCAACTTCCTTCACAGAAGCTGGGGCCCCCTGGAGCCCTTTGACGATTCCATGCCGGAGATTCTGAAAAACCATGGGATTTATACCAGAATGGTAACGGATCACAACCATTATGTGGAGGACGGCGGGGGAACCTACCACCCGCGCTATTCCACCTGGGAGTGCAACCGGGGACAGGAGGGAGATCCCTGGGCCGGGTGCGCGGCTCCGTCGTCAGGCCCCAATCCCCACGTAGTAGGAGACGCGGGCCGTATGGCTCAGGATTACCAAAACGTATTGGGCCGGTTGTACCGCCAGGATATAGTAAACCGGGAGAAGCAGAAGAAGACCGAGGATTATCCTCAGGCCCAGACCTTTTCCCAGGGAATTGATTTCCTCCAAAATAATTATCAGTATGACAACTGGTTCCTGCAGATAGAAACCTTCGATCCCCACGAGCCCTTTAACGCCCCTGGTGAATACATTGCCAGAATTTTTGATCCGGATTCCGTATCGGAGCTGGACTGGCCGCCCTACGCGCCGGTAAATGAACCGTCGGAAGTGGTGGCAGAGGTGAGAAAGAAATACCTGGCTCTGTTAAGCTTCTGCGATGCCAGTCTGGGAAAAGTCCTGGACGAATTTGACGCCCACGATATGTGGAAGGATACCATGCTCATTGTCAACACGGATCACGGCTACCTTTTAGGAGAGCATGACTGGTGGGCTAAGAGCATGATGCCAGATTATCAGGAAGTGGCCCACACGCCTCTCTTTATCTGGGATCCCCGCCTTCAAATTGCCGGAGAATCCAGGGAAAGCCTGGTGCAGACCATTGATCTGGCCCCCACCCTTCTGGAGTTTTTCGGAGTGGAGATTCCGGAGGATATGCTTGGAAAGCCCTTAAAAGATGTATTAAAAGAAGACAAAGCGGTGAGAGAATACGGTATTTTCGGCTCCCACAGCGGAGTCCTAAGCGTGACCGACGGCCGCTACGTCCTGATGGTAGCCCCCAAAACGGCTGACGGAGGACTGTATAACTACACACTTATGACAACCCATATGAGGGCCAGAATGAGTGTTGAAGAGTTGCGGCAGGCTACGTTGGCAGAGCCATTCTCCTTTACCAAAGGCTGTAAGGTGCTGCGGATACCGGCTGGCTGCAAGAAAATGTCAAAGAACCTTCCTGTGGGCCAGGAACTGCTGTTTGACGTAAAAGCAGATCCGAAGCAGGCGACGCCCCTGGAGGATCCGGAAACATCCGCCTGCCTGAAAGGTGCGCTGAGGGAACTTTTGAAAGAAAACGACGCCCCGGAAGAGCTTTACGATTATTACGGCCTGAAATAGAGGAGACGCCATGAAGAAAAGACCCCATATTATTATATTTAATCCCGATGAGATGCGGGCGGACGCCCTGGCTCATCTGGGAAACCCGGCGGCAATTACGCCTAATTTGGACGCGTTTGCCAGGACAGAGGGAGTTTCTTTCCGCCGCGCTTTCTGCCAGAACCCCGTATGCGTTCCCTCCCGATGCAGCCTTTTTACCGGCCTCTATCCCCACGTACACGGCCACAGAACCATGGCCCATCTTTTGAGGCCGGGAGAATCCTCCCTGTTTAAAGAATTGAGGGAATCCGGGTATTACGTATGGATGAACGACAGAAACGACCTGTATGCAGCCCAGTATCCGGGCTGGCTGGAAGCCAATGCGGACGAGATTTTCTACGGCGGAAACGTCCCTTCCGCCCCAGGGCCGGAGAAAGAAAATCCCAGGGGCAGTATGGGGGAGCCAGGATTTTACTCCCATTTTGAGGGAAGGCTGAAAGTAGACGGCAGTGGAAAAAACTACAGTAAAGACGACGAAGATGTGGACGCTCTGATCCGCCGGATAAAAAATCCGGTGGACGACCGCCCCATTTGCGCCTTTGTGGGCCTTCTCTATCCCCATACACCCTATGCTGTGGAAGAGCCCTATTATTCTGCCATTGATCGGGACAAAGTGCCGCCCAGAGTGAAGCCGGAAGAATGTACGGGAAAACCCAAAATGGAAGAAAAACTTCGGGAAATGCAGGAGATGGAAGGGTACTCCGAGGAAGAATGGAGAGAGCTGAGGGCCGTTTATCTGGCCATGTGCATGAAGGTGGACGCTCAGTTCGGCCGCATGTGTCAGGCTCTGAAAGATGCGGGAATCTATGACGACTGCGCCATTTTCTTTCTCAGCGATCACGGGGACTTTACCGGGGACTACGGGATTCCAGAAAAAGCCCAGAACTGCTTTGAAGAGTGCCTGACCTCAGTTCCCTTTTTAATAAAGCCCCCGGCATGGGAAAAAGTGGATCCGGGGATCTGCGACAGCCTTACGGAGTTGGTAGACTTTTACGCCACAGTCCTGGATTACTCCGGAACGGCTCCAGTACACACCCATTTCGGAAAGAGCCTGCGGCCTTTGCTGGAAGACAGAAGCCGGGATCTGCGGGAATACGTTTTCTGTGAAGGCGGACGTCTTCCGGAAGAAAGCCACTGCGATGAATGGCATGTAAACGGCCCTTCGGGTTCGCCCCGTTCCTTTGTGTACTGGCCGCGCCAGACGGCTCAGTTGGACAGTACGGCCCACTGCAAAGCCACCATGATACGAGACAAACGGTACAAATATATCTCCCGTTCTCTGGATTTGGATGAGTTTTACGATCTGGAACGGGATCCGGGGGAACGGTTTAATGAAATTCACAATCCCCAATATTCCGAAATAATTGGAAAAATGCAGAGAGAAATGTTAAGATGGTATCAAACGACCTGCGATGTAGTGCCCTGGGATTTTGATGCCCGCTTTAACAAAGAAATGATGTGGGTTAAGGTAAAAGGAAAGGTCCCGCCGGAAAATGCAGAGGCCGTAAAACGGCGTTTGGCGGAAGGAGCCAAAATGTCGGAACTGTCGGAATATTTTTAAAGAGAAAGATACAAAGGAGGAGGAAGCCATGAGGCGGTATTTGGGTGTTGACATTGGGGGCACAGCCGTAAAATGGGCTGTTGTAACGGAAGATTACGAGATCCTGAAAAAAGGGGAGTTTGCCACCCCTTATGACGGAGGGGAAGCTCTGGCGGACCGGATCGCGGCAGTGTATCAGGAACAGGGCGAAGATTTTGAGGGAATCGGCGTCAGTATACCGGGAACTCTTCGGGACGACCCGGACGGCATTGTGGAGGGCGGGGGCAATCTTCGCTTTCTCGACCGGGTTCCCTTCGGAAAACTGGTTCGGGAACGGTGCGGCGTCCCCTGCTTTGTGGAAAACGACGGAAAAAGCTGCGCCTTAGGGGAGTATACCGCAGGCGCCTTAAAAGGCTGCCGCTGCGGTGTGGTTCTGGTACTGGGAACCGGCGTCGGAGGCGGTATTATAATCGACGGACGGGTTTACCGGGGCGTTCACTCCTTTGCCGGAGAATTTAGCTTTATTATGGAAAAACCGGGGGAAAAGCTGGGAATGGGCGCTAGGCTGGGAAACTCCTGCGGCTGGAGCAGCGGCCTCCGGGCGGAGCTTTTGAAACGGAAGGGGCTTCCGGAAGATACCCCAATGGACGGCTATCAGATTTTTGAACTGGTGAATAAAAACGACAAAGAAGCCCAGGAAGCCCTGAATATCTTCTGCCAGCATCTTGCCGTCCAAATCCATAATCTTCAGGCAATTTTGGACCCTGAAATTTTCGCCGTCGGAGGCGGCATCAGCAATCAGCCTGCTTTGATGGAGGCGCTGCAAAGGTCGTTAGACTTTATCTATGAAGGCACAATTTTCACCCAGATGCCGATTCCCAAGGTTGTCCGCTGTCAAAACGGCAGTTCGGCCAATATCCTGGGGGCGGTGTACCGGTGCAGACAGAGAATGGAGGAAGCGTAATATGCACAAGATTAATTTCCCGGACAACTTTTTGTGGGGAGGAGCTACGGCGGCCAACCAGTACGAAGGAGCTTATCTGGAAGACGGAAAAGGACTGTCTGTTCAGGACGTGCTGCCCCACGGCCTGAAAACCCCGCCTACCCCGGAGCCGACAGAAGACAATTTAAAGCTTGCCGGTATTGATTTTTACCATCGTTATCAGGAGGATATTCGCCTGTTTGCGGAAATGGGATTTAAGATTTATCGAACCAGTATTGCATGGAGCAGAATATTCCCCAGAGGCGACGAAGAGGAACCCAACGAAAAGGGGCTGGAATTTTACGATAAGGTATTTGACGAATGCCTCCGCTATGGGATCCAGCCCATGGTAACCATCAGCCACTATGAAACGCCTCTGTATCTGGCAAAAACCTACAATGGCTGGGCGGATCGGCGGCTCATTGATTTCTACTGCCGCTATGCCCGGACGATTTTTGAGCGCTATAAAGGAAAGGTTCGGTACTGGCTGACCTTTAACGAGATTAACAGTATTCTGGCGGCCCCCTTTATGAGCGGAGCAATCGCCACTCCCAAGGAAGAGCTGACCAGCCAGACTCTTTACCAGGCCATTCACCACGAAATGGTGGCCAGCGCCATGGCAACCAAAATTGGCCATGAAATTGACCCGGAAAATAAGATCGGCTGTATGGTCCTGGGAATGCCTACCTATCCGCTGACGCCGGATCCCGATGATGTGTGGAAGAATCTTCAGGTGGATCGGGACAATCTTATGTTTACGGATATTCATGTGAGAGGATATTATCCTTCTTATACAAAGAAGCTTTTTGCAGAAAAGGGCGTAACCCTGGAAATGGGGCCGGAAGACGAAAAGATTTTAAAAGAAAATACAGTAGACTATATTGGCTTCAGCTACTATTCCAGTCTTTGCCAGAGCGCAGACCCGACGAAGGAAACGGCAGGGGGCAATATTATGAAGGGCTGTCCCAACCCCTACCTCAAAACAACCCAGTGGGGCTGGACCATTGATCCCAAAGGCCTCCGTATTCTTTTAAATACTCTTTATGATCGCTATCAGAAGCCCCTTTTCATCGTAGAAAACGGTCTGGGGGCAGAGGATCAGCTTGTAATGGGCCCCGACGGACCGACAGTAGAAGACGATTACCGGATCCAGTACCTGAATGATCATTTGATACAGGTAAGTCTGGCTATTGAAGACGGCGTGGAAATCTGGGGCTACACCTCCTGGGGCTGTATCGACCTGGTATCGGCTTCTACGGCAGAGATGAAAAAACGCTATGGCTACATTTATGTGGATCGGGACAACGACGGAAAGGGAACCCTTGCCCGGTATAAGAAAAAGAGCTTTTACTGGTATCGGGACGTAATAAAAACCAACGGACAGAATCTTGCCACTTGAAAAAAAAGAACTTTCCCTTTAGTATAGTATGTAAGACAAGACAGAAGGGATGGTAAAATGGCAAAGCAGCTTTGGAAACCCGGCACCATGGTCTATCCGGCGCCGGCAGCGATGGTCTCGGTGGCGGATGCTTCCGGAAACACCAATATCATTACAGCGGCATGGACAGGCAATGTCTGTTCCGACCCGCCTATGGCCTATGTGTCAATCCGGCCGGAACGTTTTTCTTACCACATGATAAAAGAAACCGGAGAATTTGTAATCAATCTGACTACGAAAAAACTGGCCAGAGCGACGGATTACTGCGGTGTCCGTTCCGGACGCACGGAAAACAAGTGGGAAAAGACAGGACTTACCCCGGAAGCGGCGGATTTCGTCAAGGCCCCTTTGATTAAAGAATGCCCTGTAAACATAGAATGCCGTGTGGAAAACCAGTTGGATCTGGGAAGCCACACCATGTTTATCGGAAAGGTTCTGGCGGTTCATGCCGACGAGGACTATATGAATCAAAAAGGTAAATTCGATTTGACGGCTGCCGGCCTTATGGCCTATGCGCATGGGGAATATCTGGAACTGGGAAAGCGAATCGGTACATTCGGCTATTCCGTAAAAAAGACTCCGGCTAAAAAGGCACCGTCCGGAAGGAGGAAATAGTATGACATCAAAAAAGAAAGACAACATAACCCTTATTGGAATGCCTTCCTCCGGAAAGAGTACCATAGGCGTTTTGCTGGCAAAGCGGCTGGGATATTCCTTTGTTGATGTGGACATTGTAATCCAGGAGAAAGAAGGAAGGCTGTTAAAGGAGATTATCGCCCAGGAAGGGCTGGACGGCTTTTTGGAAGTGGAGAACCGCATTAACGCTCAGATAGAAGCCAGCCGATCCGTAATTGCTCCGGGAGGAAGCGTTATTTACGGAGAAGAGGCAATGGAGCACTATAAAGAAATCAGCCAGATAGTGTACTTAAAACTCAGCTATGAGGAAGTAGAGCGGCGGATTGGCAATGTAGTGGATCGGGGCGTTGCACTAAAAAAAGGAATGACCCTGAGAGATCTGTATAATGAGAGAATCCCCTATTACGAAAAATACGCCGACATTACTATAGACGAGACGGGCCAGACACCCGGGGAAACGGTAGACAGGCTGCGGGCCATGATAGAGGCTCAGATGAAAGAAGAAAGATAAATTAAAAAGGATAAATCAAAAAAGGGCTGTCAGGAAAGCCGGTATTACGCTCTCCTGATAGGCCCTTTTGCATTATTCCGGATAGGACAGACGATCCGGCCCAATATTTTCCAGAACGTTCTCATAGAAGCGTCCGGCCAGATACTTTGCCATAGGCAGATTCATATCCAGATAATTGCCGCAGTCTTTGGCGGCAGCTCCCGGCACATCGCCCTGGTAATCCCTGACAAAAAGAAACAGCTCCTTTATCAGCGGAAGAATATCCGCTGATTCCAAATCCCCGGCCATGACCAGATAGAATCCCGTCCGGCAGCCCATGGGGCCAAAATAAATGATCTGTCTGCCGAAATCCGGGTGATTTCTCAGGAACGTTGCCCCCAGATGCTCTATGGTGTGGACCTCCGCAGTATTCATTACCGGTTCAAAGTTGGGGCGGGTCATGCGAATGTCAAAGGTGGTAACGGTTTCCGTTCCCACAGGATCTTTCCGGGAAACGTAAAGACCCGGCAGGAGGGTCAGGTGGTTTACAGTAAAACTGGATATTTTCTCCATAAAAATAAAAACTCCTTTTCGTTATCATATAAGCTTATTTTACCACAAAATCAGCCAAAAAGCATAATAATATCAAATTTCCCATAATGTTTACCATAGAAGCCCGCCGCCGGATGGGCGGTATGGATTCGTATGCCAGTCGGGCGCAGGAAGGTTTACTATGAAGGAAGGAGAGGCGGATATGACGGACTGGTATCGGTTATCAGAAGAGGAAGTGCTGTCGGCGCTGGAGACTGACGGCGTGGGGCTGAAAGAAGCGGAGGCGGAACGCCGGCTGAAACAGTACGGCCAAAACCTGCTGAAAGAATCCGGACGAAAACCGTGGTACCGGGTGTTTTTGGAACAATTTCAGGATCTTTTGGTACAAATCCTCATAGGGGCTGCTTTGATTTCCATGGTATCCGGAAACAGCGAAAGTACCATAGTAATTTTTGCCGTGCTGCTGTTAAATGCAGTTCTGGGAACCGTCCAAAATCAGAAAGCCCAAAAATCTCTGGAAAGCTTAAAAGCCCTTTCCGCTCCGGCAGCGGCAGTCATGAGAGATGGAAAGAAGAAGCGGATTCCGGCCAGCCAAATTGTTCCCGGAGATGTGCTGCTTTTAGAAACCGGCGATCTGGCGGCGGCGGACGGCCGGATTTTAGAATCCTTCGGATTAGAAATAAATGAAAGCTCTCTGACGGGAGAGTCTGAAAGCGCAGAAAAGAAAAGATGCAGGATCCGGCAGGAGGTTCCCCTGGGGGATCGTGTAAACATGGTGTTCTCCGGCGGTTTGGTAACCAGAGGGAGGGGACGGATTGTCGTTACAGCTACAGGAATGGAAACGGAGATAGGCAGAATTGCTAATCTCATGAACAATACACAAGAACAGAGAACTCCTCTCCAAATCAGCCTGGATCGTTTCAGCGGACGTTTGGCTGCGGCCATTCTGGGAATTTCCGCCATGGTATTTGTGATGGGCCTATACCGGGGAGGCAGGGTTTTAGACTCTCTGATGTTTGCCGTCGCTCTGGCGGTGGCGGCGATTCCGGAGGCTCTGGGAACTATCGTAACCATTGTCCAGGCCATGGGAACCCAGAGAATGGCCCGCCAGAATGCTATCATAAAGGAACTAAAGGCAGTGGAAAGCCTGGGCTGCGTTTCCGTTATCTGCAGTGATAAGACCGGAACTCTGACTCAGAACCGAATGGCAGTGGAAGCGGTATACGAAGGCGGACAAAGCCGGGAAGCCAAAGAATGGGAGGAAGAGGCCAGGGGCAGGACATATCCCTCCGGGGGCGGCTTTTCCCTGATACAAGGGGCAGTTTTGGCAAACAATGCTCAGGCTGCCGGAGACGGGGCCGGGGATCCGGCAGAAACGGCCCTTCTGCGGATGGCTCTCAGTGCCGGGGCAGATGTGAAAAAGATTCGGGGACAATGGAAGCGCCTGTCAGAGATGCCCTTTGACTCAGGAAGGAAACGCATGAGCGTGGAATGCCAAAACGGGGCGGGGGAGCGGATACGGTTTGTAAAAGGCGCTCCCGACGTACTGCTTCCCAGATGTACCCGTATGGCAGGCGGAGCGGGAGTTCGGGAAATGTATCCCGCTGACAGAAAAAGGATTGAAGAACAGAATGATGCCTGGGGAAAGGCGGGGTTCAGAGTCCTGGCCTTTGCTTTTCGCCGGATAGAACCGGGAGAAACGAAGGGGGATGGGGAAACTAATCTGACGTTTATGGGCTTAACAGCCATGATGGATCCGCCCCGTCCGGAATCGGCCGCCGCTGTAAAGAAAGCCCGGGAGGCAGGGATAAAGCCGGTAATGATTACCGGGGATCACCCGTTGACGGCATTGTCCATTGCGGAAAAAATCCGCCTGATCCTGCCGGGGGAAAGGGTTGTGACAGGCAGCCAGTTAGATGAGATGGAGGATGGGGAGCTGGAGCGGCGGCTGCCGGAGATCGCCGTATACGCCAGGGTTTCGCCGGAACATAAGATCCGCATTGTAGAGGCGTGGCAGAGAAGGGGACGCATTGTGGCCATGACAGGGGACGGAGTCAACGATGCCCCGGCTCTGAAAAAGGCTGATATTGGCGTGGCCATGGGACTTGGGGGGACGGAGGTTTCCAGAGACGCCGCCTCTATGATTTTGGCGGACGATAATTTTGCCACGATTATTGCCGCCGTAGAAAATGGAAGGAATGTGTACCGAAATATTCAAAATGCCATTGATTTTTTGCTTTCCGGCAACATGGCTGGAATTTTCTGCGTTCTGTATACTTCCTTTTTGGCCCTTCCTATGCCTTTCGCCCCGGTACATCTGCTGTTTATTAATCTGGTTACGGATTCTCTTCCGGCTCTGGCCATTGGCATGGAACCGGCGGAAGAGGGACTTTTAAAGCAAAAGCCCAGGGATCCGTCTAAAGGAATTTTAACTAAAAGCTTTTTAAAGGACATTTTTATCCAGGGGGGCCTGATTGCAGTGGGAACCATGGCTGCTTATTATGCGGGGCTGACAGGAGCGGCAGGGGGGAATGGGGGATCGCCGGAAATTGCCAGTACTATGGCTTTTACAACCCTGACCCTGGCGCGGCTTTTCCACGGCTTTAACTGCCGCAGCCACCATTCCATTGTGCACTTGGGCCTGTTTACCAATCTGTACAGCATCATGGCTTTTGAGGCGGGGGCTGTGCTGCTGGCGGCGGTTCTTTTTGTTCCCGGCCTCCAGCGGCTCTTTGCTGCGGCCAGCCTTCATCCTTTCCAGGTGGCGGCAGTAGGCGTCTGCGCTTTGATGCCGACATTGATCATACAGGCATGGAAGCTGGCCAGAGAAAGCTTTCGATAGAAAATGAAAAAAACCTTCTGATAAAACTTGCGGTATTTTTGCGAAAGGCTGAATAATCCCTTTATTTCACAGGAAAATATTGACATTTTTCTGCTTTTTGTGATAGCATATAGAAAAAGGCGAGAAAAGCGAGGTGGCTAAACGGGAGCGTTTATTTACGTCGCTTTTTCATGTAATAGGAAATGCAGGCCGTCAGGACAAGGGCGGAAAGGGAGATAAGGAGAAAACATGAAGCTGGTTACATATCAATTAGAGAGAGAAAGAAAATTGAGAATCGGGGTATTTAATCAGGAGGAAACCTGGGTTTATCCTATTAAAAGCATTGGCGTAGACTACGATGACATGGTAGTTTTAATAGAGGAAATCGGAGAATCTGAGCTGCAGCTTTTGGAATATGCCAGCAAAAAAGAGCCTTATGGGATTCAGGGGGCTGCCCCTGTCAATGAAATCCGGCTTTTGGCGCCTATTCCAAGGCCCAGACAGGACGTAATCTGTCTGGGAGTGAATTATATGGCCCACGCCGAGGAATCCGCCCGCTTTAAAAAGGAAGAGTTCGACGGAAAACGCCCCTATGCGGTCTATTTTTCCAAACGGGTCAACCAGGCCAGCGCTGACGGCGATCCCATTCCCGGCCATTTCGATATTGTAGACAGTCTGGATTACGAAGCGGAGCTGGCAGTCATTATCCGCAAGGAAGCCAAAGACGTTCCGCCGGAAAAGGTCAGAGAATACATATTCGGCTATACGGTGATTAATGACGTCAGCGCCAGAAACATTCAAAACAGGCATAAACAGTGGTATTTCGGGAAAAGCCTGGACGGTTTTCTGCCTATGGGTCCCTGCATCGCCACGGCGGACTCCCTTCCCTACCCGCCGAAGCTTCAGGTAAGATCCTGGGTAAACGGGGAGCTTCGTCAGGACAGCAATACGGAGCTTTTGATTTTTGACATTGATCATATTGTAAGCGAGCTGTCCCACGGCATGACTCTTCAGGCAGGAACTATTATTTCCACGGGAACCCCGGCGGGAGTCGGCATGGGCTTTGATCCGCCCCGGTTTTTAAAAGCAGGGGATGTGGTAGAATGCAGCGTAGAAGGAGTAGGAACCATTAAAAACCGGGTAGAGTAAAAATTTACATTGGGAGTTGACAGAAATGGCAGATTCTATTATACTAAAATAGTAACTATTACTATTTATAGATTGAATTAGGAGTGATGCCGCTATGAAAACGTTGAAATTCAGCAGGCAGAGGGAATCTATTAAATCTTGTCTGATGGCCCGCAACGATCATCCAACGGCAGATGCCATTTACGCGTCAATCCGGGAGGAGTTCCCTAACATCAGCTTAGGGACGGTGTATCGGAATCTGAATCTCTTAGTGGATTTGGGGGAAGTCCGCAGACTCCGCTGCGATAACGGGCCGGATCACTTTGATGGAGATACCTCTCCGCACTACCATTTTATATGCCGGAAATGCGGCCGGGTAATGGATATGCCCATGAGCCATATGGACGAGCTCAACGTCCTGGCGGACCGCTATTGCCCCGGCCAGATAGAAGATCACACCATGCTTTTTTACGGAAGGTGTTCTTCCTGCAAAGAAGAAGAAAATTTCCGGAAAAGCAGTTGACTTTTCGTCAAAGGTGTGCTATTCTAAAACAGTAATAATTATCGTTATTGAAAACGATAACTGAAGGTTCTATTAATGATTTATTCATATAAAGAAAAGGAGAAAAAGACTATGAAAAAATGGGTATGTACAGTATGTGGTTACGTTCATGAAGGAGAAACTGCACCGGAGTTTTGCCCCGTATGTAAGGTTCCCGCAAGCAAGTTCAAACTTCAGGAAGAGGAAATGACTTGGGCTGCTGAGCACGTAGTAGGCGTAGCACAGGGCGTCAGCGAAGATATTATTAAAGATCTGAGAGCAAACTTTGAAGGCGAATGCAGCGAAGTTGGTATGTATCTGGCTATGGCAAGAGTTGCTCACAGAGAAGGCTATCCCGAGGTTGGCTTATATTATGAGAAGGCAGCTTGGGAAGAAGCAGAACACGCTGCTAAGTTTGCAGAGCTGTTAGGCGAAGTAGTTACCGACAGCACCAAGAAGAACCTGGAGCTGAGAGTTGCAGCCGAGAACGGCGCTACCGCTGGTAAGGTTGATCTGGCTACCAGAGCAAAAGCCGCTAACCTGGACGCAATTCATGATACTGTACATGAGATGGCAAGAGACGAAGCCCGTCATGGAAGAGCTTTTGCAGGCCTGTTAAAGAGATATTTCGGCTAATTCCCGAAAGCACATAAGGAGGATCGGTATGTCTAAATACGCAGGAACAAAGACGGAGCAGAACTTAAAAGATGCTTTCGCCGGGGAGTCCCAGGCGCGCAATAAGTATACCTATTATGCTTCCGCAGCAAAGAAAGCCGGATATGAGCAGCTTGCCGCTCTTTACCTGGAGACTGCGGATCAGGAAAAAGAACACGCTAAGATGTGGTTCAAGGAGTTCCACGGCATCGGCACCCCGGAAGAAAATCTGGCGGACGCTGCGGAAGGCGAGAACTACGAGTGGACCGATATGTATGCAAGAATGGCCAGAGAAGCCAGAGAAGAAGGCTTTGAAGAGCTGGCTGTAAAATTCGAGCTGGTAGCAAAGGTTGAAGCCGCTCACGAGAAGCGCTACTTAAAGCTTCTGGACAGCATGAAGAAAGACGGAACCTTTAAGGGTGACGCTCCTCTTGGCTGGAAGTGCCGCAACTGCGGTTATATCCATGAGGGAGAGGAAGCTCCGGAAGTTTGCCCGTGCTGCGCTCATCCGAAAGCATACTTCGAGAGAAAAGTTGAGAATTATTAATTGACAGTTTTAATTTGAATCAGCAGGCCCGGTTCGGAAGGAAACTTCCGGATCGGGCTTTGCCTGCCATTGAGATAAAGAGAGGTACGGTCAGTGGAATATAGTAGAAAGGACGGCTATCCGGGAGAAACGGACGGGAAGCTGTATTCCTTAGGGGATATGGTTAAAGCGGGCTGCGGAGACTGTCAGGGCTGTTGGGATTGCTGCAGAGGCATGGGGCAGTCCATTGTTCTGAATCCTTTGGATATTAGCCTGCTGGTGAAAAATCTGGAAACTTCCTTTGAAACCCTTTTGAAAGATAAAATAGAATTAAAAGTGGAAGAGGGGCTGATCCTGCCCTGTCTGAAAATGAGGCAGGAAGACGAGGCCTGCGTTTTCTTAAATGGGGAAGGCCGCTGCGCCATTCATCCTTTCCGGCCGGGGATCTGCCGGATATTTCCCCTGGGCCGCAGCTATCAGAATAATTCTCTTCAGTATATTCTTTTGGTAAATGGCTGTACAAAGGAAAACCGGACAAAGGTAAAAGTAAAAAAATGGATTGATACCCCCAATGTCCAGGAAAACGAGAAATTTTTGACGGCATGGCACTATTTTTGCCGGGGGCTGGAAGAGAGGATTCAAAAGAAGGCTGATGAGAAGCTGGCCAAAGAGGTCAGTATGTACGTGTTAAAGCGGTTTTATCTGGAAACCTGTCCGGAACCGGAGGATTTTTACGACTGGTTTTGGCCCCGGCTGCGGGAAGGGGAGAAAGAGTGGCTGGAAACCTGGAAAATGGATTGACAAAACCTTCCCCATGGCGTAAAATCTTACTACACAGCCGCAGAAAAGCGATGAAGAGGATTAGTAGGCATTGATACTCTGCAGAGAGAAGGCCGTTGGTGAAAGGCCTTTGTGTCCCTGAATGCCGAACCGGCCTTGGAGCATCTCCGGGAAACCGGGGCGTATTCCGGCGTTAACGGAAACAGAGAGAGCGGCCTGAGATCAGGCGCTAATTTGGGTGGTACCGCCGAGTCATTCGGTCCCTTATTATAGAAGAAGGGATCGGATGGCTTTTTTGTTTCCCTGTAAAAGCCTCAGGCAGAAACGCACTCCGCCCAGAGGATGCTGACTGCCTGCGAATCCGCACTGCGGCGGAAAATAGGAAAATAGAAAAGAAGGAGAGAAAATATGGCCAGCGACAAAAAAATGGTAGAGGCAATTACGTCCATGGACGTGGATTTTGCTCAGTGGTATACGGACGTGGTAAAGAAAGCGGAGCTCATTGACTATTCCAGCGTAAAGGGCTGTATGGTAATTAAGCCGGACGGCTACGCTATCTGGGAGAATATTCAGAGCGAGCTGGACCGCAGATTTAAGGAAGTGGGCGTAAAGAACGTCTATATGCCGATGTTTATTCCCGAAAGCCTGCTTCAGAAGGAAAAGGATCATGTAGAAGGCTTTGCGCCGGAGGTAGCCTGGGTTACTCACGGCGGCCTGGAGGAGCTGCAGGAGAGACTTTGCGTAAGACCGACTTCAGAAACACTGTTCTGTGATTTTTATGCAAAAGACATTCAGTCTTACCGGGATCTTCCCAAAGTATATAACCAGTGGTGTTCTGTTGTGCGCTGGGAAAAGACCACCCGTCCTTTCCTGCGTTCCAGGGAGTTCTTATGGCAGGAAGGCCATACGGCCCATGCTACGGCAGAAGAAGCGGAAGCAAGAACGGAGCAGATGCTTAATGTATATGCGGACTTCTGTGAGGAAGTTTTGTCCATTCCTGTAATCCGCGGCCAGAAGACAGACAAAGAAAAGTTTGCGGGAGCAGAATCCACTTATACTATCGAAGCGCTGATGCACGACGGAAAGGCTCTTCAGTCCGGAACCAGCCACAATTTCGGCGACGGTTTCGCCAAAGCCTTTGGCATTCAGTACAGCGATAAGGATAATCAACTGAAATACGTTCATCAGACTTCCTGGGGAGTGTCCACTCGTATTATCGGCGCGATTATCATGACCCATGGGGATAACGAAGGACTCGTTCTTCCGCCCAGAATCGCCCCGGTTCAGGTGGTTATTATTCCCATTCAGCAGCGCAAGGAAGGGGTTCTGGAAAAGGCCTATGAGTTAAAGGATCGCCTTTCCGGATTCAAGGTAAAAGTGGACGACAGCGATAAGAGCCCGGGATGGAAGTTCAGTGAGTGCGAAATGAGAGGCATTCCCCTGAGAGTGGAGATTGGGCCTAAGGATATTGCATCCAACCAGGCAGTTCTGGTTCGCCGGGATACCCATGAAAAGATTACGGTTTCCCTGGATGAATTAGAGGAGAAGACGGCCCAGCTTCTGGAAAGCATTCAGAAGGATATGCTGGAGAGAGCCAGAGCCCACAGGGATTCCCATACCTATGCCGCTGCCAATCTGGAAGAATTAAAGGATATTGCGGAAAATAAACCGGGCTTTATCAAAGCCATGTGGTGCGGCTGCCAGGAATGTGAAGAGAAATTAAAAGAGGAGGCCGGTATTACTTCCCGGTGTATGCCCTTCGCACAGGAGAAGATTTCCGACACCTGCGTGTACTGCGGAAAGCCTGCTGTGAAGATGGTATATTGGGGCAAGGCGTATTAAAGGAGTATATATGTCTGGTGTAATTCAGATGCCGGCTCCGGTGGAGCAGATCATTTTGCAGTTAAATGCGCATGGCCATGAAGCTTACGCCGTAGGAGGCTGTGTAAGAGACAGCCTTCTGGGGCGCAGGCCCGAGGACTGGGATATTACGACTTCAGCCCGCCCGGAGGAGGTCAAAAGCGTTTTTAAACGGACCGTAGATACGGGGATCGCCCACGGAACCGTTACAGTGATGGTGGGAAAGACGGGATTTGAAGTAACCACCTACCGGATTGACGGAAAATATGAGGATGGCCGCCATCCTAAGGAGGTAATCTTTACTCCCAGCCTGGAAGAAGATTTGAAACGCCGGGATTTTACCATTAACGCCATGGCTTACGGAAAAGAAGAAGGAATCGTAGATCTCTTCGGCGGGATGGAGGACTTGGAAAACAGAGTGATCCGCTGCGTGGGAAGTCCTGAAGAGCGGTTTTCAGAAGATGCCCTGAGAATCCTGAGAGCCGTGCGCTTTGGGGCCCAGCTCGACTTCTCCATTGAAGAGCAAACATGGGAGGCCATCGGAACCATTGCGCCTAACCTGGGACGGGTCAGCAAGGAGCGGATTTTGGCGGAGCTGACGAAACTGCTTCTTTCCGATCACCCTGAACGGATTGCCATGGTCTATGAAAGAGGAATGGCACCTTATATATCCGATCAATTTGCTAAGGCGACCCCGCCCCTTTGGGCCGGTTCGGAGCTCCTTCCTTCCAAAAAACATTTGCGGTGGGCCGCTTTTCTGCGAAACGAGGGGGAAAAAGAGGCCGCCCAGGTTCTGAAAGAGTTAAAAGCCGACAATGATACCATTGCCAAAGCCCGCACATTGGTTTACTGGTGTAAAAAGGAGATGGAACCAGAAAAGACGGCTATCCGCCATGTAATGAGCAAAATGACGCCGGAGCTGTATGACGATCTCCTGGAACTGAAACGCTATCTGGCGCTGTCCCTGCCGGAGAAATGCCGACTGGAGGAAGTGGAAAGACTCAGCCGGGAAATCCGGGAAAAGGGCGACTGTCTGTATCTGAAGGATTTGGCGGTCAATGGCCGGGATTTAATGAATGCAGGCATACAGCCAGGACCTGCTGTGGGAAGGTCCCTGGAGTATCTTCTGGAGGCAGTATTAGAGGAACCGGAACGAAATAAAAAAGAATGTTTGCTGGAATTGCTGAAAAATCAATAAGAACCTTGCGCACGCCTTCTGTCATAATTCAGAAGGCGTTTTCATACCCTAGAAATAGCTTATGAGAAAATGCGGTAAGCTGGATTTGGAGGGGTGAAGATGACAGAGCGGTATACAGAAGTGTTGGAACTGTATGATATGAAAGTCCTGGGAATCCGCCGGGGGCGGGGAGCATGGATCCTGGACACGGATCAGGGATGCCGTCTGTTAAAAGAATATCGGGGAACCATCCGGAGGCTGGAATTTGAATCAGAGGTTCTGAAGGTTTTGGAAGAATGCAGCGGGCTGAAGGCGGATCAGTATGTAAAAACAAAAGAGGACGCATTGTTTTCCGACGCCGGGGACGGTACCCGCTTTGTTTTGAAAGAATGGTTTGGGGATCGGGAGTGCAATTTAAAAGAGTATTCGGAGATCCGAAGCGCAGTGACCAGGATTGGAATGCTTCACCAGCTTTTAAGGCGGGTGGAAATGAAAGCGGACTGGAATCTGGGATCCATGGTGGCCCGTCCTTTGGCTGAAGAAATGGCCCGCCATAACCGGGAAATGAAACGGGCCAGAAACTTTATCAGCGGGAAGCGTTCTAAGAGCGAATTTGAGCTGTGGATAATCGGCGGCCATTCCATGTTCTTTGAGCAGGCTCTGGAGGCGGCTGCCGGACTGGAAGAAATCGAAAAATCCGGCGGTTTGGATCCCTTTTTGCTTCACGGGGATTTGGATCAGCACCATGTGCTTATGGGGAACCATTACGTGGCCATTGTGGAATACAACCGGATGCATCTGGGCCTCCAGACGGAGGACCTGTACCGTTTTATGCGGAAAGTAATGGAAAAGCATAATTGGAACCTGCGCCTGGGGAGCATGATGCTGGACGCTTACGAAAGGATTCTTCCTATGTCAGAGCAGGAGAGAAAGGCGCTGTACTGCCTGTTTTTGTATCCGGAAAAATACTGGAAGCAGCTTAATTACTATTACAATGCCAACAAGGCGTGGATCCCGGCCAGAAATATTGATAAATTAAGGGCCTTAAAGGAGCAGGAAGCATCCAGACAGGCATTTTTAAGGGAGATAAAATGATGAAAACCACTTTCCTTTTTGCTGGTAGTATAGTATAATTTGCATAGATTAAAAGAAGTCCAGCCGGCGGTTTTTGACGAATCCGAGAGAATTACAGCCGGGGGCATTCTGCTTCTGGCAGAAGGAAAGGAGTAAAGAGTTTTTATGAAAGACTACATGAAGATTTATAATGAGTGGCTGTCCAATCCGTATTTTGACGATGCCACGAAAGCTGAACTGAAGGCCATAGAAGGCAATGAGAACGAAATAAAAGAGCGCTTTTATATGGATCTTGAGTTCGGAACAGCCGGTTTAAGAGGCATTATCGGCGCTGGCATTAACCGGATGAATATCTATGTAGTGCGTCGGGCGACCCAGGGACTGGCAAACTATATTATTAAACAGGGCGGTGCTGATAAAGGCGTTGCCATTGCTTATGATTCCCGCCGTATGTCGCCTGAATTTGCCATGGAAGCGGCTATGACGCTGGCAGCTAACGGTATTAAAGCATATAAGTTTGAGTCTTTGCGCCCTACTCCGGAACTGTCTTTTGCAGTACGGGAATTGGGCTGCATCGCCGGCATTAATATTACGGCCAGCCACAACCCGCCGGAATACAATGGATATAAAGTATACTGGGAAGACGGCGCTCAGTTTACGCCGCCTCACGACAAAGGCGTGACGGAAGAGGTTCTGGCCATTGAGGATTTATCTACCGTAAAGACCACAGACGAGGCTTCCGCTGTGGCAGCCGGAAAGTACGAGGTAATCGGCAAAGAAATTGATGACAAATATATCGCTCACGTAAAGGCTCAGGTGGTAAACCAGAAAGCCATTGACGAGATGCAGGATCAGATTACCATTGTCTATACGCCTCTCCATGGCACTGGCAATATCCCTGCCAGAAGGGTTATGAAAGAACTGGGATTTGAGCACGTTTACGTTGTTCCGGAGCAGGAGCTTCCCGATGGAAACTTCCCCACGGTAAGCTACCCCAACCCCGAAGCGGCGGAGGCCTTCGAACTGGGCTTAAAGCTGGCTAAGGAGAAAGACGCGGATCTGGTACTGGCTACCGACCCTGACGCTGACCGTTTGGGCGTTTACGTAAAGGACGCTAAATCCGGAGATTATATTCCGTTGACGGGAAATATGTCCGGCTCCCTTCTGTGCGAGTATGTGCTGAGCCAGAAACAGGCGGTCGGAAAAATTCCGGAGGATGGACAAGTTGTAAAATCCATCGTTTCGACAAACCTCATTGACGCAGTGGCCAAGGCATACGGCGTTGAACTGATAGAGGTTCTTACGGGCTTTAAGTGGATTGGACAGCAGATCTTAAAGAATGAGCACACGGGAAAGGGCACTTACCTCTTTGGAATGGAAGAAAGCTACGGCTGCCTTATCGGTACCTATGCAAGAGATAAAGACGCTATCTCCGCTACGGCTGCTCTTTGTGAAGCTGCAGCATACTACAAGGCGAAAAACATGACTCTCTGGGATGCCATGATTGCCATGTATGAGAAATACGGCTATTACAAAGATGCCGTGAAGTCCATCGGCCTTTCCGGAATCGAGGGCCTTGCAAAGATTCAGGCCATTATGGAAAATTTAAGAACCAATACGCCTGCAGAAGTAGGCGGATACAAGGTTCTGTCTGCAAGAGACTATAAGATGGACACCATTAAGGATCTGGCTACGGGAGAAGTAAAACCCACAGGTCTGCCCTCCTCCAACGTTCTGTATTACGATATGGAAGACGGAGTGTGGATGTGCGTAAGACCGTCAGGCACAGAGCCGAAGATCAAATTCTATTACGGAGTAAAGGGAAGCTCCCTGGAAGACGCAGAAAAGAAAGCTGCGGATATGGGAGCCGCCGTTCAGGCTATGGTTGACGCCATGCTGTAAAGAAATCTGCGGAGGAAATCACCTGCTTTTGTTCCTGTCAGGGGACGGAGGGATTTCCTCCGCTTTGTTATTATCAATAAATTCTTTCATAATGCGGATAAAGCTTTTTAAAAGAGGATTCTTTTGGGCCTCCTTGTAGTAGATTCCGAAGGACAGAGGCTGTGCGCCCTCTACGGGGATACGGGCTACCGGAGGAGTTCGGGACCAGAACAGATCGGGCAGCATGGTAAGGCCGAAGCCCGCCTGAACCAAAACCAGGGCGGCTTCAGAGGACTCGCAGAAGAAAAAGTCATCGGGGGAGCGCTTTCCAATGAGCTGCCGCTGAAGCTGGACAATGTTTTCCGGAGATTTGGCCGGGGCCCCCAGAACCAGCTTTTCCCCTTCCATTTCCTCCAGAGTGACAGAGGAACGGGAGGCCAAAGGATTTTGGAAAGAACAGAGGCATACAATAGGGATTTTCGCAAGTTCCTGGTAGATACCAGGGACTTTTTTCGTGTCCGGTTCCTGGAAGCCGATAATGACATCTACTTCCTCATCTTCCAAAAGACGGTACAGATATTCAAAAGGAACGGTACGCAGGGCCGGATAAATATGGGGGTAGAGGGCGGCCATTTCTTTTAAGATGTCCGGAAGGAGGAAGAGCTGGGTATAGCTGTGGCAGCCAATGGAAAAGACCTGGAGCTGGGGATCCGTAGGGTTTTGAAAACGGTTTTTGGCGCGGATAGAGATGGAAAGAATGTTCCGGGCGTCATTGAGAAAGAGGATACCGGCGGGGGTCAGTTCAACAATTCTGGTGGTTCTGCGGAAGAGCTTTGTATTTAGCTCTGTTTCCAGGGAATGGATCTGATGGGTAATGGCCGGCTGAGTGACATGGAGCTGCTGGGCGGCTCTGGCGAAATTCAGAGTATCGGCCACTGCTAAAAAGCAGGATAATTGAAAGGTATTCAAGGATTTTGCCTCCTTTTTGCAAAGATTAATAAATGTTATTTATTAATGATAACATTTTTTGAATTTACATTCAATGGCAACTGTGTAAAATAGTCTGATAGCAGATAGTTAGTTTCCAAACTATTAATATCGAATATGGCAGAAAGACTAACTATTAAATGTCAAGACCTAAAATGAAATTTTTGAATGAATTGCA
>CAMMNN010000013.1 GCA_946498245.1 uncultured Clostridium sp. | reverse complement strand
CAGTTTTTCCAGTTTCTGTAAAAAGTCTTTTTTCTCCACCGGGTAACGTCCTTTCAGTTGGGTGTAAAATAATTGTTCTTGACAACTTTTTAGTATATATGAAAAAAATTAATTTTTCAACATATTTTTTGCATTTTTGGCATTTTTATGCAAAACCCTTTCCTTCTCTCACGAATCCTGCTGCTTTTCGGCCTTACGGAGTATTTTCAACCGCTGTTCCAGATTCTCCGCAGTTACCTCTGTCCGGCTGCCGCCAAATTCCCCGTCTAAAACCCAATCCACAGGGGTTTCCGACAGGAACCGGATCCGGCGGGTTTTAAATTTATATACGTAGTCGTTAGGTTCTTCTTTCAGGAACATATAATTTACGATGTTGCTGAGATCCAGAGGCGTTTTCGGCATTTTAATCAGCAGGACTTCAAAAAGGCCGTCGTTAAGGGCCACAGATTGATTGACCAGGCCTTTAAACCCGCCTACGCTGACGGTATTGGTGACCATTCCGAATACAAAGTCGTCCTCCAGAGTCATTTCTTCGCATTCTATCCGAAAACGGTAGCTTTTCAGCGATGCCAGACTCTTTACGCCTTCCAGCATATAAGCTTGATGGCCCAGAAGATTTTTCTTATCCTGAGGGGTCAGATAAGAAACCTCTGTAAAAGCTCCAAAAGCGGCGATGTAAATGAAATATCTGTCGTCTCCGAATTTTCCAATATCAATGGGATAAGGCTGACCCGCCACAATGCTTTTTGCCGCTTCAGACATCTTTTTGGGAATTTTCAGGCTGGAAGCGAAATCGTTGGTGGATCCTGCCGGGATATACCCCAAAAGAGGCTTCTTTTCCAGTTTCATCATACCAGTTACCGTCTCGTTCAGGGTCCCGTCCCCGCCGCTGCATACAATGACCGATGCACGACGCCCTTCCTTTTCCACTGTCTTTCTGGCGTCTCCCTGGCTTTGGGTGACATGGACTCTGACATCAAAGCCTGCCGCTGTAAATATGTTTAAAATTTCCAGCAGTCCCCTCCGTATCTGTTCTCTCCCGGAGCAGGGATTTACGATAAATAGCAGCTTTTTCATGTTTTTCCCTCTTTCTCAGTATATCACGTTATCAATTTCCTATACGCCTGAAATGCATTTGGCAGGGGGTATTTGCCTTGTAAGCTTTCTTTTTCCACGTAGATCCAATCCTGCTCCGGCCTTTCCTCCGCCTGCTTTTCCTGGGAAATGCGGATCCGAAATCCCGTCATCTCCCATTCCACATGGGAAAAGATGTGTTTTGCTGCCGGCAGTTCTTCTATGCTCTCTACCATCTGCGGCGGCAGTTTCAAGGCGCCGGCGGCCTCTTCCGGCTTAATTCTCCCCACTACATTAGGAAGCTCATACATAGAAGCCAGAAGCCCCTTTGGAGGCCGTTTTCTCACAGCCACCTGAGTGCCTCTTTCCAGGATGAATACGGTGCGTTCTTCCCTCCGCCTTTCTTTTTTAGGCACTTTTAAAGGAATCTCCTGCCACAGCCCTTCTTTTCCTGCAAGGCACAAGGAAAAGAGCGGACAAACCATACATTTTGGCTCTCCGTTAGGGACGCAGATTAAAGCCCCTGCCTCAATCAATGCCTGGTTAAAATCCCCCGGGCACTGCCGGTCCATAGTTTTTTCCAAAAGGCTCTCTATTTTCTTTTTTTGAGCCGGCGCTTTTACGTCCTCCTGAACCTTCAAGACTCTGGCCAATACCCGCAACACGTTTCCGTCTACAGCCGGAACCGGTATTCCGAAAGCAATCGAAGCCACAGCTCCTGCCGTATAGGATCCGATTCCAGGGAGCTTTTTCAGGGCCTCATAATCCGCCGGCATTCTTCCTCCGTAAGATTCCATCAGGAGTCTGGCGCACTTTTGGAGGTTTCTGGCCCTGCTGTAATACCCAAGGCCCTCCCACAGCTTCAGAAGGCGTTCTTCATCAGCCGCCGCCAGACTGGCAATATCGGGAAAGGCTTCTAAAAAGCGCTGAAAATAGGGTTTCACCGCTTCCACTCTGGTTTGCTGAAGCATAATCTCTGAAATCCACACCCGGTAAGGGTCCTGATTCTCTCTCCAGGGCAGATCCCTTTTATACTGGCGATACCAGGCCAGAAGGGGCCTGCTTATAGCTTTCAGCCGTTCTTCTTCTCCCAGAGTTTTTTTCTCTGGCTCTAAAACCTGAAGCTGTCCATAGAGATTATCAAACATAGCCGTAAATTCCTCTTACGGAAACTTCCCCGGACAGGACCATGGCCACAGTTCCGTCTTCTTTTAAAACCATCAGCTCTCCTCCCGGGGCAATTCCCAGGCAGCGTCCTTCAAATTCTCCTTTCGGATCCAGTACCCGTACCTGTCCCTTCAGGCTCACCAGCCTGCTGTTGTATTCCTCTAAAACTCCTGATAAATCCCAGGTTCTCTGAAATTTCTCATAGTATTCTTCCAGGGCTTCCATAACAGCGGCCGCCACGGCTGTCCGGTTTACAGGCTTTCCCGTTTCCAGCAGAAGGGAAGTGGCGCTTTCCTTTAATTCCTCAGGAAACTCCGTGAGGTTGGCATTAATTCCGATCCCCGCCACTACGTATTCCACCTGATTGGCCTTGCTTTTCATTTCCGTTAAAATCCCGCAGATCTTTTTGCGGTTTAATACCAGGTCATTGGGCCATTTAATCTGCGTTTCCTGGCCTGTAACTTCCCGGATTCCCTTTTCCACAGCCAAAGCCGCCACCAGGGTCAGCATGGAGGCCCGATCCGGGGTACAGTCCGGCCTTAAAAGGATACTCATCCAGATCCCCGTCCCCGGCGGAGAGATCCAGGTTCTCCCCCGGCGGCCTTTTCCCGCATTCTGGCATTCCGCCACCACCAGCGTTCCTTCCGGCCAGCCTTCTTCCGCCAGCTTCCGGCACCGGATATTTGTAGAATCCGTCTCTTCCAATACCCGGCAATGCTTGCCGGCCCACCGCCCTTTCAAGCTGGCCAAAAGCTCGTCTTCCGTAAAGTGGTCCATCTTCTTCTCTCCTCTAACGCCACAGGCTGATGGCGCTGATTACTGCCAAAGCCGCCAAAATAAGGCCGAAGAACATCAGGCCGGCCCCGCCTGCTTTTTTCTTTTTATCTCTTCCGGAACGGCTGATCTTAACGTATCCGTTTATCAGATTCAGCACGCAGGCCAG
The DNA here is from genome assembly GCA_946498245.1 of uncultured Clostridium sp. Taxonomy (GTDB): domain Bacteria; phylum Bacillota; class Clostridia; order Lachnospirales; family Lachnospiraceae; genus UMGS1370. The sequence goes on along the minus strand of CAMMNN010000013.1, from coordinate 71,472 downwards.
AAAAAAGATGACAGGAAACAAAGCCAGATGATCGTCCGGATTGGTAAAGGAAATTACCGCCATAATCACAATGGCAATGCCAATCACAATATGAATCAGATCCAATAGGGTTTCGGTACTTCTGGCTGATCGTTTTCCCGACTGCCTGTACATATTATATGCCTCCCAGGGTTGCCGCCATAACGGCCTTGATGGTATGCATCCGGTTTTCCGCCTCGTCGAAGACCTTGGACTGTCCGCCCTCAAAGACTTCGTCTGTTACCTCCATATCCTCAATGCCAAAGCGCTCTCCCATCTCCTGGCCAATCTGGGTTTTCAAGTCGTGGAATGCAGGCAGGCAGTGAAGGAAAATCGCCTTTTCTCCGGCGTTTTTCATAATCTGGGACGTCACTTTGTAAGGACTCAGTTCCCGGATTCTCTCTTCCCAAACTTCATCCGGTTCTCCCATGGACACCCATACGTCTGTGTAAACAATGTCGGCTCCCTTGGTTCCTTCCACAGCATCTTCCGTCAAAGTCACGCTGCCGCCGGATTCCGCCGCATATTCCCTGCACTGGTTTACCAGATCCTCATTGGGGAAATACTTTTCCGGCGCACAGGCGGTAAAGTGCATTCCCATTTTTGTGCAGGCAATCATCAGAGAGTTTCCCATATTATATCTGGCGTCTCCCATATAAGCCAGTTTTAACCCTTTTAAATGGCCGAAGTGCTCGCGGATTGTCAGAAGATCCGCCAGCATCTGCGTGGGATGGTATTCATTGGTAAGTCCGTTCCACACCGGAACGCCGGCGTATCTGGCCAATTCCTCTACAATTTCCTGGCCGAATCCCCGGTATTCGATTCCTTCGTACATCCGCCCCAGCACTCTGGCAGTGTCAGCAATGCTCTCTTTTTTTCCGATCTGGGAACTCTTAGGATCCAGATAGGTCGTTCCCATTCCCAAATCATGGGCTGCCACCTCAAAAGAGCAGCGGGTACGGGTACTGGTTTTTTCAAAAATCAGCGCCACATTTTTCCCTCTGTAAATATCTGTGGGAATCCCTTTCTTTTTCTTTTCTTTTAAATCCGCCGCCAGATCAAGCAGATAGGCGATCTCCTCCGGCGAGTAGTCTTTCAGCGTCAAAAAATTTCTTCCTTTTAAATCCATAGCAGTCCTATCCTCCCATTTTTCCCTGATTTTTAACATTAAAATACTATATTGGCAAACGGCTGTCAAGTGCCCCCAGCCGTCTCATGACTTCTTTTGACAGTTCTTCCGCCGTATAAATGCGCAGCCGCTTGAGCCGGAATTTCCTGGCCATTTCTTCCAGCATTGCCAGATACAGTTCCTTGTAATCCCACTCCTCTTTCAGTCCCAGTTTTTTAGCCAGATGAGGAAAAATTCCCTCCGTAAAAGCCCGGTATCCGTTTAAATGCTCCCAGTCCTCTTCTTCCAGAACCGGACGGATATACAGCTTTAAAAGTTCCAGTTCCGACATCATCCGGTCAAAATAATAGGGCTCTCCTCCCGGGGCGTCGATATAATAGCTGCGGCCCTCCAACCCGTAAAGGGTCCGCATAGCGTCGTAATAACCTAAAGTCATACTTTGCCGTGCTTTTCGGCTGGAAAATTCCAAAATGCCTCCCAGATCCCTGCGCGGGGCAATATGGCAGAGCCTTACGTTTTCCGGTACCTCTAAAAAGCGTTCCGAATCCCGTCCCAGACCGTAGATCCGTATGACAATAATGTCTTCATACCCCCGCTCCAGCAATACCTCCACCGGCACATTGTCTACTCCGCCGCCGTCTATATAGCGCTTTCCTCCCAGCTTTTCCCGTTTAAAAGCCAGGAAATATGCGCTGGCCAAAAGAGCGTCCCCTATCTCTCCTTCCGGAAGTTCCTTCACATTAAGAACCAGTTTTTTTCGTTCCGTAAGGGAGTACGTTACGGCAAATAACTCCCGCTCCGACGTCCTGATCCGCTCTTCGTCAACATTCTCCTTTATGAGATTTCTCAGAGGCGTCACATCCAGCCCTCCGTCGGAAAGAACTTTAAACAGCATTGTTTTTAATTCCTGAAAATCCTGAAATTCAACGCCGCCGCTGCGAAGTTTTTCCATGAGGGAGTCGCTTACATCCATAACCTTGGAATAGGAGATGGTTTCCCAGATGCGTCGGGCCGTTTCCCAGTCGTCCATGCACATTAATGCGCCGTTTAACGCTCCAACGGATACCCCGGCAATCCCCTTGATTCGGATACCAGCCTCCTTTAACGCCTTCCATGCGCCTATCTGGTATGCGCCTCTGGCCCCTCCCCCTTCCAATACAATTCCGTATTCTTTTGAAGGATCCAGTCTAAGTTCCATGCTACCTCCCGGTTTGCCACAATGCATTTCGGCACAAAGCATTTCCTAATGATGCAAAAAGAAGCCGCAGTTATGGCAATGCGGCCTCTCTTATAATTGATTCTGTGAGAAATTTCTATTCCAAATTAATTTGTTCAGAAATTGCCTCGCCCAAAAATTACTTTGCTTCATCCGTATCTTTTATCAACTCTGCCACAGAAGAGGCAAGGCCGGCAATTCCCTGGATTTCTGACGGAATAATAATCTTTGTGGCTCTGCCGTTGGCAGCCGCCTGAAACGCTTCCAGGCTCTTTAACTGAAGCACCGCGCTGTCTGCTCCGGCTTCTCTCAAGAAACGGATACCGTCGGCCTGAGCCTGCTGTACCTTTAAAATAGCCTCCGCCTGACCTTCCGCCTCTTTGATTCTCTTTTCCTTTTCCGCTTCCGCATGAAGAATCGCCGCCTGCTTATCAGCTTCCGCATCCAGGATGGCGGATTCTTTCTTTCCTTCCGCTACCAGAATCGTAGACTTCTTTTCGCCTTCTGCTTTCAGAATGGCCTCTCGGCGCTCACGCTCCGCCTTCATCTGTTTTTCCATAGCGTCCTGGATAGCGGCCGGAGGAATAATGTTTTTCAGTTCCACACGGTTCACTTTAATTCCCCAGGGATCCGTGGCAATATCCAGAGAGGCTCTCATTTTGGCATTAATGGTTTCTCTGGAAGTCAGGGTCTGGTCCAATTCCAAATCACCGATGATATTTCTCAAAGTCGTGGCCGTCAGGTTTTCAATGGCCATAATGGGATTTTCAACGCCGTAGGCATAAAGCTTAGGATCCGTAATCTGGAAAAATACTACCGTATCGATCCTCATGGTAACGTTGTCTTTGGTGATTACCGGCTGAGGCGGGAAATCCGCTACCTGTTCCTTCAGGTTGACTCTTTTGGCTACCCGTTCAATAATGGGAACCTTAAAATGAATGCCCGTAGACCAAGTCGCCGTATACGCTCCCAAACGCTCCACAACACACGCCTGAGCCTGAGGAACAATCTTAACGCAGGAAGCCAAAACCAACAGCACAATGATTAGTACAATAATTGATAGAATAAAGCCCATACTATTTTCCCTCCTGTACGGCGTCTACAATTAGTTTAACGCCTCTGATTTCCTTTACAGTTACCATTTCACCTGCTTTTAAAACCAATCCGTCCCTGACGCTTCTGGCCGTCCACTCCTGCCCGTTTAAAACGGCGGCACCGCTGCCCTGGCAGTTGTCTACGTCCTCTGTTATTCTGGCCTGTTTGCCGATAAGACTGTCGGCATTGGTTTTCGTAACATTGGTATTTACATACTTTTTAGCGAAAGGCCGGACAAGAATCAAAACCACAAAGGACACAATGACAAATACCGCCAACTGAAGCTGCGTCCCGGCTCCTAAAAGGCTGAGAACAAAGGCGACCAGTGCGCCGGCGGCAAACCAGACGGTAGTAAGAGCCATGGTAGCAATCTCAATTCCCAGCAAAACAACAAATATTACCAGCCAGCCAACAGGCGTCATAACTTCCTCCTCCTTTCAATGCTTGCCTGAGCAGTGCCCACTCGGAAAACTTCGTTTCCCTCGTTCACGGGCATTCGCCCTATGCGTACAATAAACGGCAAATCGGTCTGCAAGCAGCCCGTTTGCCGTTTTCTTGTACGCGCACTGCTCATTACTCTCGCGGATATTATACCATACGCGTTTTCTCAATTCAACATATCCGGCTTTTCCAATTCTTACATTTTTCTAAACAATTGGATGTTTTATCGTCTATTCTTTGTTCTTCTTGTCTCTGTTTTTCTTTTTTCAGGATTCCGTGTCCGCGCTTTTTGAGGAAATCCGCCGCTGTCTGGCGGCTTCAAACATCAACACGGAAGCGGCAACCGCCGCATTGAGAGACTCTACTTTTCCGGCCATGGGAATCCGGACGTAGGTGTCAGCCAGCTCCGCCGTTTCATCGGTAAGTCCATTTGCCTCGTTGCCAATTAAGAATCCGCAGGCCCCGGTGTAATCCTCCTGGTCATAGGAATGTTTTCCCTTTAGATGGGCGGCAAAGAGGCGGACTCCCCTTTCCTTCAGCCAGACGCAGGTTTCCCGCAAATCCTCTGTGTACACAAAGGGCATTCGCAAAATCGATCCCATTGTGGACCGGATTACTTTAGGATTGTAAATGTCCGCCGTTTTTTTATCCATAATAATGCCGGTAACGCCGGCGCCCTCTCCGGCCCGGATAATGGTTCCTAAATTTCCCGGATCCTGAAGGGTCTCCAATATCATCAGGCAGGCAGGCGTTTTCGTTTCGAAAAGCCCTTCAAGAGTATACTGCTTTTGTCGGGCCACAGCCAAAATTCCCTGGGGTGTCTGAGTATCGGCCATGGCATTCATTACTGCGTCGCTCACTGTTTCATAGCGGAATTTTTCCAGCCAGCGGACTTCATCACCATTTGGATCCGCATTTTCCAGAAAGCTCTGAGCTACATACAGGGCAGCCGTTTCCTCCGGATCCAGTTCCCTGCACATCCGCAGCCCCTCCGCTACGTACAGCCCCTCTTCCCGTCTGAATTTTCCTTTTTTAATCAGGTTCTGTACCCGCTTCACCTGCTCGTTTTTTATACTGGTAATCATACCCTTGTCTCTCCCGCTCTGTCCGCTACTTCTCTATTTTTTCCAAATCTTCCAGCCATATACGGCTTACAGCGTCGCTTGGCATTCTCAAATCTCCTCTGGGAGATACTGCCGCCGATCCGACTTTGGGGCCGTCCGGCAGGCAGGAGCGCTTAAACTGCTGGCTGAAAAACCGCCGGTAAAAGACTTTTAGCCATTTCAATATGGTTTCTTTTTGGTATTCTCCGTCAAAAGCCTGGAGAGCCATGCGGTATATTTTAGACGGCATATAGCCGAACCGGAGAACGTAGTAAAGGAAGAAATCGTGAAGCTCATAGGGGCCTACCAGGTCTTCGGTTTTCTGTGCGATTTCCCCCTCCTTGGGCGGCAGCAGCTCAGGACTTACAGGGGTGTCCAAAACGTCTTCCAGCACTGCTGCCAATGTTTCTTCTTTGCAGGTATCTGCGTAATACCTTACAAGATGGCGCACCAGGGTTTTCGGAACAGAGGCGTTTACGCCGTACATGGACATATGATCTCCATTGTAGGTAGCCCAGCCCAAAGCCAGCTCAGACATATCTCCCGTACCGATTACCAGGGCCCCTATATCATTGGCCGCGTCCATAAGGATCTGGGTCCGTTCCCTGGCCTGACTGTTTTCATAAGTAACGTCGCGTTTTTCCGGATCGTGTCCAATGTCTTTAAAATGCAGGGAAACAGCCTCCCGAATAGGAATTTCTTTTAACTGCGCCCCTACCTGGCGGGCCATGGTACAGGCATTCTGATAAGTCCGATCCGTTGTGCCAAAGCACGGCATTGTAATGCAGTGAATTTGATCTCTGGGGATTTCCAGCATATCAAAAGCCCTTACGCAAACTAACAGCGCCAGAGTGGAATCCAACCCCCCTGACAAGCCCACAACCACATGGCCGCAGCCCGTATGTTCCAGCCGTTTCTTTAATCCCATGGCCTGGATAGTAAAAATCTCCTCACACCTTCTGCTTCGGTGGCCGGCATCTCCGGGGACAAAGGGCGACGGATCGATAAAACGCAGAATCCGTCCGTCTGACGGCGAAGCATCCTCTTCCGCCCCCTTCTGTTCTCCAAATTCTATGGTCAGATAATCCTCTTCGCCCTTGGGCCAGAAGGTATTGAGCCTTCTCCGTTCCGCATCCAGCCTTTCCAGATCCAGATCCGCCATAATCGTTTCATTGGCAAAGCGCCGGGATTCTCTCAGGCAGGTTCCGTTTTCCGCGATTATGTTCTGACCGCCGAAGACTAAATCCTGGGTCGACTCCCCTTCCCCTGCATTGGCATATACGTAGCCCGCCACCAGCCTTGCAGACTGGCCGCAGATTAGGGAGCGGCGGTACTCGTCCTTGCCTGTGGTTTCATCGCTGGCCGAGCAGTTGACAATGATCGTGGCTCCGGCCAAAGCGTGACGGATGCTGGGCGGATTGGGAACCCATACGTCTTCGCAGATCTCCGCCCCTACTCTGAATCCCGGAATCTCCCGGCTGGAAAAGATCAGATTGGCCCCCATGGGAACCTCCTCTCCTTCCCACTGAGTCATAACCGACTTTTCATTTCCCGGCTGGAAGTGGCGAAGCTCGTAAAATTCCGAGTAATTGGGAATATTGGTTTTGGGTACCAGGCCCAGGAGCTTTCCGCCCCACAGGGCAGCGGCCACATTGTACAATTTTCCTTCATGTTCCCAGGGAAGTCCTGCAAAAATCAGCATTCCGGAATCCTTCGCCGCTTCCGCTAAATTTTTCAGCTCTTCTCTGGCCTTTCTTAAAAGCGGAAACTGCAGAAACAGGTCTCCGCAGGTGTAAGCCGTCAGGCCCAATTCGGGAAATACCAGAAGCTTTACCCCTTCTTTCCTGCAGCTTTCTATAATGTCTTCCATCTGCCGCCGGTTCCATTCCGGATCCGCAACCTTTACTTTGGGCGTCGCAGCGGCAACCCGGACAAATCCATCTTTCATTTCTTATTCCTCGCTTTCTGCTAAATATCTGGGAAGCCACTTGCCCTTCCAGCAGTATATTACGTCCATCAGCATGGTAGAAAACCACGTAATGGGGTAGCACATCATAACTGCCTGGAAACTGGGAAAAAACGGAACAATCCCATTAATATAAATCATTCTTAATATACACATATTTCCCACGCCTATCAGCATGGTTACCACAGTCTTTCCAGCTCCCCGAAACGTTCCCATCAAAATCTGGTGTATGGAAAGCGCCGAATAAAGGGGCAGGAGAATGGTCATGGTGATCCTTCCATATTCCAAAACCGCCGCGTCGCTGCTGAAAATCCGCAGAAGATCCTGGGACTTCCAGTACAGAATCGGGCTGAGGACTGCGGTATAAATCAAACTAATGACAATCCCCTGAAAGATCCCCCTCATAACACGCTTTTTCTTTTTTGCCCCAATATTCTGGCCGGTAAAAGTCGTGGCGGCAATACAAAAGCTCTGAAGAGGCAGTGTCACAAAACCGTCGATTTTGCTGTAAGCCCCGTAACCTGCCATGGCGGCGGAACCGTAAACGTTTATATTGGCCTGCACAATGACGTTGGAAAGGGAAATAATGGACTGCTGGATCCCGCTTGGAATCCCTATGGCTAAAATCCGTTTCATCATCCGAAGGTCAATTTTAATTTTCTTTAACTCCACCCGGTAGACATCTCCCGTTCTCATAAGGGCCAGAGCGCACAATGCCGCCGACACTGCCTGGGCGATAATGGTGGCAAAGGCGGCTCCCGCGATTCCCATATGAAACCCTACCACAAACAGCATATCCAAAACAATATTGACAATAGAGGAGGCGCAGAGATAATACAGGGGGCGTTTTGAGTCCCCTACAGCCCGCAGCACTCCCGCCGCCATATTGTAAAGGAGGTTAAACAGGGAACCGGCAAAGAAAATCCGCAGATAAATCACAGAATTATTCATAACGTCATCAGGCGTTCCCATCCACCGCAGGATTACAGGTGAAGCGGCAACGCCCAAAATGCTTAAAGCAACTCCCCCTATAAGGCTCAAAGCGATACAGGTATGTACGGCCCAGGAAAGCTTCTGCCTGTCACCGGCTCCGTAATACTGAGAAATAATAACGCCGGCGCCGGCTGCAATTCCCATAAACATACCGATAATCAGATTAATTAACGGATTACTGGATCCTACTGCCGCCAAAGCCTCACTGCCGATGAAATTGCCTACCACAATGGAATCCACGGTGTTGTATAGCTGCTGGAAAAGATTTCCCGCTAAAAGAGGCAGTGAAAAAAGAAGGAGCTGCTTCCATATCACTCCTTCTGTCATCAGCATGGTATTTTTCTCTTTCATTGCATGACGCCCCCTTAATTTCCATATTTCAAGTCTTTGATCCCAACGAAACACCATAACCCCTGCATCTTTTTCCATCATAACACAATTTGGCGAAAAAAGGAAGGCGGCCAGTTTTCTATTTACTTTTCCTGGCAAATCGGGTACAATTCTGTTATCTTAGTAAAACGATAAGAATAATCGGAAAGGAGTGCTTTCCATGAAAATTTCTACAAAAGGGCGCTACGCCCTCAGAATGATGCTGGAATTTGCCATGTCAAAAGACGAGTGCACAAAGCTGAATCAAGTGGCGGAGCGCCAGCAGATCTCCGTAAAATATCTGGAACAAATCGCTATGATCCTTTCCCGGGCCGGCTGCATTAAAAGTATGCGGGGGGCTCAGGGGGGATACCGGCTGGCCAGGGATCCCAAAGATTATACCGTAGGGGAAATCCTGCGCCTTACAGAAGGCAGTCTCGCCCCTGTTCCCTGTCTGGAAGACAGCCCCAACCAGTGTTCCCGCGCTGCCGGCTGCGCTGTCCTTTCCGTCTGGGAGGATTTGGCCGCGGCTATTAATCATGTGGTAGACAACGTTACTTTAGCCGATCTGGTAGAAGAACAAAAAAGCAAGCCGGATCTTAATCTTTTATAAGGATAGGGGGATTTTTATGGAAGCCGGTTTTGAAAATGAATTTTCCCGGACAGAAATGCTTATAGGAACCGCTGGCATTAAACGGCTGGCCGATTCCTCCGTGGTGGTTTTTGGCGTCGGCGGAGTCGGTTCCCACGCCGTGGAAGCCCTTGCCAGGAGCGGTGTGGGAACCTTGATATTAGTTGACAGCGACACCGTTTCCCTGACCAATATCAACCGTCAGAGCATTGCTCTCCACAGTACCCTGGGCCGCTTTAAAACTCAGGTAATGAAAGAAAAAATTGCAGACATCAATCCCCGCTGCCAGGTGATTTGTTCCCAGGAATTTATCCTTCCGGAAAATCTGGAAGCTTTTTTTGAGAAAATTTCCGCCCAGGTTCCCCGCATCAGCTACGTAATAGATGCCATTGACACCGTCAGCGGAAAGCTGGCCATTGCCAGATACGCCTTCAGCCATTCCATTCCCCTGATCTCATCTATGGGAACGGGCAACAAGCTTCACCCGGAATTATTTGAGATCGCAGACATTTATTCCACTTCCGTATGCCCCCTCTGCCGGGTCATGCGAAAGGAATTAAAAAAACAGGGCATTCCCCGCCTGGAAGTCCTGTATTCCAAGGAAGTGCCCCTAAAGCCCTTCCCTTCTTCTGAAGAGCCTGCCGACGGCCGCCGCAGCGTCCCGGGCAGCATCGCCTTTGTGCCCCCTGTGGCTGGCCTGCTTATTGCGGGAAGGGTAATCCGGGCCTTGTGTTCGGAGGCTTCCTGCGAATGAAATTTTCTGTGACGCAAAAGCAGGGCAGCATAGCCATTTGCCATGCTGCCCCGCAAGATATGATTACTTTTTTATGAAGGCGTCCCTAAGGACAGCCCCTTTCCTTTTATCATTTAACCGTAACGATTTCTGCGTTAGCCAAAGCCTCTTCTGTCAATTCCTGGCCGATACCGGGCCGATCCGGTACTTCGAAATATCCGTCTTTTGCCGCATAATCGTATTTGCACAATCTGATATTGTCGTCAATGAGAGCCGATGCATGGAGCTCATGAATTACGAAGTTAGGAATGACTGCTTCAAGCTGCAGAGCCGCCGCCGCTGAAATGGGACCGCCGCAGCAATGGACCTGAACTCCAATATCATATACGTGGGCCATGTCGCAGATCTTCTTTCCTTCTGTCAGGCCGCCGGTGTTGCACAGATCTGGCTGAATAATGCCGATGGAATGATCCTCAAAGAACTGGCGGTATCCCCACCTTGTATATACTCTCTCTCCAGTCGCCACAGGAATCTCGATTTTGCTGCTGATTTCCCGGAACAGATTGGGATTTAAGGGCTGAGTGGGCTCTTCATAATAGAAACAGTTGAGCTTCTGCAATTCCCTGCCAAGCTGTACGGAAGTCGTAGCGTCCGTCAAAGCGTGAAGCTCAATAATAATGTCCACATCAGGGCCCGCTTCTCTCATTGCCGCCACTCTGTCTACCGCCAGTTGCAGTTGGTCGCGCTGCAGGATTCCTCTGCTGCTCTTTCCCATCCAGACGCCGTTTTCGTCAAAGCCCACCGGATCTACCTTTACGCAGTCAAATCCGTCTGCCATGGCCTTTCTCATGGCTTCCGCGTACTCTTCCGGTTTTGCCAGAGAGTGGCTTACCTTTCCCCAGTCAAACTGAAGCTGGCTGGCGTAAGCTCTTAATTTGCTGTTGGTTTTTCCGCCCATTAACTGGTAAACCGGAGCGTTGAGAACCTTTCCTTTAATATCCCACAGGGCAATATCGATTCCGGAAATTCCTGCCATAATGACTCCGCCGTTTCCCATTCCCCAGAAAGTCAGGCGGTGAAGGCGGTTCCAAATCTCTTCATTGTTCATAGGATTGAGGCCAATAATACATTTGGCAAAATCCACTCCCATGCCGAAGCCGGCGCTCTGGGCGTTGCCGTAAGCCACACCGATCTCTCCGTAGCCGCTGATACCTTCGTCGGTGTTGATTTTTACAAACACCGGATGCCACGGCACATTTCCTACGGCCACTTCCGCCGCCGCTGAGGGCGTCTTAAATGCCTTAATAATGTCCACGCTGGTAATTTTCATAAAATACTCCCTTCTGCCGGCCTTCTCTGCCGGCTCATTGTTATGTTACCCCTCCTTTAAAGGAATAGGTTCAATATACAGATAACCACCATGGCCACCGCTCCCATCATAACTGAAGTGAGGGTAATCAGCCGGTAGCTCTGGTTGAGTTTCAGATTTCCAAGCTTCGTTACACACCAGAAATATGAGGAATTGGTGTGGCAGAAGGAAAGGGAACCTGCCGCCGTAGCCAGAGTAGCTACTACAGGATGCAGTCCCAAAGTGGGAAGCATGGGAGCCAGGATTCCTCCTACTGTAGTCAGCGCTACTGTCGCGGAGCCCTGAGCCAAATTGATTAACGCTGCCATCAGGTAAGGAACAAATACTGCCGGAAGACCGGCGGACAGAACCAAATCACTTAAAATATTACCGATTTCCGTTGCCTGAAGAACCTTTGCAAATCCCCCTGCCGCTGCGGTGATGCACATAATTTCCGCCGCTCCGCTTAATGATTTCGCTACCCAATCGCTGGTAACCGTTTCATTGAGCTTTGTAGGAAGCAGGAAGCTGATACCCGTACCTATGAGAAGGGCTACCCAGGGCGTCCCGACGAAAGACAAAATAGCCTGAATGATATTCCCCTCCGGATTTCCAAAGAAAGAATCCAGAATAATCAGCAAAATAGGAAGGACTATGGGAATGAAGGAAAGGAATGTGGAAGGCGCATGTTCTACAACCTTGCGGAACTCTGCCTCCTGCTCTGCGTCTGCAGCGCTTTCCTGGGCGTACTCCGGAAAGGCTCCTTTTACGAAACGGGAATTAGCCCAGATAGAGCAGACAATAACAACGGGTATAGACACAATTAAACCGTAAAACATAACCTGGCCGATTTCCGCCCCATACAGGCCCGCTGCAGCTACCGGCCCCGGCGTCGGCGGTACGAAAGAATGGGTACAAAGAAGTCCTGCCATCAGCGCTACTACCAAAGAAGCGTAAGGAATTTTTCCGCGTCGGGATAATCCTTTAATAATAGGATTTAAAATAACGAAACCAGAATCACAGAAAACAGGGATAGATACGAAAGCTCCTGTAACGGAAGTTGCATAAGTAGCTCTCTTGATTCCTATGAGTTTCAAAATAGCGTCCGCTATTTTCTGGGCGCCTCCCGTATATTCCAAAAAGCTTCCGATAACTACGCCGCAGACAATAACGATTCCGATACTGGTCATAGTTCCTCCGAAGCCCCCTGCAATGATACCGGGAAGCTCTTCCATAGGAATCCCCGCACAAACGCCAAAAAACAGGGCGATGGTCAGCAGGCTGAGAAATGCGTGTATTTTCAGTTTTGAGATCATTACAATAAGCAGCACGATTGACAACACAAACCAAAATAGAAGCATAGTGTTCCTCCTTTACATTTTCTTATGCAGGGCCGGCCATTATCAGGCAATCAGTTCACTTGTTCGCCTGATTTATAGCTTTATAATCTCACAAGTTGCACAATTTGTCAATCTACAATTTTCAATTTTCGTGGTTTTTAACAAAATCTAAATGTCATTGAGACTTTTTCCTAAATCTGGTATAATGATATGAGAAATCGGGTTCGTTATATTTTTATCAGATTGTATTTTTGATGCCCTGCAAAACGGGCGACTATACCAAACAAAAAGGATTGTAAATAATGGCAGCGATTAAAAAAATAGAAAAAGTGACGGCAGGTGAACAGGTCTACCAAAACCTCCGTGAAAATATCGTAGCTCATCATTGGAAAATTGATGAAAAGCTTCCTTCTGAAACGGAACTAGCTTCCCTTTACGGCGTCAACCGCCTTACTGTCCGCATGGCTCTGCAGCGCCTCAATGCTATCGGCCTGGTGGAAACCCGGATTGGCGATGGAACCTATGTCAAAAAATTTGATTTTTCCGACTATATTAATGCAGTGCAGGATCTTTACAGCAATCCTTCCTTAATGGCCGACGTATGCGAATTTCGGAAGCTTCTGGAATTAGAGTGCGCCCGTCTTGCCATGGATCGGGCAGCGGAAAAAGAATTTCAGGAACTGGATCAGATATGTACCGATTACGAGGAGCTCAAAAAAAGAACATTTACCCCGGTAACAGACGATCAGCTACAGGAGCTGACCCATTATGACGTGGCGTTTCACGAAAAGATTTGCCTGATGGCTCACAATACCCTTTATCAGTACAGTTTTGCCATGGCAAAAAATACCATTGAAAAATACATTTTTCTGAACTTAAAGGCCCGCATCAGCACCTGGCAGGAGCGGGGAGTCTCCGTTTTGGAGGGCGATTACCGCCACAGAGCCATATTAAACGCTATCCAAAACCATGACTTTGAAGAGTGCAAAAAACTGTATGACGATATGATCGACTTTAATATCGTTTTATAGGTGTGCGCCCACGCACACCTGCGCCTGCGTCAGGCCGCCTCCGGCGGCTCCTTCCTTTCCGACGCAGTGCGCTTCCGCCGGAGGCTTTTGTTTTATACGGAAACAAACTGTTTCCGTACAAAACAAAAAGAACTGCCTTCCCCCCAAAGAAAGCAGTTCTCTTGTCACGATCTCAAAACCGTACACTCATATATTTTTGGCATCCCCATACCAAAACTGTCAGTAAGTAATCTCACATCACCCACTCACTATAGTCAATATAACATCTTTCAGGCTTTAAGTCAATCCTTCGTTGTACATTTCATACAAATCCGCCTTCCAAAAACATATTTTTATAAGACACTAAGTCTTTACTGGGCCTATTGACAGCTATCGAGCGGCTGATCAGGGCGACCCATGGCTCCCCGCTTCCCTTTTGCTGCCCTTCCGGAAGGATTCTCCCTTTTCCCACGCATACTTTCCGTCTATTTGAACACACTTTCCTTATGATGCCCTCCAAACTATAAATTAAGGGGATGCGGAAAGGAAGCGCAGAATTATGGAATTTTCTCAAAAACTCTCCGACAATATGGACTATTTGAAAGAAACTCTCCAAAGCGGAAAAAATTTTGACGTTGTGTACCGCGTGTTTGACATTGCCGGACGGGAAGCCTGCCTGTTCTTTATCGACGGCTTTACCAAAGATGAGGTTCTTTTAAAGCTGATTCAGATTTTTTCTTCTATAAAGCCTGAGGATATGCCTGCTGACGCTCACGGCTTTTCCAAAAAGTATTTGGCTTACGGTGAAACCGGCCTTGTAAAATACTCGGATACCATGATTACCCAGCTCCTTTCCGGTATCTCCTGCCTCTTTATTGACGGTTACGATACCTGCCTTACCATTGACTGCAGAACCTATCCGGCCCGCAGCGTAGCTGAGCCCGACAAAGACAAGGTTCTGCGCGGTTCCCGGGACGGTTTTGTGGAAACGCTGATTTTCAACACTGCCCTAATCCGGCGGCGGATCCGGGATCCCCGCCTTACTGTGGAGATTTTAAGTGCCGGCGAGAGTTCCCGCACGGACATTGCCGTCTGCTATATGAAAGGCCGGGTGGACGAGGAGCTTCTCAAGCTGATTACCTCCCGAATTGAAAGACTTCAGGTAGACGCCCTTACTATGAACCAGGAGAGCCTCGCGGAATGCCTCTATCCCCGCAAGTGGTACAATCCCTTTCCCAAATTCCGCTTTTCTGAGCGCCCTGATACTACGGCAGCCTCTATCTTGGAAGGAAATATTGTTCTCTTAGTGGATACCTCCCCTTCCGCCATGATCCTGCCGGCCTCAGTATTTGACATTATCGAAGATGCTGACGACTACTATTTTCCGCCCATTACCGGTACGTATTTAAGGCTTTCCCGGATGATCATCTCCCTTTTAAGCCTTATCCTGACTCCCATTTGGCTTTTGCTGATGCAGAATCCGGACATCATTCCCTCCTGGCTGGAGTTTATTCAGCTTTCTGATGAATTATACGTACCTCTCATTTTCCAACTCTTAATCCTGGAATTTGCCATCGACGGCCTGCGGCTGGCGGCCGTAAGCACTCCCAGTATGCTGACTACTCCCTTGAGCATTATTGCCGGTATCGTTATGGGAGAGTATGCCGTAAAATCCGGCTGGTTCAACAGCGAAACTATGCTTTATATGGCTTTCGTAACCGTAGCCAATTACTCCCAGACCAGTTTTGAGCTGGGCTATGCCCTGAAGTTTATGCGGATCATTATTTTGGTTCTCACGGCCCTCTTTAATTACTGGGGTTTTGCCGCCGGTATTATTTTTTCCGCCTGCGCCGTTATTTTCAACAAAACCATTGCTGGAAAAAGCTATATTTACCCCCTGATTCCCTTCCGCTGGTCTGAACTCAAAAAACGTTTCTTCCGCAGCCGTCTTCCTCACACAGAAAAAAGCTGAAATCGGAATCTTCCGGTTTCAGCTTCCTATTTTCTCCTCCGTTTCAGCCCATTACAACTGATGCCACGTTAATCATGCCGCTTACGGTTACGGCAAGCACCAAAAGAGGCGTAATAAAGCGGATACAAAACTTCCACGCTTTTTTCAGGCGAAAAACGTTTCCCTCCTGCTCTACCTCCTCCGCCAACAGATTAATATCCCATTTCCAGCCCAGGAAATAGCACATCAGCAGGCCGCCTATGGGGAGAAGGATATTATCCGTTATCATACCAACAAAATCAAAAAAATTGTAATTTAAAACAGTCACATTTTTAAGAGCGCCAAAAGCCATAGAACTGGGAACGCCCGTCAGGAAGATCCCCGCAGTTAAAATCCCCACCGCCGCCCTCCTGCTGCAGCCGAAAGCATCAATCACAAAGGAGGCCGAAACTTCCAGGAGAGCAATGGCACTGGTAATGGCCGCCATTAAAATCAGCATAAAAAAGAGCACAGCAAAAATCCACCCGCCGGCCATAGCCTCAAAAACCTTTGGCAAAGTAACAAAAATAAGCTGGGGGCCCTGATCCGCCTCCAAACCAAAGGAAAATACCGCCGGGAATATGGCAATGCCGGCAAGAACCGCTACCAGCGTATCTAAAGCCGCCACATGGAGGCAGCTCCCTACAATGTTTTCCTTTTTGCTGAGATAACTGCCATAGGTCACCGTAATTCCCATGCACAGGCTGAGGGAATAAAATACCTGGCCCAAAGCAGCACTGACAGAATTAATATGAAAAGAGGAATTTTCCGGAGAAAAAATAAACTTCAGCCCTGTTCCGGCCCCCGGAAGAGTAATGCTGCGGACAATAATAATCATCAAAATGATAAACAGCAGCGGCATCATAATCTTACTGGCTTTCTCAATTCCCCTGGTTCCAAAGACGCAGACTCCGGCAGTCACAAGCATAAAAACCAGATGCCAGCCCACCGGCTCCCACGTCTGCCCGATAAAAGCGGAAAAATCCGCCGGGGCCTGAAAGGTCAGCAGATAGCTGAAAAAATATTTTAACAGCCACCCTCCGATTACACTGTAGTACGACAGGATTAAAAAAGCCGCCGTAACTCCAAAACCTCCTACAATCCCGGCCCTGGGGCTGATAGTCCGGTATGCCTGAACGGGATCGGCTCCTGTTTTTCTCCCCAAAGACATTTCTGCAATCATAACGGGAATCCCTAAAATACAGATAAAAAACAGATACATGATTAAAAAGGGAAAACCTCCGTTCTCACCCATCAGATACGGGAATTTCCACAGGTTTCCAAGGCCGATAGCCGCTCCCGCCGTAGCCAGCACAAATCCCAGCTTGCTGGCCCATTGTGTATGTTGTTTTTTCATAGTTCCTCCACCTTCTCAGGCAAACCAAAGCTCCTCTTTTGTAGTTGAAATCGCGTCCGCCCCGGCGGAAAAGGCTGCCATAATATCTTTTTTGTCCGAAATCAGCCCTCCGGCAATAATGGGAATATCTGTGTATGCCCGGATTTCTTTTAAAACCTTTGGTATGATTCCCGGCATTACCTCAACCAGATCCGGGTGGAAGGTATCAATCTGCTTCTTTGTGGTACTCATGGCCATGGAATCAATGAGAAATGTCCTCTGAATCCCGTAAAGCCCCAATTCTAAAGCCCGTTTTACCAAAAGGGGCTTTGTGCTGATCACCCCGTCCGCCAGAGTATTCTGCTTTATAAAGTCCACCGCCACTTCTTTGGAGCTGAGTCCTGCCGTCAGATCCACATGAACCATGGCGATCTTCCCTTTTTCCTTTACCTGTCTTACTATATTTTCGATATTACAGACATTCCCATACAAAATAAAAACCACCTGGCACTCTGACTCAAAGCACCTTTTCAGTCCGTTTTCATCCTTTACTGCCGCTATCACAGGAGATGCCTCCAGTAATTCTATTGCCTTCATTCTCTTTTATCCCCTTTGTCCATTTTATTTTACAGTATTGGCTGAACTGTTATTTACATACTGCTGTCTACTATTGTACTTTAATTTTCTCAAAAAGAAAAGCCCTGAACAGCCGCCGCAGCCATTTGCCGCGGCCCGCCGTCAGGGTATTGAGTTTAAAATCTTTTAATAAGCGTCAGCAACCGTTTCCGCTCTCATGTCCGTTTACTGTCCACCCAGCTTTTGCATACAGATGGGTAATTGGTAATGGCTCCGTCGCAGCCCCACTCATAAAGCTGCTCCAAAACACCCATATCATTTACAGTCCACACATTGACCTGGATCCCATTTTCCTTGCAGCCCTTGACAGTTTCCTCTGTCAGCCCCTTAAAGCCGGGATGGTAGGCTTCAAAACCAAACCGTTTGCAGTAATAGCCGGCATTTCCCAGGCCCTGGTGTTCCAGCAAAGCGCCGCAGACCGCCTTAGGATCCAGCTCTTTTATCTTTAGTATGGACATATGGTTAAAGGAAGAATAGAAAACTCTGTCTTCCAGCCCGTATTTGCGGACAAGCTCCATGGTTTTTTCTTCCAGGCCTTCATAGTAATAAACGCCTGTTTTAATTTCGATATTGGTAACCAGACTCTGATCCGCCGCCCATTTGCAGTATTCCTCAAACGTAGGAACAGGGCAGAATCCATATTTGCCGCCAAAGAGTTTTGCAGCGTCAAACTTTGCCAGCTCTTCATAGGTATAATCCAAAACTCTTCCGGTACCCGTGGTGGTCCGATCCAGGGTTTCATCATGTATAATTACCACCTGGCCGTCTTTGGTAAGCTGAACATCCAGCTCAATTCCATCACAGCCGGTTTCCGCTGCCTTTTGAAACGCCAGCATAGTGTTTTCAGGATATTTTCCACTGTACCCTCTGTGTGCATAAACTTTCATGTCAATCCTCCGTTTCCGTCATCAGATTATTTGACGTAACAGTTCAGCCATATGTGTCTATAGGGCAGATGCCCGACATGAATAATTTGACGCCAAATGGTCTTTTTCGGCGGCCAATTTAGTTGAATCCGTCAAATTATGAATGGCATGGCTGAACGGTTACTATTTGACAATCCCTCTGGGGTTTTATTTCATTGCCGCCTTAGAGTATCCTGTCAGCATATATTTCTGGAAGATAAAGAACAGAACGATAACCGGCACTACAGCCAGAACAGCACCTGCCATAATCTCATGGTTGTTCATGGTTTCATTTCCGGCAAAGGTATTTTGAAGCTGAGCCAAACCGATGGTCAATACTCTGCGGCTCTCGCCTCTTGCAATAATCTTGGGCCAGAAGTATGCGTTCCAGCCATTGGTAAAGGTTACCAGGGTTACTGTAAACAGCGTAGACTTGCACATGGGAGCCAGGATTTTCGTGATAATGCCTATTCTTCCCAAACCGTCCACTTTTGCGGCGTCTACATAGCTGTCGTCAATGGCCATAAAGGTCTGTCTCAGCATGAAGATATAGTAAGGCGAAACAGCTTCCGGAAGGATCAGTCCCAGGAACGTATCAGACATTCCCCAGTTGGCCATCATGATATAAAGGGGAATGAATGTAACCTGCAGCGGTATCATCAATGCGCCCAATACGATAATGAAACAGACGCCCTGCCCCTTAAATTTTCCTTTGGAAAATCCGTAGCCTGCAAAGATTCCGGTTACTACCTGAGAAATCAGGATACCGGCCGTCATAACGATGGTATTCCAGTAGTACTTTGCAAAATTGCCCCGGTTTAATACGTTGAGATAGTTTTCAAAATGGAACTCCCTTGGCCAAAGCGTCGGCACAGCCAGAAGGATCTCTTCCTGGGATTTTACAGAAGACACCAACATCCAGTAAATCGGAAATACAATAATTATCAGGATAATAATGGCCAGGATCCATTGTATCGCCGCTTTTATTCTTTTGTTTCTTTTTGCAGATTCATTGCGTGCATTCGCATCTGCCGTTCTTTGCTTGCTCATGACGTTCCTCCCTATGAATCATACGTTACGTTGCCCTTGGAAATCTTCATTGTCGCTACCGTAACAATCAGCAGGAGAATAAAGAAGAATATGGCTACTGTAGAAGCCCGATCCATACGGAAATCCACCATGGCGTAACGGTAAATATTGTAAACGAATACTTCCGTTGAACGGTAGGGACCGCCCTGGGTCAAAATATCTACAGACTGGAACACCTTCATGGAAGACAGGAAGGTCGTTACAAAGAGGAACAGGGTCGTGGGCGACAGCATGGGAATAGTAATCTTAAAGAATTTCTGAATGGAGTTAGCTCCATCCAGAGAAGCTGCCTCATAGTAGTCCGTGGAAATTCCCATCATTGCAGACAGATATACCATCATGCCATATCCGATACACCGCCAGCCCGTCAGCATTAAAACGGAAATCAGCGCCGTATTTCTGTTTCCCAGCCAGTCTACCGGGGAAATTCCCACCACTGACAGCAGATAGTTCAAAATACCGGTATCGGTATTGAGGATCCACAGGAAAACAACGGCCGCAGAAGACATCGCCACATATTTCGGCATGAAAACGATAGCTCTCATAGCGGCAAAACTCTTATTCATCCGGTTAAATACCAGGGCAAATAACATTCCTCCCACAATGGTAACGGTCAGCTCTCCAATGGAATACAGAACGGTTACCCGCAGGGAGTTCCACAAATATTTCGTTCCTGAACCTGCAAAGAGCCATTGCCAGTTTTTAAATCCCACATACTGCCAGGTATCTTTTAACAGATTCCAATCCGTAAAGCTGATGCGAAACAGCTCCGCTATGGGATAGTAAGTAAAAATTGCCAGAAAGCACAGCACCGGAAGAACGCAGATAAAGTCTTTAAATGCTGATACTTTTCTTGGATTGATTCGTTTCTCTTTCATAAAAGCAGTCCCCCTGACTTCCGGCCCCCTCCAAAAAGGAAGGGGCCGGCCGGTTCTTAAATATCTCCTAATACATCATCAATTTCCATTGCCATCTGATCCATGGCCTCCTGAACGTCGCCGCCCTCGATAATCAGCTCTGCCATGCTGTTTTTCCAAATGGTAGTGAGCTGGTTCCATCCGGCGTGCTGGATTCTGGGGTTAATTAAATCCAGATTGTCAAAGATTGCCTGGAATGCCGGCTTCTTCTCCAGGAATGCCTGTCCTTCTTCGGTTTCCAGTACGGACTTTCTGGTAGGCATATAACCGGTACCTTCCGCCCAGGTCATATTAACGTCCTTGCTGCACAGATACTGCATAAACTGCCATGCAGCATTCTTGGTAGCCTGATCATTCTTGGAAGGAATCAGCAGGACGCAGCCGCCGATTTCCTGATTCTTGGTTTCTGCTCCCGGCAGCCATGCCATACCTACTTCAAAATCACACTGATCCACATATGTATTGTAGAGAGAGGTGGTATGGACAACAGACAGGGCGTTTCCGGAGATAAAGTTGGATCTCATATTGGAGGAAGCGTCGTCAGCAGTTCCGGTCCAATAGGTATATCCATTGTCGCACCATTCTTTCAGCTTAGCAGCAATGGCAACAGCGGTTTCGCTGTTTAAGTCCGTGGTTACCTGATCGTCATTAATGATATTGACGCCCTGGTTCATATAAAAGGTTTCAAAATACCACTGATCCCAGCCGGGAATAATGGTAGCATAGGTTTCCGTCGTTCCGTCGGCAGCCTTTACCGTTGCTTCCTGCATGAAGGTATCCATTTCTTCCCAGGTAGTCGGCATGGTAATTCCCATTTCGTCTGCCATATCCTTGTTGTAGAACATAATCTGGGTAGAAATCAGGAAGGGCAGGGCAACCTGCTTGCCTTCGTACTGAGCGGATGCAATCATACCGTCTCCGAAGTCCTCAATATCATAACCCGTCGCTTCGATATAGGGAGTCAGATCCTCTGTCAGACCGCCTGCGCCGTACTCGGCTACATAGGGGGTGTTGGCAACGGTAATAGCGGGAAGTCCGTTTCCTGCCGCGTGGGCGGCTACCAATGCCTCATTTACATCAGAATAGCTTCCGATATATTCAGCTTCTACAGTAATCAAATCCTGAGAACTGTTAAAATCATTTACAACCTGCTCAACCGTAGCGGAATACTGATCCTCCAAAGCGTGCCACCAGGTAATGGTAATGGGTTCCGTTACTTCATACTGGGAAGGATCCACCGGGGCCGCCTCAGAAGCCTCAGATGTTTCTCCGCCCCCTGCTGCAGTAGTTTCCGATCCAACTGCAGATTTTCCCGTTGAGCCGCCTCCGCTGCAGCCGGTTACTGCTCCCATTGCCATAGCTGCCGCTAAAATGAGCGCCATTTTTTTCTTCATAAGTCATTCTCCCTTCTTTCACGTTTCATATGGTCTTTCAAAATTTTGCATGAAAAAAGAGATTGAGTTAAAACAATATATACATATTAAGCGCCATATGTATTTACCATTTTGCCTCCATCTCATTCTCTCTTCAGCAGACCATATTTTAAATTATTTCCTGATATGAATATGATAGCACAAGCTTTTCATCCTTGCAAGATATTTTTGTAACTTTTACATATTTTTTACCTGGTTTTTGCTCGTTTTTTGCATATTTTGTTTTATTTTTCACAGCATTGATTATTTTTTCACAATATTTTTTCCGATTTATTAGCCGTTATTGTCTATTTCTTCTTCCTCTTCTAAGTACTTTCTGAACACATAGCCAAAGAAATGGGAGGCTGCATAGGAGGCCAAAGTAAACCAGACCATAAAAAGAACTGGTATAAACCACGTAATTGCCCCTGCAATCCCATAGATTACCAGGATCGTTACAGAAACGTAAAGATTTCCCAGGGCCATAACAAAACCGTGGCTCACTGCCTTTTTTAAGGTAGTGTGGTAAAATGCCAGCAGGGGAAACAGATATATGCTTGTTAATAAATAAACGAAAATAATACTGGCCAGTCCCACCCGGACACCCCATTTCACAGCCCCAGGAACCGGCATAAACTGGCAGCAGTACAGATCCCATACCAGGAAAATTCCAAGTGCGGCCATTCCAAGCCATAAAACTGTAGCCTGACGGAAATTGCTTTTAAATCCCTTTATAAAGCTCTTCCATATGTATCCCTCTTCGTCCCTGGTCAGCTTCATCGTATACTGGAACAGTGCCGTAGTGGATGCGCCAATGGTAACAACGGGCAGGGAAAAAAGAAGCCACAAGAAGCTGATGGCGCATAGATTCATAATCTTGTCCATAAAGTTCCAGAACCGGTTTTGAGGGTTAAAGATTCCATTAACGTTCATACACTGTTTCCTTTCTTTTCCAAAGACCTTTAAGAACTAAGCGAAGTATACCATTTTTTTCGGTTTTATGCTACAATTAAGCTTAACTTGTTTTATGGAGGGATTTTATGGGCTTTGGAAACAGACTTTCCCGCAATTTTAAACATGATCGGGAAATTTTAAAAACTTTGACTTTTCGCCAGAAAATCCGTTTTTTCATGGATTACTACCGCTGGCTTGCTTTTCTTCTTCTGGTTCTCTTGCTGATTCTTTTCTATATTGGAGATTTAATTGCCCAGACCAGGCGGACCATTGATTTGCAGGGTTTCTTCCTCAATGACCGGCAAAACCTATTTCCGGCCCAGGAACTCATAGAAGATTTTTCAGCTTACCAGAATACTCCGTCCGGACACCGAATCGCTTTCGAGGACTCTCTCTATGTGGATCTGGCATCGGATAATGAATACACTGCCGCCAGTCAGGGAAAGCTGGTGGCCTATGTAGCCGCCAAAGAACTGGATTTTCTGGTAGCGCCTGAAGATTTGGCCCAGTATTACGCCCAATCCTTCCTTCTCTGTGACCTGGAAGAGCTGCTCCCGGAGGATTTGGCGTCAGAGCTTCAAGAGGATTTTTATTATGCCGCAGATGGAACAGGCGAAAGAAAGGCGTGCGGATTAAACCTTTGCCGTTCCCGGTTTCTGCAGAATCCGGTATATGACAATGCAGAAGACTACTATCTGCTGGTTTTATCCTACACGCCTCACAGGGACGCCATGGTCTCTTTTATCCGTTATGCCTACGATTTTAAATAGGACGCCATCTCTCCCAGAGAGTCAAAAATGGCGTCGGGCTTTACATCAGAGGCCGCCGCGTCTTCCAGGGTGGCTTCTCCCGTAAGGACAAGAAAGCCCCGGCCGCCGTGCCTCACTCCCGTTGCAATATCCGTATACAAACGATCCCCTACAAAAGCAGTTTTAGCTATGGGGATCTTTGTTTTGTCAAAAATCATCTGCACCGTTTCTTCATAGGGCTTTCCCAGATACCTGGGTTCTTTTCCGCAGGAAAGGCTCATAGCGGCGCAGATTGCCCCGCAGTCCGGAATAAATCCGCCCTCCACAGGGCAGTTAATATCCGGATGGGTGGCCAGAAATACAGCGCCATTGCGGATAAAGGTACAACCCCTTTCCAGCTTTTCATAGCTGAGAGTCATGTCAAATCCCGCCAAAACGATGTCCGCTTTGTCTTTCGTCAGGCGGATCCCCGCCTCCTCCATGCTTTTTTCAAGCTGGGGCGTCCCTAAAAGGTAAACTGACGCCCCAGGATAGGTTCTATGAAGGTAACGGATAGCCACGTCTCCAGACGTCATGATCTGATCCCGGCTTATAGGGCAGCCTGCTCTGGTCAGCTTTTCAATGTAATCTTCCGGAGCCTTAGAAGAATTATTGGTAAAAAAGAGAAACTCCTGCCCTCTTTTTTCAATGATTTCCATAAAATCCAAAGCCCCGTCAATTACTCTCTGGCCCATAAAAAAGGTTCCGTCCATATCCAGAACAAACAGCCGTGTGTCTTCCAGCAGAGCCTTTTTCCTGTCTCTCAAGCGCTTCCCCTCCTGCCTCGTCATTCTAGTCTCCGGCGCCGGTTGTTATCAGACGCCCCTTTTGGGGGCAAAAGCCTTTTATTTGGCCTCTACCCCTTTGGTTGCTATTACCGGAACTCCTGTTCCAGCGCAGTTTTCTATAATAGTGTCGCCGATTGCCACCGGCGCCTTTACCGTCACTTTGCGGATCTCTTCCATGATTTCAAAGATCTTGCCTTTGGGAATATCCGTTTTCGTCTTAACCGATACCATCTCGATCACTCCGCCGTCTACGTGTACGCTGGAAGTAACGATTCTGGTGGGACTTAACACTTCTTTCCTGGCGTAATCATCCCCGCGTTTGCAGGTATTTCCGCTTACTTCAATCTGGTCCCCCTCCATTTTGACTGTCAGAGGGCAGCCCAAAGGGCAGCCGATACAGATTAATTCTCTTACCTCCATGTTATTCCACCTCCGTACAGATTACGATATTCTTCAGATCCGGATATTCGGCAAAGCTGTCTTTCTTTAAGACTACCTGCTCCATCTCGCCCGGAGCCAGAACTTTTTTCTTTCTCTTGGATACCTGGACACCGTCGTAGTAAACCGAAATATAGCGATCCTTATATACGTCCGCCACACGGAATCTGACGGTTACCTTATCCTGCATATTCTTTACGTCCAGAGTCTGGGGAACTGTATAGCGGACGCCGTTTTCCGCCTTTAATTCCACCGTATGGCGTTCTTCCTTCTTCTCCCCGTTCATTACGTATGCGGCAGCATTGGTTCCTGCCAGCGTAGCTTCCTCTGATACGTAGTCTACCAGATCGTGAACATGAAGAACGTTGCCGCAGGCAAACACGCCTTCCGCTGTGGTTTCCAACTGATCATTTACTTCCGGACCGGAGGTGATGCGGCTCATGGAAACGCCGATTCCTTTGGTCAGTTCGTTTTCCGGAATCAGTCCTACGGACAGAAGCAGGGTATCGCAGCTATAGTGCTCTTCTGTACCGGGAATGGGCTTGCGGTCGGGACCTACTTTTGCCAGGGTAATGCCGGTTACTCTCTCTTTGCCTTCAATGTCTACAACAGTATGGCTCAGCTTCAGCGGAATGCCGTAATCATCCAGACACTGTACAATGTTTCTCTTTAAGCCGCCGGAATAGGGCATCAGCTCTGCCACTACCTTGACCTTTGCGCCTTCTAAGGTCATTCTTCTGGCCATAATAAGTCCAATGTCGCCGGAGCCTAAGATTACCACTTCTTTTCCAACGCTGTAGCCTTCAATATTCATCAGTCTCTGGGCCGTTCCTGCTGAATAAATGCCGGCGGGACGGTATCCCGGTATGTTTAACGCTCCTCTGGGGCGCTCCCGGCATCCCATGGCCAGGATAATAGCCTTTGCCTTAATAGTGGTAAGGCCGTCTTCCCGGTTGATAACCGTTACTTCCTTATCTTTGTTAATATCAATAACCATGGTGTTCAGCTTGTACGGAATCTTTTCCGCCTCTGCCATCTCAATGTAACGCGCCGCGTACTCCGGTCCCGTCAATTCTTCCTTAAAGGTGTGAAGGCCGAAACCGTTGTGAATGCACTGGTTCAGAATCCCGCCCAGGCAGCTATCTCTTTCCAGAATCAAAATATCCTGAATGCCGGCTTTTCTGGCTGCTACTGCCGCCGCCAGACCTGCCGGACCTCCGCCAATAATTACAATATCATGATTTGTCATGTCGCTGCCCTCCTATTTATGACCGGTCAACATATTGGAACCGGGTGCATTCTTACAAATATCTTCCATCTTCATGCCGCGCTCTCTGGCAAGGATTTCCATGGTTCTGGGAGTGCAGAAGCCAGCCTGACACCGGCCCATTCCCTGACGTACCCGGCGTTTAATACCGTCTAAGGAAACGGCTCCCAGGGTACGGTTAATGGCATCCACGATCTCGCCTTCGCTGACGCCTTCGCAGCGGCAGATGATGGTTCCGTATTCCGGACGTTCTTTAATCAGGGCCGCTCTCTCTTCTTTGCTTAATTTTTCCGGACGGATGAAGCCTTTTCTGGTACCGTTCCAGTTTTCTTTCTTTTCAGCTCCTGCTTTTTCCGCCACTAAGCCGGCTACGTAAACGCCGATAGCCGGAGCGCTGGTAAGGCCGGGGGATTCGATTCCGGCAGCGTCAAAAAATCCCGGTGCATCCTGAGGTTCGCCAATAACAAAATCGTCTCCGTCTTCATGGGCCCGCAGTCCGCAGAAAGATGTAATTACCTGACGGAAGGGAACATTCTTTACGCTGACGCTGGCCTTTTCCATAATCTCTGCCAGCTCATTAGCCGTAGTCGCCGTAGCCTCTTTGTCGTCAATATCCTTTGCCGTAGGCCCTGTCAGCAGGTTGCCGTGAATAGTGGGGGTTACCAGGATTCCCTTTCCCAGCTTTCCGGGAAGCTGGAAAATCGTATGGGAAACATGATTTCCGGCTTCTTTGTCCAGAAGACAGTAATCTCCTTTTCTGGGAGTAATATGTAACTTTTTCTCGCTTACCATATTGTGGAACACATCTGCATATACGCCGGCTGCGTTTACTACGTAGGAAGCCTTTATCAAAGTGTCCGGAGCTTCCAGCTCATATCCTGTTTCCGTCTTTCTAACGGCTGTTATGTCAGTGTTAAACAAAAACTCTACTCCATTGTCGCAGGCGTTCTCCGCCAGTGCAATGGTCAGGCCAAAGGGGCAGACAATGCCGCCGGTGGGAGCGTAAAGAGCAGCCACTACCTGCTCTGACACATTCGGCTCCATGGCTCTGACTTCATCCCCCGTAATAATTTTCAGATCCGGTACTCCGTTCTTTACGCCCTTTTCATACAGCGCTTCCAGGGCCGGACGATCTTCCTCCGCAAAGCAGAGAATCAGAGAGCCGTTTCTCTCAAATTCAAAATCCAGATCCTTTGCCAGATCTCCCATCATCCGGTTCCCCTCTATATTGAACCGGGCTTTTAAAGAACCGGGAGCCGCGTCATGGCCGGCATGGACAATAGCGCTGTTGGCTTTGGAAGTACCGGAACAAACGTCTTCTTCCCGTTCCACTACGCATGTGTTTAACTGATAGCGGGAAAGTTCTCTGGCAATTGCACAGCCGGTTACGCCGCCGCCAATGATCACCACATCGAAATTTTTTTCCTTCATTTTTTCTCCTCCATTATACGTCCCAGCCTTTTAAGGGCAGAACCGTTCTCCGGCAAAGCGCTTTGCCGAAGCGTTTTTCATTGCAGAGGGATTGCGCGGCAATATCTTCCGTAATGAAAAAAGAGTAAGGAAATACAACGATTTTCATCGTCCTATTACCTTACTCTGTCATCTCAAAGGCTTCGTATTTTGTTAGTTTCATGCTACCACAGTTTTCGCCTGATTGTCAAGGCTTTCCTGTTACTATTTGCGCGGTTATTCGCTGATGGCCATAACCGAATTATCCTCAGCCAGATGTGAAAAAAGCCATGCTTTATCAAATCCCGGCGGATACACAACTTCAAACTCTACTTTTACTTCGTCTTTCTTATTTTTGTGAATCTTTACTGAAGCAATGTCAATTTTGCAGCTTTCCAGAAAATCCTCCATGCTCTTTACCGCCCCCTCTTTCTGAGCAAGGGTCAGACGGATATTGCCGCAGGATGCCACTTTTGCAAAAAAGGCGATCCTGTGCATGATTTCCTGGGTTATTATGATCATGACAGCAGAAGCAATGCCGATTACGTAAAGTCCGGATCCCATGGCCAGACCAATTCCGGCCGTGGCCCAGATCCCCGCCGCCGTGGTCAGTCCGTTTACCAGGTTGTTGCGGACGAAAATTACCCCGGCCCCTAAAAAGCCCACGCCGCTGACTACCTGGGCGGCCACTCTGGCCGCGTCGTAACTCGGAATATCGGAAAATCCGTATTTGGAAACCACCATAACTAAGGCAGCTCCCATAGCTACAATGGCATGAGTCCGGATCCCTGCTGATTTATTCCGGTTTTTTCTCTCATGTCCTATCATCAGGCCCAAAGCGCAAGCCACGGCAATCCGAAGCAGCAGCTCCAACTGGGTAAAAATCGCCTGACTGCTTCCCAGTCCGATGGTATCAAATGAAATTGTCATGTTTCTTTCTGACCTCCATTGCGAAATCAATCCAATTACTCTTCTTTCGACCAGCAAAGGGCACACTTTATGGCCCGTTTCCAGCCCTTCAGCAGTTTCTGTCTGTTTTCTTCCTCCATAGTTCCCTCAAACTCTCTGGAAACCTGCCAGTTTTTCCGGATCTCGTCTTTGTCTTTCCAATATCCTACTGCAAGACCTGCCAGATAAGCGGCTCCCAGTGCCGTGGTTTCAATACATTCCGGCCGGACGATCCGCGACCGCAGGATGTCAGCCTGGAACTGCATCAGAAAATTATTGGCGCTGGCCCCGCCGTCTACTTTTAATTCCTTCAGCGGGATGCCGGAAACCTCCTGCATGGCTTCTATGAGGTCAGAAACCTGATAGGCCATGGATTCCACCGTTGCCCGGATAAACTGCTCTTTGCTGGTTCCCCTGGTAACTCCCACTATGGTTCCTCTGGCGTACTGATCCCAGTAAGGCGCTCCCAATCCGGCAAAAGCAGGCACAACGTATACGCCTCCCGTATCTTCCACAGCAGTACAATATTCTTC
Source organism: uncultured Clostridium sp. (assembly GCA_946498245.1). Classification (GTDB taxonomy): domain Bacteria; phylum Bacillota; class Clostridia; order Lachnospirales; family Lachnospiraceae; genus UMGS1370. Next base: position 42,630 of record CAMMNN010000013.1, on the reverse strand, counting down.
CGTCTGGGCCGCTGTCCGGACCATACGCATCTCATCCCGCAGCCACTGAACCGCTGCCCCGGCCACAAACACGCTTCCCTCCAGGGCGTACTGAATCTCCCCCTGGCTGCTGGCAGCTATGGTGGTCAGAAGCCCGTTATCAGAGTGAATGGCTTTATCCCCGGTGTTCATCAGCAGGAAGCAGCCGGTGCCGTATGTATTTTTTACTTCTCCCGGTTCAAAGCAGCACTGTCCGAAGAGGGCGGCCTGCTGATCTCCTGCAGCGCCGGCAATGGGAATCTTCCCTCCCATTACGTCTGAGGAAGTATATCCGTATACGCAGCTAGAGGGCTTCACATCCGGAAGCATACATTTGGGAATCCGGAAATACTCTAAAATCTCGTCATCCCAGACCTTTCTGTGTATATCAAACAGCATGGTGCGGGCCGCGTTGGTATAATCCGTCACATGGATACAGCCTTTGGTTAAATTCCAAATCAGCCAGGTATCTACGGTTCCAAAAAGCAAATCTCCCCGCTCTGCCCTTTCTCTGGCCCCTTCTACATGATCCAATATCCATTCAATTTTACTTCCGGAAAAATACGCGTCCGGAATCAGCCCCGTTTTTTCTGTGATAATCTTTTCCAGGCCCTCTTCTTTCAGCCGTTCTATCCTGTCTGCAGTCCGGCGGCACTGCCACACAATGGCATTGTAAACCGGCTCCCCGGTGTCCTTATCCCATATAATCGTCGTTTCTCTCTGATTGGTAATTCCGATTGCCGCAATATCACTGTAATGCGCTCCAATCTTTCCCATGGCCTCCATGGTTACGGCAAGCTGTGACGACCAGATTTCCATAGGGTTGTGCTCCACCCAGCCTGGTTGGGGATAAATCTGTGTAAATTCTTTCTGCGCTACGCTGCAGATATTTCCCTGCTGATCAAACAGGATACACCGCGAGCTGGTAGTCCCCTGATCCAGAGCAATCACGTATTTTCCCATCTTCCTTTTCCTCCTGTACGTTTTTGGATCGGCTCCTTTTATTGTTAATTTTTTCTCAAACCGCAAAGAAAAAGCAGGGTGTCTGCGGAAATCCGCGCTTCACTACCCTGCTCTGTCATCTCTACGGTTATATTTTCTCTTATAGCCAATATTACCATACAAAAAAAGAAATTGTCAAGTCGAAAAGGTAAAAATTCACATAATCCTACTGTATCTTAACTCCCAGCATCAGCGCAATGTCCAGGGTCTGGGAAAGATTGATGCGCAGGCCCTTTAGCTCCTCAAAGGTATCTGATACCAAGATCCCTTCAATATTGCATCCGGAGAGATCCACACCCTTTAGAGGGGTTTTAAAAAAATCCGTTTTGGAAAAGTCCGTCTGGTCAAAAAGAGTTTTCTTAAATTTCGTTTCCGGGAAAAAAGAGCTGCCAAACTGCCCTCCCTCGATCCGGCAGTTCTCCCACAGCGTATTGGAAAAATTTCCGTAATGGTAACTGCCTCCTTTTACCTCTGTGCCCCGAAAGCTGCTGCCGCTGAAATTGCTGCCGTCCCCCTGGCAGTCTGCAAACAGGCAGTTGCGGAAAGAGCTGTCGGAAAAGGCGCAGTCCTTAAAGCTGCAGCGGATAAACCGGCACTGGAAAAAACTGCACAAGGTAAAACGGCAGCTCTGAAAACGGCAGTCTTCAAAAACAGTGTCCCCAAATTCCGCCGCGGAACCCTCTGCCTTTTCCAGAACTTCATTCCGGTAAGTTCCCCCCGTCACAGGCTGTTCCAACATCATACTATTTTCTATATCAGCTTTCAAAAGATCCTGCATTTTGCCTATCTCCCGCCTTCTGTCTTACTTATAGATACCAGTATAAACCACCTGGGGCTCCCCTGCAACCGTTCTTTGCATTATTAAGGCCTTGACAGCCCGGTTCTTTTTCCGTATAATCCCTATTATTCCGATATGAATTATTTTATTTCTATGAAACAAAAAACGCTCCGCGCGGAACGCACTGCGGCGGTGTGGAAGCTGTTGCAGGAGCGGCCCGCCGCCGGCGGAGAATCCTGCAAAGCAGGATCCTTTTTTATAATCACAGTTAGTACATGAAAGCAGGTATATCCAATGAAACTTCCGAAACAATCCTTTCATTCTTCCTATAGAGGCCCCAGAAATACAAGAAATTCCCAAAAATCCCGGCTGCCCTTTTTCCTGACTGCCGGAATCGGCGCTGCAGCCGTTTTAAGTCTGGGGATCTGGGGAATCGTGTCCCTTTTTTCCCTTCCCGGCCCCGAAACCATCTCCTATGCCTCTTCAAAGGAAACCGTTCTTTCTTTTGATTCCGCCCCGGAGGAAGACGCCGGACTTTCCATTACCGTCAACGGTATTTCTTCTGAGGGCATGACCCGCCAGGAGTTTCTCCAGGCTTTAAAAGCGCAGTATCCCTGGAATCTGTCTGTCTTGTGCCAGGGAGAAACCGTTCCTCTGCCTGATATAGCATGGGAGCAGCTTCCGGAACTGGTTCATGGAATGTTTGAGGAAGCGGCAGCCGGGGGACCGGACATCTATATTCTTAATTTTCCTAATCTGCGGCAGCGGCTGGAAGAGGAGGCCCGTAGTTTAGCTCAAAAGTGGAATGTCCCGGCCCAAAACAGCGGTCTGTCAGGCTTTGACAATGGCTTTACTTTCGCTGAAAGCCGCTCCGGCACGGCTCTCAATGAAGAGAAACTGGTTTCCGACATTCTGGCCGTTTTTGAACAAGGGGATTTAAACGCCGTTATCCACGCTGAGTTCCTGGAAATACCGCCGGAGCTTTCCCTCTCCGCCGCTAAAGAGCAGTACCGGACCTTAGCCAGTTTTACTACGGAAACCACCAGCAATGAGAAGCGCAATACCAACGTCCGTCTGGCTGCGGAAGCGTTAAACGGAACCATTCTCCAGCCTGGTGAAGAGTTTTCTTTTAATGCCGCCGTGGGCCAGCGCACAGCCGAAAAAGGCTATCAGTCTGCGGCTGCCTACAGCGGCGGCGAAGTGGTTCAGGAAATCGGCGGCGGTGTCTGTCAGATTTCCAGTACTCTCTACCGCGCCGCTTTTCAGTCCGGCATGGCCATTACCTACCGCCGCTCCCATACCTTTGAGCCTAATTACGTTACTCCAGGGCAGGATGCAGCCATAAGCTGGGGGCAGCCTGACTTCCGTTTCGTCAATACTTCCGACTTTCCTGTGGGAATCCGGGCCAGCTATGCCAACCGGAAAGCCACCGTGTCCATTTACGGGATTCCCGTTTTGGACGAGGGAATCACCTGGGATCTCGATTCTGAAAAAGTCGGGGAAGCCCCTCTGCCGGAACCCGTCTATATTGAGGATCCCACCCTGCCGCCCGCTACGGAAGTCGTTGAAAAAGCCGGCACTCCGGGAAGCCAGTGGGTGACTTACAAGGTGGTATATCAAAATGGAGTGGAAATCCAGAGAACGGAAGACCACTCCAAAACCTATAAAGGCCACGCGTCCGTTATCCGGCGCAATACCAGCCCTGTCCCTGAAACGGAGGCGCTGCCGGAAGACTACGTAACCGATGAAACGGCTCAATCAACAGAAGCCCTTCCTGGTGGAACCACAGAGCCTCTACCGGGCGAAACTACGGAATCACCAGTGCCTCTTCCCGGTGAAACTGCAGAAGCACCAGTGCCTCTTCCCGGTGAAACTGCAGAAGCAGCGGAGTCTCATTTTGAAGAGACTGCCGCTGCAATCCCAGGGGATGCCGGCTAATGGCCTTTGCTCCTCCTGGGATTTGCTTCATTCTGCTTTTTAGTCCAGGGCTTTTCTGACATTTCCCCCGGCGGCCTCCAGCAGCTTCAGGGCTGTTTCCCGATCCGTATGTTTTTTATGCATCACAATGGCTGCAGCCACGCTTGCCCCGGACTCTTCATACAGCCGATCCGTTTCCTCCGGACCGGTTCCCAAAATGTCTTTTATCATATTTTTCATTCGCTCTACCAGCTTCTTATTACGGGGCTGGACATAAACCATATAATTGTCAAAAACCCGTCCTGCCCGGATCATAGCGCCGGTAGAGAGCATATTCATCACCATTTTTTCAATGGTTCCGCCCTTCATTCGCGTGGATCCGCTGATTACCTCCGCTCCTGCCACCGGGGCAATGCAGATTTCCGCTACTTTGCTCATGCGGCTGTCCTTATTGCAGCAGATAGCCACTGTATGGGCTCCCAGTCCGGCGGCATATTCCAAAGCGGCAGTGGTATAGGGCGTATTGCCGCTGGCAGCGGAACCAATGAGTATATCCTCTTTTCCAAAGCCAATCTTTTTCAAATCCTCGATGGCCAGTTCTTCCCTGTCCTCCGCCCCTTCGATGGAACGGAACATAGCCTCTTTTCCTCCGCAGACAATTCCCACAATCCTCTCCGGATCCGCGTTAAAAGTCGGAATCAGTTCCACCCCGTCGATCACTCCGTACCGCCCGGAAGATCCTGCTCCAATCGTGACGATTCTCCCTCCTTTTTGATACGTTTCCGCAATAGCGTCGATTGCCCGGGCAATATTAGGGATCTCCTTTTCAATCGCGTCCGGAACTTTTTTATCTTCCTCATTGATAATTCGGCAGATCTCTCTGGAATCCAGCTCGTCAATTCCTTTAGACGACTGGTTGTTGGATTCTGTTGTCATATAATTCATAAGTCTTATCCTCTCTTTATTTCCTTTTTACTGCTTTTTTGCCCCTTTCATATACTCCAGGATGCTCTGAGGCGACTCATTGGGAAGCATCTGGGCCGTTATGCGGATCCCTTTTTCCAGCATGGAAACAATTAATTCCATATCCTCTGCAGTAAGGGCCACAGACTTTTTAATGGGAATGCCGCCGCTCTTCTGGGATATATTTCCTACGTTAATATGGGTTAGGGCAAGGCCTTTTTCTACACAGTAAGCGGCGTCTTCTACATTTTTAAAAATCAGAAAGCATCGGTCTTCCTCATAGTCTCCCTGACTCATCTTCTTTACCGCCTTATCGCGGGACAAAATCGAAAGCTTTACCCCCGCCGGTTTGGATATTTTTAAGGCTGCAATGGTCATTTCATCCTTTACGGCTGCATCGTTAATTACAATAATTCGGGAAGCCCCTACGGTGTTGGTCCACACCATAGCTACCTGTCCATGGATCAGCCTTTCATCAATTCTTACGTGTACTATCGCCATTTCATCGCTCCTTTTCCACCCTTTATACTCCAAAAATCAGCCCCAGATTTCCTAAAACCATTCCCAAAGCCAGCAGGACAAAAATCAACTTTGTAGAGTTCATATTCTTTTTCCCCAACAGCCAATAAGAAAAGAGAACGATTGTCAGAGGAATCAGTTTCGGCATCATGGTATCCAAATAGCTCTGAACGGACAACACGGCCTCCCCTACGGTAAACTCTAACTTCAGGGAATAATTGACTACAGAGGCTACCAGACCGCCTACTACTGTAAGTCCCAAAATCGACGCACACTCCGTAATAGGCGCAATCTTATCGGCAAATTCCGATGCCAGTTTCTTTCCCTGAGAATACCCCAGAAAGGTGAATTTATATCTGGTAAAGATGATAAACAAGCCTGTTAAAATGGGAATAAGAAGACCAATGGGAACGCCGTCCAGAGCAAAATAAGAAGCAATGGAAAAAAACACGGCCCGGTAAATAGCCAGGAAAATCGTATCACCCACTCCGGCAAAAGGTCCCATAAGGCCTGATTTCATTGCCATAACCATATCCTTTGATCCTGATCCCAATTCTTCCTGAAGGGCCATATCAGCGCCCATAATTAAGTGTGCCATAGCCGGCGTTGTATTAAAATATCCTGATTCCGCCCTGAGCATTTCCTTCATAGTCTCCGGATCGTCTCCGTACAGTTCCTTCAGCGCCGGCAGCATACACCAGCCGTAGCCGCTGCCCTGCATGGTTTCATAATTCCAGCTCCACTGAAAGGGAAACATATTGCGCCAGCAAACTTTACGGATCGTCTTTTTCGATAGCTGTTTACTCATCTATTTCTACCTCCTCGTCATTTTCCAATGCAGCGGCGGGAACCGCCTTCCCGCTGCCAATGGAATAATAATGGATCAAAGCCAGAGCTGTTCCCATAATCGCCACAGCCAGAATCGTGAATATAGAATCGCCGTAAGCCAGGATTACGAAACCAAGCAGAAAATACGCCAGGTACTTTTTAAAGGGAAGATATTTCAGCAAAATGGCAATACCCATGGCCGGAAGGATCTTTCCAGCCGCCTGAAGGCCCGACATGATCCAGGCTGGTATCACAGCGTTAATAGCGCTGACCACGGCGTCTCCAAATACCAGTCCGACGAAAACGGGAAAAACACGGGAAAGCACCCAGGTGACGGCCCCGATTACATGAGCAATGGTCATTTTTTTATAATCCAGGGTTTCAATGCAGCGATCCATATAATGTTTGCAGATAGAATGGCTCATTCTGGCCAAAATATCAAGCTGAGTCAGTAAAAGGGCAATGGGAATGGCCAAGCCGATTCCGTAATCCGGTCCATTGCCGGAAATGATAGCGTAAGCAGTTCCCATAATCGAAGCGGAAAAATAATCCGGTATCGTTGCTCCGCCGTAATGGGCGATCCCCAAAGACATTAGCTGCAGCGTTGCCCCCACAATAAGCCCCGTCTGCATATCCCCCAAAACCAGACCTGTGAGAGCGCCGGAAAACAGCGGAGAATAAAATCCGATCTGCACCGCATATTGATCCAGAACGCCCAGGGTCGTAATACACAAAATCAATATCAATGCCATTCCTGATATTTCTGTCATACTACTACCTCCTAAAATACATTTTGACTTGAATTAATATATACTATCTTCCGGATGATAGTTTTATAAATATATATTTACTATACCATATTACAGAATTTTGTCAACAATAAATATATATTTATATTTTCTATTTTTAGGTTTTGTGGTATAGTAAAAGCAGAGCATTTTTCAAACAAAGTCTTTCACGAGTTTAGTGGACATGATATAATGACCTCAGGGCGTTTACCCCTGAAAATAAAGGAGGACGGTATGGGGAAAACTACAAAATCCAAAGCTATTGTCCTGTATTTCCAACAGCAGATACAAGACGGCTTTTACCAAGAAAATGAACCGCTTCCGCCGGAAGCGTGGATCTGCAGCAAATTCGATTCCAGCCATATGACGGTAACCAAAGCTATGAACGAACTGGCTGCCAACGGCTATATTAAACGGGTTCCGGGAAACGGTTCCTTTGTTTCCCACGATTACCGCCGGTCCATTAACAAAGCGCTTACCATGTCTGAAAGCTTTACAGAACTGGTGAGACATTCCGGGCAGACGCCCAAAACAGAGCTGATTAAATATAGCCTCATTAAATGTGAAGAGGCATCGGAAATCTCCGATTTCTTCTCATCCTCTGAAAAATATATCCATTATTTTGTCCGAGGCCGGTATGCCAATGATAAGCTGGTTTGTATCAGCTATACCTATGTTTCTTCTATCATTATCCCCAATATTGAAATCGGAAGACTGGAAGATTCTTTTACTAAATATACGCGGGAATTGGGAATTATCCGAAGCAGCGGCCATATGGAGCTGTGTGCCAAGCTGCCGACTCCGCAGCAGGCTAAGCTCATTGGAACCCCCAATATACCCCTGCTGAAACAGTCCATTTATTGGTACAGTGACGGCCGCCCTCTGGAGGTTACCTTCCATTATTTCATTGGTGACCAATACTCTGTCACCCAGGACTTTTCGCTTAAATATAATGAAGATGGAACTGCTGATAAAACCATTCTTCGCAGCAAACGGACATGACTTCCGCGCAGCCGCTGCCAGATTATGAAAGGATTATTATGAAAGAAAACCGATATGACGATGCCGATTTTTTTAAGAAATACAGTGAAATGACCCGCTCCAGGCTGGGCCTTGCAGGCGCCGGAGAATGGGCCGAATTAGAAAAAATACTGCCGGATTTCGAAGGAAGAACCCTTCTGGATTTGGGCTGCGGCTATGGATGGCACTGCAAATACGCAGCGGAGCACGGGGCGTCCCGCATTGTGGGAATCGATATTTCCCACAAAATGTTAGAAACAGCCAGAAGCATAAACTCCCACGACTGCATTCAGTACTGTCAGTCCGCCATGGAAGATCTGGACTTTGCTCCCGGCTCTTTTGATATTGTTTTCAGTTCTCTGGCATTTCATTATATCCAGGATTTTTCTTCCCTGGTTTCTCATATCAGCCAGTGGCTGAGGAAAGGCGGAGACTTCGTTTTTTCTGTAGAACACCCCGTCTTTACCGCCCAGGGGAGCCAAAACTGGTACTGCGATAAAGAGGGAAATATCCTTCATTTTCCCGTTGACAATTACTACTATGAAGGAAAAAGAGAAGCAATTTTTTTAGACGAAAAAGTGGGCAAATACCACCGTACTCTGACCACTTATCTGGAAACCCTGCTTCAAAACGGCTTTGAAATCCGCCATGTTATCGAGCCCCAGCCGCCGGAAAATATGATGGATATTCCTGGAATGAAGGACGAAATGAGGCGTCCTATGATGCTTCTAATAGGGGCTGTAAAAGGATAGAAGGGCGGGCGGCTATGCCGTCCCGCCTCTTGACAAGAGAACTGGGATTTTATAAATTCCAGGCGTACTCTCCCCATCAATTTGCTGCATTAATATTTCTACTGTTTTCTGTGCCAAAAGATCTAGCTGTTGTTTGATTGTAGTTAAAACAGGGATTGTCATTTGAGCCACATCATTTCCGTCATATCCTACTATTTTTAGCTGCTGTGGCACAGTAATTCCCCTTTTGTTCGCCTCTTGCAGAACAGCGCAGGCAATGTTATCAACGCAAAAAATACCATCGGTATCTGGATAACAGTCAAATAGTTCTGATACCAGTTTTTTATAATCACTATACCGAAAAACATTCATTGGGATTTCCATTCTGCTGCATCGGATCCCGGCATTTTCCAGCACTTTCTGCGCTGCAATATGTCTATCGTCAGAAGGTTTTGCAATTGTTATGTCGCCGCATATCTGTACTACGTTTTTGCATCCCGCTTCCTTCAGCAGAGAGCCTGCTATTTTTCCTCCCTGACCGTGATCCGAAGTTACCACCGGAATATTGTCCCCAAGATAACGATCCAAGGAAATTAATGGCAGATTCAGCCTTTCGTAAACTTCATTTTTCTGCGTATGGCTGGCTAAAATAATTCCATCCACTTTATTGCATTGGAGCATATAAATGTAATCCATTTCCAAGCTTTTTTCGTGTTTTGCATTGCAAAGCATCATTTTATATCCTTGCCGACTTAATGCGCTTTCCAAATGTTTTACTTCCCTGGCAAAAAAATTATGGCTCACGTCCGGAACGATTACTCCTACAATTTTTGTTCTCTGACTTTGCAGTCCTCTGGCAACCTGACTTGGATGATAATCCAACTCCTGAATCGCATCCCACACCTTTTTTCTAGTTTTCTCTGATATTGCTCCCCTATTATTCATTACCCTAGATACAGTTGCCACAGCCACACCGGCTTTCGCCGCAACATCCTCTATCCTGGCTGCCATAGTTCCTGTCACCTCCTAATTGTTTTGCTAAGTTCAAAAATATCCCAGCCTCTTCTCAGCTATTATTCCATGGCCGCACACGGCCACGGCAGCCTCCGGAGGTTTCCATCTCCCGGATTTCTGCGGTGAACACAGAAACCGGTATTCGCAGGTATATATTCACACTAAGTGCTCATATTATACCATGCAATCTTTATAATTTGCATCCATAATTTTCCACAAACAACACTGAAAAGACGGATTGTCTGTCCTCAAATTATTTTGCGATTTTACGGAAACCGAAACTATCTCTGCAGTTTTTTCTGTCCCTAATGTCAAAACCGCCTCCCCTCTATTTATAAAAAATTCCCACAAAAAACCATCACAGTAGCAGTCAATTTCCGTTACCTTTTTTGACAGCAAAATCTCAGTTTCGTTTATTTCCACTCTCTTTGCAGCGCAGGTTACTTTCTGGATAAACTCTCCTGTAGCGAAATCTTGAAAAATAATTTCCAAGTTATTTTCTATCCCTTCATCAAAAGCTCCCCAAAATTCAAATTGAGGCGGAATCCCCTGTGCAGAAGTCCATTGCTCTCTACCTTTTTTTAAAAGCACCTCTTCTTTTCTCATATCTTTTATCTGACTTGCAGGTTCTTGATATAAGTGGCCAGCATTATCTATAGATACTTTTCTTGGTAATGTCATACAGCCATTCCACGCCTGAAAAGAAAGCTTTTTTTCTGCGAACCAGCCTGGAGCCCAAGACAAAAAATACATCTCCCCGTTCTTTTTTTCAATGTCCACTGTGGCATATGCTGTCTTTCCCCAATCTATGTATCCTTGGTGAAAAATCTGGAATTTTCCTTGCTCATCACTAAACTTTCCACTGTAATATTCGACCTGTCTATACGGCGAAAAAAGAATTACTATCCATTCTCCCAGTACCAAGACTTTAGGACATTCAAAAAACGGAATTTCCTTTCTGGATTTTGATAGCAGAATCCCTTTATAATTCCACTTCTCTAAAGAATTTTCTTTTCCTTCAAAGTCTCTATTCTCTTCATATAAAAGCAGTAAAGCCTCACTTTCTGTAACCGCCCCTACCGCTATATAATACCGTCCATCTATACAAAAAAGATAAGGATCTCTCCAATCGCCTTCGATCTCCAAGCCTTCAGGCGGAGCAAGCAACTCTTGTTCCGTGCGTTCCCAGTTTATTAATTCATCTGTGGAAAATGCTCCCCACTGGCTATAACGGTTCTGATTATAACGAACCGATGTAAAGGCAGTAAAATAGCTTCCGTCTCTGCGGCGTATTACGCTGCCGGATATGGGCTTAATCTCCTGTTTCTTTCTATCCGGAATTAATGCAAAGGGAAGGTATTCCCAGCTTTTGAAATCAAAAGTTCGTGTGTGGCCCCAAAAACGATTCGGTTTTTCCTCTCCATTTATTACAGTTCCATCCTCCATAACAGTTCCGGAAATTCCATCTGGATGAAAGGGATCCTGCAAATAAAATACGTGATAGGCGCCATTTACATAGATTCCTCCATTGGGATCATTCATCCAGCCCGACATCGGGCAAAAATGATATTTGGGTCTTGCAGGATCTTTTTTCGCCTCTTTCCATCTCATTCTCAACTGCTTTTGTGCGTATTCTTTCGTGCATTTTTCGCTGCTGATTTCAACATTCATTTTTATTTTTAATCCCTCTTTATATATTCAGCGGAATATTCCGAGCGCATCGCATAGCTGGCTTTTCCATTGGAGGAAACTCTTTATGCGGTTCCTGTTGGTACCAATATCCTACACTGGAATATTCATTTCCTTGTCCGTTAGCATGTCCATGTTCTATCGTAACACGGATGGATTTTTCAAAGCGGACAGGGTCCTCTATATGCCATCTATATGCCGTGCTTTTTCCATAATATTCGTATCGATCATTTAGCAAAGTAATGCCATGATAAGGTCCTGAATACTCCCCACTTGGGTACCCCCAGGCTGCTCCAAAGTAATCTTCTGTTCCTGTTCCGTGGAGCGAAGGCGGCCAAATTTCTCCATCTATAAAAATCATATCGTCTCCCTCTCCAGGCCAGGTATATTCCTGGTTTCCAGCATCGATATTATCAATGCTTAAAATGCACCCAACATAATGTCCACGGCCCTTTGCGTCTAAAATCACATAGTTTTCTTTTCCATCTAGGTTTTTCCCCGGTAAATCTCCTGCCGACGGTTTGGGATCTAATTTGGGATATTCGATCTTTCTGCAGGGATTTTCATGACGAAATTGGGCGTGGAAACGACCATAATCTTCCGGCATCTCTTCTGTATATTTTTCGTAATCTATCATAAAAAAGAAGTTATCAATAGGACTGTCTGATTCATTTTTTATCTGTATTACAGCTTTTTCCCCAAAAGGCATTGGGAAGTAGCAGTTCATAGCTGCACAGACAGTCCCTTTAGGTCCTCTTCTGTCTTTTGCAAATACCATATTCATTGGAAGCGACATATAGTGTTTGCAATATCCATGTCCTACGCCAAAAAAATCTCCCAATGGGACTTGTACACTAGGCGTTTTTTCACCGTCCCAATACATTTCTAACAAAACTTTTCGGAGAAAATACTTATCTTTACACATGGCAGTCATCCAGATATGCTTAATGCATCCACAGCCTTCTACATTCATGATAACCGCATTTTCTCCCTGATTGATTACCCAAAAATCCCGGTTACCTCCCGTTTTGTCGTAACTGGATTCTCGTTTTGATACTGCATGTTTCATAATAGGAAGTCCCCCTAAAGGGCTGTTTGGCATCCAGATATTATTCATTATTTCAATCTCCTTTCTACACTTACCCCTTTACTGCTCCCAGTGTCATGCCGCTGACAATATACTTCTGCAGATAGAAAGTCATAATAATAATGGGAATACTAAAAAAAGATGCTATCGCTGTCATAGGCGCCAGATTAATGTCATAAGACGTTACAAATTCAGACAAACCTACTGGCAGCGTTTTCGCATTTCTGCTTGTAGTAAATAGGGCAAACATAAAATCATTCCAAGGCATTAAAAATGACAAAATCGCAGTTGTCGCGATTCCCGGTTTAGAAACCGGAAGCACAATTTCTATAAACGATCGCATGATCCCACACCCATCGATTTGAGCTGCTTCTTCTAGTTCCGGCGGCACTCCTTTAAAGTAACTGCTCATCATCCAAATAACAAACGGAAGCTGAAACGCAGTATAAAATAGCGTTAAAAACATTAATGTATCGTACATTTTCCATTGAATAGAGATACTAAACATTGGAATTGCCACGCTGATCATAGGAATCAGTCTCATAGCTAACGTCATCAGCAGACATCCGGAAGCCAGTTTCCTGCAGTTTAATCGCGAACAGCCGTAAGCTCCAAGAGCTCCAATAAAAAGTGCCGATGCCGTGCTTACTACACTGGCAATTACGCTGTTTCTAAAATACTTTAAAACCGGTATTTGTGAAAAAGCTGTTTTATAGTTTTCCAAAGTCCAGCTAGATGGCCATAAAGATGGAGAAGTCGTCACAACTTCCTGAGAAGGTTTAAAAGAGGATAATAATAAGTAAACATATGGAAATAGGAAAAACGCCAAAATTATTAGACACATTCCAATGGATGCCCCATTTATTATTTGTTTCTTCCTGCTTGTTTTCATAAAGACCTCCTCCCTTATAATTAATGAAATCCTTCTTCATCCGGCATTAACTGCCTGGTAAAACAGGCGGCAATTCCCAAAAGTATCACAATAAACAATACAGCCATAGCGCTTGCATCACCTGTTTTGTGGAATCTCATGTGCGTTTTATATAAATACACGCTGAGAGTTTCTGTAGCGGAAGCCGGCCCACCCTCTGTCAACACCCAAATTGCATCAAAGCTTCTGGCCGCGTCCAAAATTTTCAGTAAAAGGGCTACTGTAATTACAGGTTTCAGTTCCGGTATCGTAATAGCAAAAAAACTTTGTCTGCTTCCCGCCCCGTCAATTCGTGCCGCTTCATATAAAGTCTGATCGATCCCTTTCAATCCGGCAAGCAATGTAATAATAAAAAAGGGAGTTACCAGCCAGATATGGGACAAACAGCAGGCATAAAAAGCAAATTTTTCATCAGACAGCCATAAAATTTGCTCTGGTGAACTTATAGCTCCCAGCTTATACAAAATATGATTAAAAATACCAAACTGGGAGCTAAGCATAAACTTCCAAATCAGCCCGGAAACAATTGGAGCCAGCATTAAAGGAACCAAGAAAAGAGTCCGGATAATCCCACTTCCGCAGAATCCACGATTCAGTGTAAGCGCCACAAAAAAACCAATAATAAATTCCACAGAAATCGTACACAAAATATACCGAATAGTATTCCATGCCGCCTTGTAAAAGCTGCTGTCTGATAAAACTTTTCTATAATTCTCTAGCCCTGCAAAATTCTCCCTAGTCAAATCAAAAATATTAAACGAGTAAAAACTATCTGCCAGCAATTTTCCCAAAGGATAGACGTAAAAAACAGCAAACATCAAAAGTGCCGGCAGCATTAACTGCGCTTTTTTCCTTTCCCTTTTGAAATGGCCCATAGCCGCCTCCTATTTTCATTTCGACTTTTATTACAGCATTCCTTCCAACTCTGTCTTTAATTCTGCAAGTGCTTCTTCTGGAGTTATTTCTGCTTTTAATACTCTTTGGATCATAACGTTAATCGCACTTTCCATCTCATTCCATTGGGCCAGTTTCGGTCTTCCTGCGGACTGCGGTGCCTGCATGGAGTCAAGCAAAACCTTTAATTGCGGATATTTTTCTTTATTTGCTTCCAAAACACTAATTCGGCCTGCCATTCCCCTTGCAATGTACAATTCGTTTTTTTCATAAATAAAATTCAGATATTCTGCTGCCTCTTCCTGCATATTAGAACCTTTCATAATTACATGATAAAAAGGCGCTGGAACAATTCCTGCTCCTGCAGAGCCTTCTGGCATCATAGCAACCCCTACATACTCCGCTACCTGAGAGGTTTCTTGATTTACTGCATCAGCATACATGGCACACCATACAGGCGCCATTGCCAGTTTTCCTTCACTAAACATTTTCACATGATCTGCTGCTGCCATTTCAAAAATCCCCGCCGGTACACATTGCGAATCATATAGGGCCTTCATATAATTTATTGCTTCTAAGTAAGGTGTTTCATCTATCCGAACATTATTTTCAGAGTCTGTCACCAAAGATTCTGCTCCAGCTTCTAAAGCAAAATCTAAAAATGATACCACGGTATCCCCTCCTGTTTTGGCAGAAAGGCTTGTTCCATACATATCTATTACGCCGTCTTGATCATCATCTCTGGTGAAAAATTCTGCTGTATCTAAATATTGCTGCCATGTTGTCGGAACTCCTAATTCATAGCCATACTTTTCCTGAAAAGCCGTCTGCTCTTCTAAATCATCAAATAAATCTGTCCGATATAAAAGTACCTTTGCATTAGCCCAAGCAGGGAGACCATATATGGTACCATCTAATGTTCCGTCTTTTATAAGGCTTTCCGGAAAATCTTTTTTCATATCTTCTGTTACAATCGTGTCTAAGGGAGACAGCCCGTTTTTTAATCCCGCTAACCACACTGTATCTACACATGCCACATCATATAATCCTGCCTGACTGGTCACTTCTGCTGAAAGTTTATCATACATTCCAGAATATGGTACTGCATCAATTTCAACCTCTATTCCTGTTAATTCTTTAAATTCTTCCGCCGTCTGCTGAGCGACATCGTAAGCAGGAGATCCCGCTTCAACCAATACACTCAGTTTTTTCGCTCCATCTGTATTTTCTTTTTGTCCTTCCATTTCTTCTTTCGCCGAGCAGCCTGCTATACTGACTACTAATGCAGCCGACAGCATAGCAATCGCCGTAAACCCTGCTTTTCTTCTTTTCATAATATAATTCCCCTTTCTTTCCAATACATTACTTACACAGTTTCCCACATTCTCTCGGATATATCACAGCCAAGCTATTTGTTTGCCTGATATATCTTTTTCAAATTGTCAAACGTTTGATAATTCGAATTATATCACACGAGTTTCCGATTGTCAAACGTTTGATAATTTATTTTCTGCTATATCCAACAATTACCATTTTTCTCTAGTTCTTAACACAAAAAGAGATGCCGTAATTTACCGGCACCTCAATCCTTTTTACCCTAATCCTTCTTCCTAAATTTGTATTTTCCTTTTCCATGGCCGTACACAGGCTCAATCATCTCCGCCTGAGCCAGTTTCTTTATGAGCTTAGAAGCGCTTGAATCTTTTAGTCCCAAAAGCTGGACAACTGCGCCTCTGCCGAATATTTCATCATAGCCAAATCTGTCAAACAGCTTTTGGCTATGGACGAGGGTTTTAATGGAAAAATCCCTTGCCTTTTCCGAAAACGCGCTCTCAATGTCTACTTTTTTGCCTTCAATGTCTACTTTTCTCTGTTCAATATCTACTTTTCCATCTCCAATGTCTACTTCTGAGGCTTCCCAAAATCCACTGATATGGAGTTCTCGATTATGCAGCTCATTTTTTTCATTCAAAAGGAGATTTCTCAAAAAGGCTTCCAGATACTCTGTTGTTTCGTAAATACCTTTTTGGAGATTCGTATAATTTGCACGAACAAGGGCATTTCTAAAATACCAGGCATTTTCTGCAAAAATATTGTTTGTCGCTGAAAAGCCAAGCATTCTCAGATATTTGATAAAAAATACTGCCGTTGTTCTTGTATTTCCCTCTCCGAAAATATAGATTTGCCAAAGTCTTGATACAAATACCGCAAGATGGCGGATAATCTCATCCATTGAAAGTCCCCGGTAGTTGAAGCCTTTTTCCAGGGAAAGATCATATTCGAGAGTAGCTCTCAGTTCCGATGCACTGCCATATATAACAGTTGCGCCATCTAAAACCCATTCTCTCTTTGTAATATTGTAATCTCTTATTTTTCCGGCATGGCTATAAATACCCTGAAATAGTCTGCGGTGAATAGCGATGTACTCATTTGGCGAAAATGAAAAAGCTGTTTCGGAAAGTATCTGTGCAATGCGTAAAGAAACTTTGTCAGCCTCTTCTGTGCGCTTACCGTCTGCAGAATGTTCAGGTTTTTCCTCATAATAGCTGTTGATAAGGTTCTGCGCATCTTCCAATGTAATTTTGCCTTCAATATTCTGAATAGCAGTATCAATTAAATATTTAGACGGTTTAATCCCATCTACCGCCTGAAGCCCGACTGCCGTACTCCATGCATAACCTTTATCGGCTTTATCAGGTTCGCTCTCTTTCAAATATTCCTTAAAGGGATCTTTTTCCATCGAACCACCCCTCATCCTAATATTTTCGATATTCTCTGCCGCCCGCTTATCACTCCTCTTCAAGAATATAAGGAGTTACCTGGTATACATAGAAATTCAACCAGTTGCTGTAAAGGGTGTTAGCCGTACTGCGCCACATAAGGGGCGGCATGGAAAATGGATCATTGTCTACATAGTAATTAACCGGAACCGCCGGGTTTAACCCCTTTTTCAAGTCCCGATGGTATTCGTTATTGAGGGTCATCCTGTCGTATTCCGGATGGCCCTGGACAAAAATCTGGCTGCCGTCCCGGCTCATAACTAAGAAGACCCCGGCCTCGTCTGACTCCGCCACGAGAACCAGCTCCGAGTGCTTTAAAATATCTTTTTTCCTCACTTCTGTATAGCGGGAATGAGGGGCATAAAAGTAATCGTTAAAGCTCCTGATAAGGGGTATTTTACGATCTAAAACCCTGTGATTATACACCCCGGACAGCTTCTCCTTCCGCTCATATTTGGGAATGCCGTAATGGTAGTAAAGTCCCGCCTGGGCCCCCCAGCAAATATGCATGGTGGAGGTAACGTGGCTCTTGCTCCACTCCATAATAGTTACCAGTTCCGGCCAGTAATTCACCTCTTCAAATTCCAGATGCTCTACCGGCGCTCCCGTAATAATCATGCCGTCGTAATGGTTTCTGCGCACAGCGTCAAAGGTCACATAAAACTTGTTTAAATGGCTGGCCGACGTATTTTTTGACACATGAGTGGACATCATGAGAAACGTACAGTCAATCTGAAGAGGCGTGTTGGAAAGGGCTCTCAAAAGCTGCGTTTCCGTTTCTTCTTTTAACGGCATGAGATTTAAAATTAAAATTTCCAGGGGGCGAATATCCTGGCTCAGAGCCCGATCCTCGTCCATAACGAAAATGTTTTCGGATTCCAGTACTACTCTGGCCGGCAAATCATTTTGTACCTTAATAGGCATTCTCTTCTTCTCCCTTCATCATCTGTAAAAATTCCTCTTCAGAAATCACAGGGATTCCCAATTCTCTGGCTTTTTTGTTTTTTGAGGAATTGGAAGCCTTGTCATTGTTAATCAGGTAGGTGGTTTTGGCTGATACGGTTCCTGTGGCCTTACCCCCCTGAGCCTCAATCGCCGCCTGAAGTTCCTTACGGTTGGCAAAGTGCTCTACAGTTCCCGTAATTACAAAAGTCATGCCTTTGAGGCGGCCATTTTCTTCAGAAAGGGTTTCTGTTTCAATGTCCAGTTCCTTTAAAAGATGGTCTACTGCCTCGTTGTTTTTCTCATTTTGGAAGTAGTCCGTCCATGCCTGGGCCAGCACTTCTCCAATGCCGTCCGCCTCTATTAATTCTTCCGCTTTTGCATGGCGCATGGCGTCTAACTGATAGCGAAAATGGCGGCACAGCACTTTGGCGTTGGCAAGGCCAATCCCGGCAATTCCAAGGCCGTAAATCACCCGGGGAAGGGTTGTTTTTGACGCCCTTTTCACGGATTCCATAAGATTTTCATAAGATTTTTCTCCAAACCCTTCCATCTCCACAATGGCTTCCTTATGCTGATCCAGATGGAAGATGTCAGCATATTCGTGGATAAAGCCCGCCCCAATAAACTTCTCCAGGGTTGCTTCCGAAAGCCCGTCAATATTGAGAGCGTCACGGCTCACCAGGAGGGTAAAGCTTTTGATCCGTTTGGCCTGACAATCCGGATTGGTACAATACAGGGATTTTACGTCATTTACCTGATGAATCCGGGTAGCTCCTCCGCAGACAGGGCAGGTGTCCGGAATCTTTACGCTTCCGCTGCGAGTCAGGTTTTCCGCAATCTGCGGAATAATCATATTGGCCTTATAAACGGTTATCCGATCCCCTTCTCCCAGAGCAAGGGATTCCAAAATACTAATATTGTGAACGCTGGCCCTGCTGACTGTGGTTCCCTCCAGTTCTACCGGCTCAAACACTGCCACCGGGTTAATGAGTCCCGTCCGGGACGGACTCCATTCAATAAAATCCAGCCGGGTTTCCCGTATCTCGTCCGCCCATTTAAATGCAATGGAATTGCGGGGAAATTTGGCGGTTCTTCCAAGGCTTTCCCCGTATGCAATGTCGTCGTACAGGAGCACCAGTCCGTCAGAGGGAATGTCGTTTTCCCCCACTTCCTCTGCAAACCAATTTACCGTTTCTTCCAGATTTTCTCCGGTCACTTCCCGGTACTCCACCACCTCAAATCCCTGGGTTTTCAGCCATTCAAACTGGCGTTTTCGGGAATTGGAAAAGTCCACTCCATCGGCCCTTACCAAAGCAAATGCCAGAAAATGAACGTTTCTTTCAGCCGTAATCTGGCTGTTTAGCTGACGGACGGAACCGCTGCACAGGTTTCTGGGATTCTTGTATTTGGCGTCCACATCTTCGATTTCTTCGTTAATCCGATTAAAATCCGAATAGCGGATAATGGCTTCTCCCCTTAGCACAAGCTGTCCCTGATAAGCAATATTTAAAGGAATATTGGCAAATACCCTGGCATTGCTGGTAATGACCTCTCCGATTTCTCCATTTCCACGGGTAACGGCTTTCACTAAGCTGCCATTTTCATAGGTCAGGACGATGGTAAGACCGTCCATTTTCCAGGACAACAGCCCTTTCTGTTCTCCCAGCCATTCCCTCAGGGCCTCTACACTTTTGGTCTTATCCAGAGACAGCATAGGGGACTCGTGGGCCTCCTTCGGAAGCTCTGATAAAACCTGATACCCTACATTCTGAGTGGGGCTGGAGGACAGAATCACTCCCGTTTTCTTCTCCAGAGCCGCCAGCTCATCATACAGACGGTCGTAGTCGTAATTGCTCATGATTTCCCGGCTTTCCTGGTAATAGGCCTTTGCCGCCTCCGACAAAATGGAAATCAATTCTTTCATTCTTTCTATGGGTCTGCTGTCCATGGCTTAATTCTGTCCTTTCTCTTTTCTTCCTCCCGGCTCATTTCCGGAATCCTTTAATAATCTTCTCAATTCTCTCTCTTCTTCCGGCGTTACAGGGCGGTACTGTCCCCTCTTTAGATCCCCCAGTTTCAGGTTCATAATCCGCACTCTTTTTAATTCTGTAACCTGGTATCCCAGAGCCTCACACATACGTCGTATCTGCCGGTTGAGGCCCTGGGTAAGAATGATCCGGAATTGTTGTTTTCCCGTTTTTTCTACTTTACAAGGCCGTGTCACGGTATCTAAAATAGGAACGCCGGAGGCCATTTTTTTCAAAAATTCCGGCGTTACAGCCCTATTAACCCGAACCTCATACTCCTTTTCATGGAAGTTTCCAGCCCGCATAATGCGGTTTACCAAATCCCCCTCATTGGTCATTAAAAGCAATCCCTCTGAGTCCTTATCCAGCCTTCCCACAGGGTAGATACGGCAGGGGTAATTTAAAAACTCCACAATATTTTCCGCCCGATCTTTATCAGAGGTGGTACAGACTATCCCTCTGGGCTTGTTCACCATCAGAAGAACTCTGGGCGGGCGGCCGTTTCCGCTGCTGCCCTCTCCGGCCTTCCCGTCCTCTACAGGGCAGCCGTCACAGACGACCTTCTGGCCTTTCGTTATCCGCTGTCCCATCTTGGCCTGTTTTCCGTCTACCAGAACTTTTCCTGCTTCAATAAGGCGGTCTGCTTCCCGCCTGGAACAAATCCCCATTTCACTCAAATATTTATTCAGACGCATTCCGTCCATCAGCCAAACTCCTGTCTTTCAAACGCTCCTGACATTATAACACATCCTTAATTCTCTAGCAATTTCAAAATATATGTTTGGCATCCTTCCTGTTTCATGCTATACTAAATCAAAAACACAAACTACGCACTAGATAATATTATGGAAATGCCAAAAGAGGTTTATTCAGAATGAAAAATGAAGCTGAAAAATACATATTTAAAATGTATCTGAAAGACTTTGCATCTACGCTAACCAATTTTATTACAAAAGATAATGAATGGACAATACGAGGATTTATTGATATTTTCAAAAATATATATGCCATCTCCTCTGACACCAAAATAGTTTCAAAACTGCTTGAGCTTCATCTATTCCCACACTTTCTCTCCTTCGCTGAAAGCATAGGGTATGACATTGAACTAGCAGCATTCCAGAACTGGTATCCTGATCTGACATTTATTTGCAAGAAAAACAGAAACATTAAATTTGCTGTTGACTTAAAAACTACATATAGGGATGAAGATTGTCCAAGCTTTTGCAATGGTTTTACCCTTGGTTCCCATGGTGAGTATTTTATAAATCGAAATAGTACAAAGAATATTCAATACCCATATAATGACTATAGCGGCCATTTTTGTTTAGGAATTATATATTCCAGAAGGGTATTGGATAAACACGAGGAAACACAGCTTTACTCAATTGATGAAGTAGAGAGTATACCTGCGGTTATTACTAATTTTATATTTTTCGCCGAAGAAAAATGGAAAATCGCAAGCGATAAAGGCGGAAGCGGTAACACAGCTAATATTGGAAGCATTCAAAAAATCGAAGATATTTTAAACGGAAATGGTGTGTTTGCAAAAGCCGGTGAAGAGTTGTTTGACGATTATTGGGCTAATTTCGGAAAAATTGAAATTCTTGCAAACGGAAAACGAAAGAAATTATCCTCTTTTGAAGAATATTTACAATATCGTGGATTGCCTGCGAATTTGAATAATCCCAAAGCGTCCAAAAGGAGAACACGATGAAAGACACTGTATATGTTCCCCCAATTAAGATACAGGGAATAAAAACAAAATTGGTTCCACTTATAAAGGAAAGCATTGCCATAGACAAAAAATCGGTTTGGATTGAGCCATTTATGGGTTCCGGTGTTGTCGGTTTTAATGTGGAACCTCACAACGCTATTTTTGCCGATACAAACCCTCATATTATCAAATTCTACAACCAAATCAAAGATGGCATTATTACGCCGCATATTGTGCGTGAGTTTCTTGAGCATGAGGGCAAATTATTAGAACAAGGCGATGACGAATATTATTATACGGTCCGTGCGCGTTTTAACCAGGAGCACAATCCCTTAGATTTTCTATTTCTAAATCGTTCCTGCTTTAATGGCATGATTCGGTTTAATAAGAGTTACGACTTCAATGTACCTTATGGACACAAACCCCAGCGATTCGCAAAGGCATATGTCACAAAGATCGTCAATCAAGTCGCTCATGTTTCAAGTTTGCTTCAACAGCACGATTGGCATTTTATCTGTCAATCGTTTGAAGAAACAATCTCCATGGCGGAAAAGAATGACTTTATTTATTGCGATCCCCCGTATATTGGCAGACACGTTGATTATTATGATAGCTGGGACGAGCAGTCAGAAGCAGCCCTGCACAAAGCATTAGTCAAAAGCAAGGCAAAATTTATGCTCTCTACATGGGATCATAATGATTATCGGCAGAATGAATATATCACTTTGATATGGCATGATTGCGAAAAAAATACACAAGAGCACTTTTATCATGTCGGTGCAAAAGAAAGAAACAGGAATCCAGTCATTGAGGCTTTGCTAACAAATTATACAGTAACCAAGGGACAAAATAAATTGCTTTCAGAAAATTCTCAAATATCGATATTTGACACCGCATCTGCCTTATAGTGAATTTTTTTACGCTCCAACTTCTCTATGCAAAAAGGCGGGAAGAAGATTTATCCTCTTTCCCGCCTTTTCTCATTGCCCCCTTCTTTTTACATTCCGGCAAACTGATTTTTTACCTTCATGATTTTAGTCTGTTCGGCTGTATCTGTGGTATACCAGCCTTTTGCAGTCATTTTTTTATAAATTTCATCCTGCATACACAAACTGTCATTAAGAGCCGTATCAAAGACCTGATGAACATTGGCCGTGGGAGACTCTATGGTTCCGTGAAGGTACAAGTCGCAGGCTCCTTTGGTCGTAAGGAGCAGGTTCTCCATAATGCATTTGTCGTCCATCTCGCTGCCTCCTTACACTAAATTATATAGATTAGTAAATGTCTGCTGATGTTTTTGGGCCAACTGTTCCACGCAGTTCTTCAGCTCCCCGTCCTGAAGGTTCTGGGCCGCCTGTTGGCACTGGGTCATCATGAATTTTTCGTGGCTTAACGCATCTTCAATATACGATAGTTCTTTTGGGCTCATCTTGTCACCTCCTGAAAATTTTTGATTCGGGATTAGTATTGCTCTCTCTTTCAAATCCATGCCGACAAATTTTGCTGGCCCAGGGCGTTATTTACATTTTATGTGATTTGCATTTGCTATTGGTAAAATTTTGCATTATAATAAAAAGGCGTGGCTGGAAAGAGCTTTCCTGCCTTGCAGTTTATTCTTAAAAGAGGTGATAATTGTGGAAAAAGCAAAAGTGTATTTTACTGATTTTCATACGGTGGCCTTCGGCGACGGGCTTCCCACCAAATTAAAAAAGCTCATCCGCAAAGCCGGTATCGGAACCATTGATATGGATGGAAAATTTGTCGCTATTAAGCTCCATTTCGGAGAGCTGGGAAATATCAGCTATCTTAGGCCCAACTACGCCAAAGCGGTGGCAGACGTTGTAAAAGAACTGGGCGGAAAGCCTTTTCTGACCGACTGCAATACCATGTATCCCGGAAGCCGCAAAAATGCCCTGGAGCATCTGGAGTGCGCCTGGGAAAATGGATTTACACCCCTTTCGGTAGGATGTCCCATTATTATCGGCGACGGGCTGAAAGGAACCGACGATATTTCCGTACCCGTTGAAGGTGGAGAATACGTCAAAGAAGCTAAAATCGGCCGGGCCATTATGGACGCCGACGTTTTTATCAGCCTGACTCACTTTAAGGGCCATGAAATGACCGGTTTCGGCGGAGCCATTAAAAATATCGGTATGGGCTGCGGATCCCGGGCCGGCAAGACGGATCAGCACAGCAGCGGAAAGCCCCACATTGTTTCAGAGATGTGCCGCGGCTGCCGCAAATGCCAGAAAGAGTGCGCTAACGAAGGGCTTCTTTTCGATTCTGATACGAAAAAAATGCAGGTTAATCAGGAAAACTGCGTGGGCTGCGGCCGCTGCCTGGGTGCATGTAATTTTGACGCCATTGTTTTTGACAATGATGCCGCTGTGGAACTGCTGAACCGCCGCATGGCTGAGTACACGAAGGCCGTAGTGGACGGACGGCCCTGCTTCCACATTTCTCTGGTAGTAGACGTTTCCCCTAACTGCGACTGCCATGGTGAAAATGATGTTCCCATTCTTCCCAATATCGGTATGTTCGCTTCTTTCGATCCTTTGGCTTTGGATCAGGCCTGCGTCGATGCCTGTCTTAACGCTTCTCCCATGCCGGGAAGCCAGTTAGACCGCAATCTCTCCACTCCGGGATTTACGGATCACCACGATCACTTCCGCAATTCCACTCCGGAATCTGAGTGGCAGAGCTGCCTGGAACACGCCGAAAAAATCGGCCTGGGAACCAGAGAATACGAATTAATTGTTATGTAATACATAAGAGGGGCTGCATACCGTCTTGGTACGCAGCCCCCAGTGCATTTATTCATTTTGAGAAATATCGGTTCCAAAATACTTTTCTGACAGTTGTGAGAGTTCCCCGGACTCCTTCAGTTCTTCCAGAGCCCCGTTAATAGCAGCCAACAGGCTGGCGGATTCTTCTCCTTTGCGGACCGGAAGCACCACCTCCATAGCCTCTTCGCTGAGAGCCGCAATCTTTATGCCGGCATCGGGATGCTCTTTCAGATAATCGTAATAGGTCACTTCTTCATTCAGAGTAGCGTCAATCCGGCCGCTGCGGAGCAGCTCAAAAGTCTGGTTTAAATCGTCCACTCCCGTTACATTAGCGCCATAACTTTCCGCCAGGGAAGCGTAAACGCTGGTAATGGTATTGGCCGTCTCCTTTCCCTCCAGATCTTCAAACGACTGGATCTCTTCATTGTCTTCTCTGACAATTACCGCCGTCCGGTTATAGGCGTAAGGAACTGAAAAATCGTACTTTTCCGCCCGCTCCTCTGTAATGTTCACGCCATTTGCGATTATGTCATAGCGTTTGGAATCCAGGCCTGCCAGAAGCCCGTCAAATTCGCCTTCTACAAAGGTCGCCTTGATTCCCATCTTTTCCGCAACTTTTTCCATAACCTCTACATCATAGCCCACCAGATTTCCATTTTCATCATGGTAGGTCCAAGGGGCCCAGGTTCCTTCCGTGGCAATAGTAATCTCCCCTTTTTCCTGGATCTGCGCAAGCAAATCCCCGCTGCCGCCGCTGTTCTCATTCCCGGTCTGGCCAGAGCAGCCCGTCAGGAATGCTGCCGCCATAATTCCCGCTGCCAATAATAAAAAACCTTTTTTATTTTTCATCTTCTTAGTCTTCCTTTCTTGATTCACTGTTTCTATATTTTACCGGCTGCCGATAGTCTGTAAAAACTCCCGCGTCCTCTCTTTCTCAGGATGGCTGAAGAACTCCCGTGAAGGCCCCTCTTCCACCACTACTCCATGTTCCATAAATACCACTCTGTTGGAAACATTTTTAGCAAAGCCCATTTCGTGGGTCACCACCAGCATAGTCATTCCCTCTTCCGCCAGTTGGCGCATAACCGTCAGGACTTCTCCTGTCAGCTCCGGATCCAGGGCCGACGTTGGTTCGTCAAAGTAAATGATCTCCGGCTCCGCCGCCAGCGCCCGGGCAATGGCCACTCTCTGCTGCTGTCCTCCGGACAGTTGGCTGGGATAGTAATTCCACCGATCCGACAGGCCTACTTTTTCCAATGCCTGCCGCCCTATCTCATCAGCCTGACCTTTCGGCATTTTGCGGCCTACAATAAGCCCCTCCGTCACATTCTGCAGGGCCGTTTTATTCCGGAAAAGATTGTAATTTTGAAAAACGAATCCCGTTTTCCTTCGTATACGGGCAGCGTCTTTTTTGGTGGCATGAGCCAAATCCACTTCCTCTCCGTCAAATGCCATCATCCCCGCGTCTGCCCTCTCCAAAAAGTTGGCGCATCGCAGCAGCGTTGTCTTTCCGGAACCGCTGGGCCCCAAAACTGCCGTAACGTCGCCTTTGTTTACTCGGATAGTAACGCCTTTTAACACTTCCAGCTCTCCGAATGCTTTATGAATATCTCTGATTTCCAGCATCAGTCAACCTCCTGCCTTATCCATAGCTGTTGAGACGTTTTTCCCCTATTCTCTGGATTTTCGTCAAAATCGTGCAGAACAGAAGATAAATAAGCCCTACCTCAATATAAAGAGCCAAAGGCTCATAGGTCCGCGCCACAATCCGCTGCGTCGTCATAAACATCTCTACCACCGTTATATTGGCTGCCAGAGAAGTGTCTTTTACCATGGCGATTAAGGAATTGGACAAGGGCGGAAATGCAGTGCGGAGGGCTTGAGGCAGTACAATCCGGCGCATTACCTGAAGGTAAGACATCCCTACGCACTGGCCGGCTTCCATCTGTCCCGCCGGCACAGATTCCAGGGCCGCCCGTATGGTTTCCGCGCAGTAGGCTCCTTCATTAATGGAGAACACCAAAACCGCCGCCGGAAAGGGATCAATGACAATCCCTACGTTGGGAAGGCCATAAAAAACCACAAAAAGCTGCACCAGCAGCGGCGTCCCCCGTATCACCCATATATAAAACCGGGCCAATTGACGGAAGCCTTTCACTCCTGCAAACTGTACCATGGCCGTCACCACGGCAATTACCATGGCGATGGAAAAGGATATAACCGTCAAAGGAATGGTCATAGTAAGACCCGGTACCAGAATCTTCCAGAAAGAATCCGTCAAAATTTCAATTAACCGCTGATCTATCATAAAATACGGCTCTCCTTCCTTTTCTCAATACATTTATTATAGTCACAACTGGAAAAAAAGCAAATACTTGTGTTCAATATACCATTATGCCTGACCTGCATAACAAAGCCATTGCCTTTTCCTCAGAGGTTAAATGAAATCCTAAATGCATTGCGGAACATACCGTCTATTCGGCGGCAGACTTTCAGAGTAAACAAAAATAAATGCCGCTCTCAAAAAGAGACAGCATTTATTTTTATGAATTTTATTTTCTTCAGAAAATCGTTCAGCGGATATTTATATGAAAAGCGTTCATTCCCGGATAAACGGCGCTTTCTCCCAATTCCTCCTCAATGCGGATAAGCTGATTGTATTTTGCCACGCGCTCGCTTCTGCTGGGAGCTCCTGTTTTAATCTGGCAGGTATTGAGAGCCACTGCCAAATCCGCAATAGTGGTATCCTCTGTTTCCCCGGAGCGGTGGGACGCAATGGCCGTATATCCGGCCTTATGGGCCATTTTTATGGCTTCCAGAGTTTCGGAGACGGAGCCAATCTGATTTAGTTTGATCAAAATGGAGTTTCCGCAGCCCATGGAAATTCCTTTTTGCAGTCTTTCGGTATTGGTTACAAAAAGATCGTCCCCCACTAACTGGACTTTGCTTCCCAATTCCTTTGTCATAAGCTGCCAGCCTTCCCAGTCTTCCTCGTCCAGTCCGTCTTCAATGGAATAAATAGGGTATTTGGCGCACAGCTCTTTCCAATGTTCCACCAGTTCAGCAGAAGTAAAGCGTTTGCCGCATTTTGGCAGCACGTATTCGCCTTTCTTTTCCCCTTTCCATTCGCTGGAAGCGGCGTCCATTGCCAGGACAAAATCTTTCCCAGGCTCATAGCCTGCTTTTTTGACAGCCTCCAAAATATACTCAATGGCTTCCTCATCACTTGACAAATCCGGCGCAAAGCCCCCTTCATCTCCTACTGAAGTGGCCAATCCCTTCTCCTTCAGCAAAGCCGCCAGAGCATGGAATACCTCTGTACACCACCGGAGTCCTTCTTTAAAGCTGGGAGCCCCTGCAGGCATAATCATAAATTCCTGTACGTCTACTGTATTTGCGGCGTGAGCCCCTCCATTTAAAATATTCATCATGGGAACCGGCATTCGGTTGCCGTTTATTCCTCCCAAGAACCGATACAGCGGAATGTCTAAAGAAATAGCTGCTGCCCGGGCGCAGGCAATGGACACTGCCAAAATGGCGTTAGCTCCCAGTTTCGATTTGTCCGGCGTACCGTCCGCCCTGATCATGGCCTTATCGACTCCATAAATGTCAGATGCGTCCATACCGGCAATGGCCTCGTTTATAAGGGTATTAATATTATGAACTGCTTTGCTGACGCCTTTTCCTCCGAAGCGGCTCTTGTCTCCGTCTCTCAGTTCCAAAGCCTCAAACTCTCCTGTGGAAGCGCCGCTGGGAGCCGCTCCCCGTCCCACTGTGCCGTCTGCCAAATACACTTCCGCTTCTACGGTAGGATTTCCGCGGGAATCAATAATTTCACGGCCAATTACTTTTTCAATCTCCAGATAATTCATCAGACTTAAACCCCTTTCTCATAACCTTCCACCCTGCCGGGGAGGCAGGACAAAAGATGGTTTCATGATTGATTTTTTAGTTAGTTTTAACTAACTATATGTATCATACCAGCTTTTTTCAAAAAAAGCAAGGGCAGTTTAAAAAACAGCCCTTGTGACCATTTCTTTATTTTTCTTGGTTTTCACGGCGCAGCAGCATAGGCATATTGACTCCCATTGGATTTAAAAGGACGCCTTTTATCTCCGGCGGAAGGATTTTAACAAGATTTTTCGCCTCTACTACCACCGGACGCAGCTTATTCTCCCGGTTAAATCTCTGGTATTCCAAAATATCCGTAAATATTGGCTGATACTGATCTCCATTTTTCAGTTTCACCACAGGAACCCCGTTTCCCTCTTTCTGAACGGCTGCAATATATCTCCCTTTTCCGAAATTTACAGCAATTTCCTCCTGCATCTCCCGCAGCTCCGGGTTGTTTTCCTGTCCCGGCTGCCGTCTTAATTCCTGCATATAATACAGCATCGTCAGATGCAGAGAGGGATTTTCTATCCACGTTTTCCCTTCCGGCTGATTCTGGGGATCGGAACGTTTTACAAAATTTTCCAACTGCACCCCATATTCCGCGCCGCTGCGGAAGATATGAAGGGCATTGATTCCCATAGTATATAAGCTGGTATAAAAAAGCAGCATCTGATTCTTTTCGATTTTGGCAGCCCCCACCGGCACTTTCTGCGCTGCCAGCTTCTTTGCCTCTTCTTTTGCTTCCTCAGCCTGGAAGAAAAGAAATACTTCGTCATCATAAGTTTCCGGATCGCATACCACATAAGGCGCTTTTGTACACACGGACATCAGCACAAAAATTTCCGATGCATCCCGCAGCTCCTTCAGAAGCTCCTGGCTGGCCGGCTGGGTTTTTCTGTTTTGCTCTCCACTCATTTTATTCTCCTTAATCTCCTCATGCATTTTTCCCTTTTCCCTCCGCCTAACAGGGCGGCATGGCTTTGCAAAGGGAGGTATGGCTATTATAACGGTTTTCTCTGTTTTTTTCTACCTCTGCGTCTTAATTTTTTGAGAATGCAATGACATACGCAGTATAAGGCCCCTCCGCTTCATAGCCCAGTTTTTGCGCCAAACTTACGGAACGCAGATCATGGGCGTCCCAACTGGGATACAGTCCCCGTTCCAAACACTTTAGAATCAGGCTGGCGCCGCAGGCCAAAGCCAGCCCTTTTCTCCGGTGATTCTCTTCCGTATCAATTTCAATCTCAATTCCACCGTCATAAATTGTATAAGAAGAGGCCCCGGCCACAAGCTTTCCTTTATAGAGCGCCGCAACGCCTAAACCCCGGCGGCAAAAATCCTCTGCGCTTTCAAAGGAAGAGCAAAAATCTCTGGACCACTTCTGTGCCATTGCCTTCTCATACAGATTTGCGTCAATAGAATGCAGGGAATAGCCCCGGGGAATTTCATTTACATAAGCTTTCAGCTTCTCAGGATGAAAAGCGCCCGGATCCTTTTTTATCCCATAGCGGGTAATCTTCTTAGCTTCCTTTCCCCATACCTCTTCAATCGTCTGCAGCCATTCCGGTTCTCTGGCAGTCAGAATCACAATGCCTTCTTTATGGGCCTCAGGCACTTTCTGTATCAGTTCTCTATGGGGAACTCCCGCAAAAAAGCAGAAATCCGCTGTCAAAATAGCCGCAGATAAAGGCCGGCTTTCGCCGGCCTCCTGAAAACCTGCAGCATATGCCTTTCCCATGTGTCCCTGCAGGCAGGACCAAATCATAGTTTCCTGCCACCCGTCAAACAATCCGGCAATACGGTTCATCTCTCCTTTTGGCACCTGGTAAATCGTATCCGTCAGAGTTTCCATTTCTCGTCCTTTCTAATCCAAATTCAGCTTGGCCGTAAAATCCGCCATTGCCTCTGAAATCTTAATCTGCTGCGGACAGACAGCTTCGCAACTGCGGCAGCCAATGCAGGCACTGGGAAGCTTTTCCTTCGGATAAGCAGACAATGCCATGGGAGCAATGAATCCTCCCTCTGTAAAGCAATGCTCGTTGTACAGTTCTATAAGAGCCGGAATGTCCAATTCCTGAGGACAGTGGCTGACACAGTAATGGCAGGCTGTACAGGGAAGTGATTTTTTCTTTATCATTCCGTCGGCAATGGTTAACAGAGCCTCCATCTCCCTGGCATTTAACGGCTTTTCTTCTCCAAAGGTGGCGATATTCTCCTTTAACTGCTTTAAATCCGACATTCCGGAAAGAACCATGGTAACTTCCGGAATCGTCTGAAGGAAGCGGAAAGCCCAGGCCGGAACCAATTCTTCCGGACGCAGCCCTTTTAATATTCCTTCGCTCTCTTTCGTTAAAGAGGCCAGCCGTCCGCCTCTCAGCGGTTCCATTACCCAAACAGGAATCCCATAGTGGGTCAACAGCTCTGTCTTCTCCTTAGCTCCCTGAAATGTCCAGTCCAGATAATTTAGCTGGATCTGGCAAAACTCCATGTCTTTTCCGTAAGCGTCCAGAAAACGCTCCATAACAGCGCAGCTTCCATGGGCGGAAAATCCCAGATGGCGAATCCTTCCCGCTGCCTTTTGCTTCATTAAGTACTCAAAAATCCCGTAGGAGGGATCCAGGTAAGAGTCAATATTCATTTCGCAGACATTATGGAACAGATAGAAGTCAAAATACTCTGTCCCGCATTTTTTTAACTGCTCCTCAAAAATCTCCTCCACCTTGTCCATGTTGGAAAGGTCATATCCCGGAAATTTTGTAGCCAGATAATAGGAATCTCTGGGATAACGGCCCAGCAATTTTCCCATAACAAGCTCCGATTTCCCATCGTGGTAACCCCAGGCAGTATCGTAATAATTGACTCCGTGTTCCATGGCCCAGGCTACCATCTCTTCTGCCGCCTGCACATCAATTTTAGAGTCGTCGCCGTCAATAACCGGCAGACGCATGGCTCCCATACCCAGAGCCGACAGCTTCAAATCCTGAAAATCTTTGTAAATCATAACATTGCCCTCCTCACCAAATTCGAAACTACCTCACTAAGTGCTTGTATGATACCATGTCCGCTGCGCGGCCATGGCTGCCTCCGGCGGAATCTGGCACCCGGATTTCTGCGGTAAACGCAGAAACCGGTATGTGCAGTATAATAACCGCTTTGCGGTTATTATACCATGTCCGCAGTGCCCACTCGGAAAACTTCGTTTTCCTCGTTCACGGGCTTTCGCCCTATACGTACAATAAACGGCCAATCGGTCTGCAAGCAGCCCATTTGCCGTTTTTTTGTACGCGCACTGCTCATTGCTCTCGCGGATATTATACCACTGTCCTTCACTCTTTGGCCACCAGAAATTTATTGAGCCGCTTTCCCAGGCTCCAATCCCACAATTTAATGAATCGTCCAATTAGAAGGGCTGACGCAACGGTTCCCACGCCAATCCCCGAAATGGGGCTGCGAGTTACCAGCGCCAGCAGCACAGCTCCGCTTATCATGGCAATGTCAAAGCAGTTTTTGATAAAGTGAAAGGGCTTTCCCCATACAGTACTGATGGTTTTCACAATTCCGTCTCCGGGATTTAAAACCAGGTTTGTCTTTGAAGTGAGATAAACTCCCATGGAAATACAGGATACGGCAACGGCAAACAGCAGCACCGACTGGTAGATCTCTGTAGGGGCAATATGGATAATCCCATCATAAAAATCGTTTAAGTAGCCAAAAATAAAAGACAAGGGGATTTCCAGCAGAAATTCCTTCTTGACCTGGCGCGACATGATGCACTGAAGCACAACAAAGATCAGATACCAGATAATAGACGCCGTCCCAAGGCTCAAACCGAAAATTCTGGAAGTGGAGTAAATTGTGCTAGATAAAGCCGCCACTCCCAAGCCTGTTGAAATATTCAGGACAATCCCTGCCGCCTGCAGATTCAGTCCCACAAGGTACACTAAAATTCGTTTCATAATTCCTCCTCTTTTGTTTGGCATTTCATATTCCCGGCATTGGGTTCAAAAAATTTTGAGCCTGACACTTATTTATTATATCTGTCCTTTAAAAACTTTCCAATATTAATAAAGTATTATATAATAATATAAAGTTATTAATGATAAGGAGGTCACCGGCCATGAATCTCCGGCAATTGGAATGTTTTATAGAAGTGTCCCATACTCTGAATTTTACCCAGGCAGCCAAAAATCTGTACATTTCCCAGACAGCCGTTACCAATCAAATTAAGCGTCTGGAGGATTCCACCGGCCTTACTCTTTTTGAGCGGAATAAGAAAAATGTGGCCCTTACGGAATCGGGAACTCTTTTTTTAGAAGAAGCCCAAAAAGCAATCCAGGCTTTTCAGGCCTGTGAAAGTCTGGCGGAACAGATTCGCGCCGGTTCCGCCGGTTCTCTGCGCATCGGCTATATCCGTGGGATCGAAAAGAGCCTGCTCATTCCTCTGGCCGGCCGTTTTTACCAGGAAAACCCCGGTATCCGGCTCTCTTTTCTCAGAGGGAGCAGACTCTATGTAGAAAACCTGCTAAAGCAAAATGAAGCAGACTGTATTTTTACTTTCCATAAGGATTTGGGCGGCGGCTATGAGGCCCTTCCCCTGGCACGCTATACCTTCTGCGCCGCAGTCAGCCGCAGCCACCCGCTGGCAAAGAAAAGCCCTATCTCCTATCAGATGCTTTTGGCGGAAAGCAATGTGGAATACGACGCCCTATACCGCCAAATGCAAACCTTTGATTTGGACAATATCCTTTTAAAAATCGCCGCCAATATCTGTACTGCCGTGGTTCCATCCTTTATCGCGGATTATACTTCTTACCAGGAAGACATCCGTTTTCTGCCTCTGCCTGATATTTCAGACTCCTTCCGGCTTTTTGCCCTATACCGGAAAAGCAATCCCAGCAAAGCCCTGAAACGCTTTTTAAAAGAGCTTCCGGTTCAGAGTGAAAGGGTTATTTTATAAACATGGCATCCCCAAAGGAGAAAAACCGGTATCTCTCTTCAATGGCCTTCTGGTAGGCATTGAGGACATTTTCCCGGCCTGCCAGGGCCGACACCAGCATTACCAGCGTAGATTCCGGCAGATGGAAATTGGTAATTAAAGCGTCTAAGATTTTAAACCGATACCCCGGATAAATAAAAATATCCGTCCAGCCGCTTCCTGCCTTTAAAATCCCGTCGTCTCCCGCCGCCGATTCAATGGTACGGCAGCTCGTAGTCCCTACGCAGATTACCCGGCCGCCGGCCGCCTTTGCGCCGTTAATTTTTGCTGCCTCCCCTTCCTCAACAATGTAAAACTCCGAATGCATATGGTGATCCAGCACATTTTCTACCTTTACGGGGCGAAATGTCCCTAAGCCCACATGAAGGGTAACACTGGCGATGGAAACGCCCATTTCCTCGATCTGCGCCAGCAGCTCTTTGGTAAAATGAAGACCTGCTGTGGGAGCCGCCGCCGATCCGTCATGTTTGGCAT
The DNA here is from genome assembly GCA_946498245.1 of uncultured Clostridium sp. GTDB lineage: Bacteria > Bacillota > Clostridia > Lachnospirales > Lachnospiraceae > UMGS1370. Next base: position 8,835 of record CAMMNN010000013.1, on the reverse strand, counting down.
AAACCGTCTGATAGCGGTTTTTATCCTTCAATTGGTGGGTAATATATGGCGGAAGCGGCATCTGTCCTAACTGATCCAGAATCTCTTCAAAAATCCCGTCATATTCAAAGCGAATCAGACGGTTTCCCTCTTCCTCCACGCCAATGATTTCTCCCTTTAAAAGCCCCTGGCCAAAGTCCAGACGGGTACCCGGCCTCGCCTTTTTTCCCGGCTTTACCAAGGTTTCCCATACGTCCTTTTCTTTCCGTTTTAAAAGCAGAACCTCGATTTTGGCTCCTGTATCTTCTTTTATACCGAAAAGGCGGGCAGGAATTACTTTCGTATCATTAATCACCAGACAGTCTCCCGGCTTCAGGTATTCCATAATATCCCGGAAATGGCGGTGAGTAACTTCTCCCGTTTCTTTATCCAGCACCAGCAGTCTGGAAGCGGAGCGGTCTTCCAATGGGTCCTGAGCAATCAGCTCCTGGGGCAAATCAAAATAAAAATCTTTTACATTCATTCTGCATCCTCCGGCGCACCTTCTGTTTCTCCGGCACTCTCTGTCTCTCCAGCATTTTCCGTTTCTCCAGTGTTCTCTGTCTCTGCTGCGCTTTCCGTTTCCCCAGTGCTCTCTCCTTCTCCGGAGCCTTCCGTTTCCTCAGTATTCTCTGTCCCTGCTGCGCTTTCCGTTTCCCCGGCGCTCTCTGTCTCTGCTGCGCTTTCTGTTTCCACTACAATCTCCACTTCTCCACTAGCGCCGCCGACAATGGATACATCGCTGTCTCCAGTGGTTTCTTCCTCTGCAAACTGGGAATTTTTCTGAAGAACCCCGTAAACCCCAGCCAGATCAGGATCCGTTTCCAATGCCTGTCTTAATTTCGCATAAACCTGGGTTCTGAGCAGAATCAACTCATCCGTTTTCTCCGCTTCATCAAAGAGCTGGATAATCTCCGGCGCCAGCGCACTTGTATCCACCAACTGCAGGCTGCCGTCTTCCCCAGTCACCACATATACCCGGAAGAGTCCAGGTGCCAATGTCTCTACGTTCTTAAATTTTAAATCATAGCTGACATATACCAGGTAGCTTCCCTCTGCAGGGCCGGCCTGGGTATAGCACACAATATTTTCATACCCATCGGTATAACGGGAAGTATAACTGTACTCACTCTGAAGCTCTTCCATGCCATCGGTATCGGTTCTGCCGAACAGGCGGTAAACCGTCTCCACATCTGCTGCCTGCTTGGCTGCGAAATAGCTTTCCAGAAGAGCGTTTACTTCCGGTACCTCATCTTTCGCAAATGCCAGTTCTCCCATTTGGCCGGCTTCGGCGTCCTCGTTTTCTGCAGCATTTTCTGTTTCCGGAATTACCTCCTCCGCAGACGTTTCAACAGTCATTTCCGTTTCCTCCACGCTTTGGCTCTCCCCTTCTCCCGAACCATTGGCGCGTCTCTCCGCTACAATAATAATAATCACTAAAATTATCACAATCAAAGGGATCGCTAACAATTTTATGTACTTGCGGATTTCCTCTTCTGTAAAAGAGGAATAGCCGTATTTATTGTCTTTTCTGCCCAAAACAGTACCTCCTATTTCTATTCTTCAGCCGCAGCGCATAACGCTATGGACATATTTTAGCAAAAAGCAATTTAAAAATCAATAAAATTAGGGCTTGCAGTTCCAGAAAAAATATAGTACAATATAGAAGATGCGTCTGTAGCTCAGTGGATAGAGCAATGGCCTCCGGAGCCGTGTGCGCAGGTTCGATTCCTGTCAGACGCATGTTTTCTTTACAAAGTCCCTCTGTTTCATGGCGGAAGGGGTTTCTTTTCAGGACATTTCGTCCGCATTTTTCCTGTTTTAATTGTATCTTTTTATCCCGGCAGTGTATTTCTGTTGTCTTTTTAGCTGCAGTCATTTCTTAAATTCTTTCAAAGGAGGTATACTATGGTATACGAAACATTTCTTATGCAGATCTCGTCTCAAATTCAGGAAGCTTTAAAGGATCAGTGCCGCGTCCGGCTGATTCGGGTTCAAAAAAACAATGGACTGCTGTTGGACGGCCTTTGTATGGAGCGGGATCAGGAACCCATCTCCCCCACGATTTATTTGAACTCCTATTTCTGTGACTACCAAAAGGGGCTTTCCCTGGAAAAAATCCGGAATAAGATCCTGGAAACCTACCAAAGCTGCAGCAGCCTTCCGGAACTTTCCCCCGCTTTCTTCTCTGATTTTTCTTTCGTAAAAACCCGGATCGTTTTTCGTCTGGTCAACGCCGCCTCCAATCAGGCTCTGCTGGAGGAAATTCCCCACATTCCCCTTTTGGATTTGGCCGTAGTATTCTGCCTGTTTCTTTCAGACAAACCCGACAGCCAAATGACCGCTCTTATACGCAATTCTCATTTAGAAACCTGGGGCCTCCCTGTCCGGGAGCTTTTCTCAATTGCCATGGAAAACACTCCCCGTCTTCTGCCGCCCTCTCTCAAAAGCCTTTCCAGCGTAATGCAGGAGATTCTCCACGACAACCTCTCTCCTGCCAGTCAGGAAGATGAATTAGAAGAGCTTTACGAAACGCCGCTTTATGTCCTTACAAACCAGGCGGGTATTCACGGCGCCGCCTGCCTTCTCTATCCCCATCCATTAAAAAACTTCGCCGATGCCAGAAAGTCAGATGTTTTAATTCTGCCCTCCAGCATCCACGAAGTTCTGATTACGGCTGACTCCTCTGACATTGATTATGACGCTCTCAGCCAAATGGTCATGGAAATTAACCGTTCCGACGTTCCTCTGGAAGATCGCCTTTCCAATCAGGTTTACCGCTACTCCCGCAAGACCGGCCGGATTTCTGCGGTTTCTCATGCCCCTGAATCAGTCGGAATATCGAATCCATAATAAAAACCGCCATGGCGATAGCTCCGGCAATCTGCAGCGTTTCCATCAAATAGTAGGTTGCCAGCCCCCCGTTGTCCTGAATCACATAATAAACGCTTCGATAGATGGATGCCCCCGGCACCGCCGGCAGAATCCCTGCCACCAGAAATACCGTAACGGGAGCCTTTCTGATTCTGGCAAAAATATGGCTGATAAAAGCAACTGCTAAAGTAGATACGAAAGCCGCCATAATGTTGGAGGACACCTGCTCTACTAAGAGATAGGCCAGCCATGCGCATCCCCCTACCAGTCCCGCATCCAGCAGGCGCTTTTTTGGCAGCTCCAGCAGCAGGCCAAAGAAAACCACGGCTAAAAAAGCCGAAACCGTCCGAATTATCATATGGGAACACCTCCTCTGACGCTTCCAAACAGAGCCATAGCGGCGCCCATTCCCACGGCTACTGCCAAAGCAATGACAATGGCTTCCATCATTCTGCTGGTTCCGGAGGCATAGTCGCCGTTTAAAATATCCCGGATGGCCGTGGTAAAAACGACTCCCGGCACCAAAGGCATAATGGCCCCCGTAATTACCATGTCCCGATCCATTCCCGGAGCCGCCCACATCTGCATTACCAGGGCCGCTATTCCTACGGTAAACGCTCCCAGGGCGTTGACGCAAAAATCATTGAGCCGCACTTTCGACGATATAAAACAGACCAGGGCCAGGAAAAACCCGGCAATTCCGGCTACCGCCCCCTCCAGCCAGGTGCCGCCTAACAGCAGGGCGAAAAAAGCGGAAACCCCAATATATCCCATCCCTTTCATCCAAAAAGGATACTGGATCTCCTTGCGGATCCTTTCCAACTGTCTGTTGGCCTCTTCTAAGGAGATTTCACCGCTGCAGAGCCGACGGGATACCTCGTTTACCTGACAGACCCGGTTCAGATTTGATGAGCGATCCCGAATCCGTTTGAGCACTGTAATGGTTTCCCCCTCAGGCGTATCCAGCCTCACAAAAAGGCTGGTTCCCAGAGCCACATTTTCAGCCTCCATGGTTCCTGACAGCTTTAAAATCCTCTCCACAGTATCTTCTACCCGAAATATTTCCGCCCCGCTGACCAGCATAATCTCACCTGCAGCGGCAGCGGTTTCCACCAGCAGTTTGCTTTCCGCCGCCGTTCTGGTCTGACCGGCTGCATCGATTCTGTTTTCCATCGTTTTGTCCATCTGTCTCCCTAATCCTTAAAAAATCCGGATACCTATCTGATAAACTAAGACCGCCGCAACCCAGGCGATTACCAGTTGGAACAATACCATTCCTATGGTCCATTTTACGGATCCCGTCTCTCTTTTTACTGTAGCCACTGCAGCAATGCACGGGGAATACAGCAGGCAGAAAATCATCAGCGCATAGGCGTTTACCGGCCCGAATCCTATACCGGAAAGCATCTGGAACAATTCCGACATTCCTGCCGCTGAATTAATATTGCCGATACTGTAAAGGACGGAAAAGCTGGAAACCACCACTTCCTTTGCCGATAATCCGGAAATCAGCGCAACGGCTATCTGCCAGGTTCCCAGTCCGCAGGGCCTGAGAACCGGCTCCAAAAAGCGGCCGATAACGGCGGCGAAGCTGTCGGATACGTCCGCCACAAAACCGCCGGTTCCCGTGTTTAAAATAAACCAGAGAACAATGGAGGCCAGAAAAATCGTAGTCCCTGCCTTTGATAAGTAATCCTTAACCTTGTCCCACACATAGATTGCCACTGTCCTCAGATTGGGAAGCTTGTACTCCGGAAGTTCAATAAGCAGAGCATTTTCCTCAGTTTTTCTGCCTTTGTGGGCGATATAAGCCACCAAAATAGCCACTGCCAGACCGATGAGGTACAGAGAATATGCCACCCAAAGGGCCTTGTCCGGAAAGAACATTTCCGCAAACAGCACATAAATGGGCAGTCTGGCGGAGCAGGACATAAACGGCGTAACTAAAATCGTCCGCCGTCTGTCGCTCATGCTGGGAAGAGCCCTGGTAGCCATTACCGCGGGAACCGTACATCCAAATCCCAGCAGCATCGGCAGAAAAGCCTTTCCTGACAGCCCCACCAGCCCCATAATTTCATTCATTACGTAAGCGACTCTCGCCATATAGCCGCTGTCTTCCAGAAAGGCCAGAGCCAAAAACAGAATAAAAATATTAGGCAAAAAGGTAAGGATGCCGCCTACACCGGCCACAATCCCGTCTACTACCAGGGAAATTACCCACTCTGAAGCGTGAATATCGGTAAGGAATCCCAACACCACGGCGGAAAACTCGTCCAGACCCGTTTCAAAGTATCCCTTCAGGAAATCGCCTACCGTAAAGGTCAGGAAGAACACCAGGGCCATGATTCCCAAAAATATGGGAACTCCCCATACCCGATGGGTTAGATACTGGTCTATCTTATCCGTAAAGGCGGCCTTTTTGTCCTTGTTAAAAAGACATTCTTTTATAATTTCTTCTATGTAATCGTATTTTTCGTTGATAATCTGCTTTTCATAATTGTGATCCACAATACTGCTGACATCTACCGGGTGATCCTTTGCCACTACCTCATCATATTCCAGAAGTTTAATGGCGTGCCAGCGAAGATTGTCCATTTCCCCGTAATGGGCTTTTAACACCACTTCGATTTTTTCAATTCTCTTTTCCAGGTTATCGTCATAGCGGACTACAATTCCCTGGGGGCCTTCGCTGTAATGGTGAACGGCAGCGTGAAGCAAAACGTCCAGCCCTGTTCTTTTGCGGGCGGAAACCGGCACCACCGGGATCCCTCCCAGCAGTTCCGGAAGCCGGTGGAGGTCGATTTCCATTCCCCGCTCTTCTACAATGTCCATCATATTCAGGGCAAGAATAACCGGTTTTTTCAGCTCCAAAAGCTGAAGGGTCAAATACAGATTCCGTTCCAGAGACGAGGCGTCTACTACGTTGACGATAACGTCTACCTCTCCGTCTTCAATACATTTACGGGTCACCTTTTCTTCAATAGTATAAGAAGTCAGGCTGTAAATACCTGGGAGGTCGATTACCTTAATGGTTCTGCCTTTGTAGCTGGTTTCCCCTTCTACCCGCTCTACTGTTACTCCCGGCCAATTGGCCACCTTTAGCTTCGCCCCGGTAAAAGCGTTAAACAGCGTTGTCTTGCCGCAGTTGGGATTTCCCACAAAACCTACGGTAATGGGATTTTTTCTCTCATTCTCAGTCATGGAGTGCCGCCTCCTTTACGTCCTTTTTCTCCGGAATCCGGGCCTCTTTTATCTCGATTCCCTCTCCGATTTGCCGTCCTAAGGCCAGTCTGGTTCCCCTTACTTTCATAATCAGGGTTCCGTTTTTCTTTTTATTCTGCACCGTAATGGGGGTGTGCTCATTGACTCCCAGGGCCTCCAGCCTTCTGGCAATCTGATCCGGCAGCATTACGTCCGCCACAAGATAGGTATTCCCTATTTCACCTTCACAAAGTTTCATAATATTCCTCGCTGTTTTTTCTCCTTTGAATTTTACTCCAAATCCAAAAGGGCCTTTTTTGCCTCAATCATCCGGTCACGCAGCTTTGCCGCCTCTTCGAAATTCAGCTCCGCCGCCGCCTGATGCATCTTCTTTGTCAGTTCTTTTACTAATTGATTCAGTTCTTTCTCGTCCATGGATTCCGGCTCTTTCTTGAAGTCATCCTCAGATTCCACAGCCGCCTTTGATATGGCTATCAAATCCCGGACAGCTTTCTTTATGGTAGTCGGAGTGATTCCATGTTCCTCGTTATACTGCTGCTGGATTTTCCGCCTCCGGTTCGTTTCATCAATTGCCTTCTGCATGGACTCCGTAATAGTGTCGGCATACATAATGACATGGCCTTCACTGTTGCGGGCCGCCCGCCCTACAGTCTGGATCAGAGAGGTTTCTGATCTCAGGAAGCCTTCCTTATCTGCGTCCAAAATTGCCACCAGCGTAATTTCCGGTATATCCAGGCCTTCCCTCAAAAGATTGATACCCACCAAAACGTCAAAAACGTCCAGACGCATATCCCGGATAATCTCCGCCCGTTCCAGAGTATCAATATCAGAGTGCAGGTATTTCACCCGGATTCCTACTTCACGCATATAATCCGTCAAGTCCTCGGCCATTCGCTTTGTCAGGGTTGTAATCAGAACTTTATGGTGGGCCGCCGTCTCCTTATTGACTTCCGACACCAGATCGTCTATCTGCCCCTCAACAGGACGCACAGAGATCTCTGGATCTAGCAGACCTGTGGGCCGGATAATCTGTTCCACCCGCATCAGCTCATGCTCACTCTCATAGACAGAAGGCGTGGCGGAAACGAACATCATCTGATTAATTTTATTCTCAAATTCCTGAAAATTCAAGGGGCGATTATCCAGCGCGGAAGGCAGACGGAATCCATAGTCCACCAAAGTCTTTTTTCTGGATCGGTCCCCGGCGTACATTCCCCTTACCTGAGGAAGCGTAATATGGGATTCGTCCACAATGATCAGGAAATCGTCAGGGAAATAGTCGATTAAGGTCCACGGCGGCTCTCCCGGAGCCGTCCCCGCCAAATGCCGGGAATAGTTTTCAATACCGGAGCAAAAACCAGTCTCCCTCATCATTTCTACGTCAAAATGGGTTCTCTCGGAAATCCTCTGAGCCTCCAGCAGTTTGTCTTCGCTTTTAAAGAACGCTACCCGTTCCTTCATTTCTTCCAGAATATTTTCCGTCGCCACCAGCATTTTTTCCTTCGGCACTACATAATGGGACGCAGGAAAAACGGCAATATGGCCCAACTGCGCTTTAATCTCTCCTGTCACGGTATCGATTTCCGTAATCCTGTCCACCTCATCGCCGAAAAACTCCACCCGGTAAGCCTCGTTTCCGGAATAAGCCGGATAGATTTCCAGAGTGTCCCCTCTGACCCGGAAGGTTCCTCTTTTGAAATCCATGTCATTGCGGGTGTATTGAATATCCACCAGCTTATGAATCACTTCGTCCCGATCCTTTACCATGCCCGGTCTGAGGGAGATTACCATCTCTTTATAGTCAATCGGGCTACCCAAACCGTAGATACAGGATACCGACGCCACAATAATCACATCTCTGCGCTCCGACAGCGCCGCTGTAGCGGAGTGCCGCAGTTTGTCAATCTCATCATTGATGGCGGAGTCCTTCTCAATATAGGTATCCGTCGACGGCACATAGGCCTCTGGCTGGTAGTAATCGTAATAGGAGACAAAGTATTCCACCGCGTTCTCCGGGAAGAACTCCTTGAACTCGCCGTAGAGCTGTGCTGCCAGGGTTTTATTGTGGGCTATGATCAGCGTTGGTTTCTGCAATTGCTGGATTACGTTGGCCATGGTGAAGGTCTTGCCGGAACCGGTGACTCCCAGCAAAGTTTCAAATTGATTTCCCTCTTTAAAGCCGTTGACCAGGGCCTCAATGGCCTGGGGCTGGTCGCCGGTGGGCTGAAATTCTGAGTGTAATTTGAACTCCATTTTCTATTTTTCCTCCTGGTGACCATAGTAGCAGGTCACTAAAACGTGTTTTTCAGTGCTGCACAACACTAGATAAAACCTAGTGGAATTGGCTCATGCAAATTATAACATGGATAGATAAAAAAGTATAGCCGCAGTTTAGAACATCTGTTCTTTTGCAGCCATACTTTTCTACTCTAGTATATTCACTTTTATGTAAGGTACGCTTTCAAGCATTCAGTGAATAATATTCTGTTAGTATATTTGCCAAAATTTCTGGGTTTTCTTCATTCACAACATGACCCGTATTCTCAATAATTTTCAATTCTGCGCTTCTAATGTTTTGCGACAAATAATGGGCTGATTTTATGTTTGCGCTGTCTTTCTTTCCGCAAAGGATCAGAGTCGGGCACGTAATATTTTTCACCCTATCGCTGAAATCTAAGTTTTTCATGGTGTTTCCTAAAGCAAATGTGTCCTTTTTATCAA
>CAMMNN010000012.1 GCA_946498245.1 uncultured Clostridium sp. | reverse complement strand
CGCTGGCTGCCGCCAGCTACCCCTTTGTAGACTTGCCGCCCGGAAACACCTTGCGTTGCAAGCTGTTTTCGGCCAGCAAGTTTTAAGAAAAGCCAGCTATATTTTTCTGGCTAGATGAGGTATAATAAAGTCAACGACAAATTATTTTTTAGGAAGAACTCTACATGGAATTTAGAGAATGGGCACAAAAAGCAAAAATATTTTGATTTTGTTGAGGATGAATATATGATAATATATAGTGGACCAATGGAAGAAGACACAGAAAATCCTACAAAAGCGTTTCTAAAAGATATTATCTTTAATAAGCAAGAAGATTATTGGAAAAAGGGTGGAGGTGATTCTTGTATCTCGATTGAGGGATGTAATGAAAGGCTAATATTTTTTTATGATAACCCATATGGTTTTTTTATTATGAGACATCCAGATTATTTAGTAATTTATAATCAAGATGTTGACATAAAAACTATAACACATAGAGTTGGGGGAGAACCGATGCAAGTTCCAACATGTAGCTATGTAACACGGGAGATGGCATATAAAATAATAATTTCTTTTATTGAAAAAAAAGAAATACCGAAGTTCATTTCATGGGTAGATTTGTATGAAATAGACTTTGAATATGAATATTAGTACACCCCTATTTGTCAAGTTATCCCCCTTCGGGCCACGTTGGCCCGAACCTTTACAACCGAATACCAGCCGCCCACCGGCGGCACCACCAAGCAGGAAATCTTTGATTAGGTTCCCTGCTTTTTCTTTGCTAGGGTGCCAGGATGCAGAAATACTTTTTTCTTGCACATATAGGGCAACTTTCCCTTTCTCTGCACTGACTACCCCTTTGTGGACTTGCCGCTCGGAAACGCCTTGTTCTGCAAGCAGTTCCCGAGCAGCAAGTGTCAGAAAAGCCAGCTATATTTTTCTGGTGGGATGAGGTATAATGAAAGTAACAATAAATTTTACATAGGAAATGCTGCAATAGGAGGAAACATCGAAAAATGGAGGGAACAAAGTGAAAAAATTTCCTGACTACAAAATACCAAAATGGGAAAAAAGAAAAGAAAAAATAATCAATGATATGCACTACGATTATGATGAGGTTGATTCGTTAAAAAGTGATTATCTAAATGGAAAAATTGATGAAGTGAAATACTATAGTTTGCTTGCATTATGCTTAGACAGTCTGGCCGAAGATGAATTTATTCAAGGCAATTACAAAAAAAGTTATGACTGTATATCGAAAGAGGTTGAAAATTTTGCTTTTGCAGTTAAACTATTGAGTGAGGGAAAAGATACAAAACGAGTAACACGAATAAATATAGAGAATAAAATCAATGGTGGATATTGTGGCTATCTTGCTCTTGTGACTTCTAACTATGATGTAATTCCTCAAGTCACAAGACCAGATTCAGATATTCTCCAAATGCTGTCACATAATATAATCAATCAAGATACTGGCGAACCGATTATTGAAATGATGAACGCAATCAGTTTAAAAGATTCAAAAAGATTTGAAAATGCGCTTATTAAAAGAATAAAGGAAATCAGAAAATTTGATATAGAGCATTTTCGGTGCATGGATGTTTTTTCAATAGGACTAATCAAGGAAGCTCAAAAGAACGGTTTATCCTTTTATTGTAACTATATTGAAGTAGACTTGCAGGAAAGATAATTCCTTCGGGCCACGTTGACCCGAACCTTTACAACCGAATACCAGCCGCCCACCGGCGGCACCACCGAGCAGGAAATCTTTGATTAGGTTCCCTGCTTTTTCTTTGCTGGAACGCTTGGATACAGAAATACTTTTTCTCACCCATATAGGACGAGTTCTCCCTTTCTCTGTACTGGCTACCTCTTTGCGAACTTGCCACTCGGAAACACCTTGCGCTACAAGCTGTTTTCAGCCAGCAAGTTTTATGAAAAGCCAGCTATATTTTTCTGACTGGATGAAGTATAATGAAGTCAGAGATAAAAAGAAATCGAGTCAATAAAAGGCTAAATATGTGAGGTTAGTATGGAAAAATTCTGGAAAAATCTGATGACTGAAATAGAACATACTGGAGAACTTAAACCAATAAGCCGGGAAAGAATATGGAAATGCTTAGAAAGCAATCCGTTTTCTGCTTCTGGTACGAATCTGTATCGAGAATTAGAGAAAAAATGCTTAAGGAAAGTGGAAAACAGTTGGAAAGACTATTTCCCTATTCCTACTGAACTAATGGACAAATCCAAAGAGATATTCAGAAAAATTTTCGACAACCTGACTATACCGCAGCAGGAATTGGAGGAATTTAGAAAACTTTGTATGGACGTAAATGACAACAACAATTTTTATGTCTCCTATTTATTTCAGGCGATTCAATATTTTACATGGAATCTTTCCAGTAATAAAAAGGTATTGACAAATGAAGCGCTAACAAATGGAGATTTAGAATTTAGTGAATTAGATACGTGTTATTGTTCATGTATGATGTGGAAAAATCAAGATATAGGCGCAGAAGATAGTCTTAGAAAAAAACTAGAACTAGAATTTTGGGAATGGTATATTAAGGAAGCAGCATCCTTACAGGGAGAGGATATTTATAACTATGTAATTTGCCCGCAGATTCTTTTGAAAAGCAGGACTATCAACAACATTGAGGGTTTTGTTAAATCTATCAGCTATGAACTTGATTATATAAAACATGAAAAAACAGACAACAAAAAATTGTTGATTTTTGTTCGTGAGAAAGGGGAAGGTTCTGAATGTCCTAGATGTGGTGTGTTTTCCAATCATGTTAATGCGAATTTGACAGGGAGAGAAAAACTGGGAAAAGTTAACGGATGGATAATAGAGTTTAAGTTATGTACGAGTATTTATTATTGTGATAACTTAGAATGTTCAGAGAAGTATTTTCCTACACACATAGAAGTAGGGCATAATGAGAAAGTAGCCAACTTTTTATCTATACTCCAAAGTGAAAAGGGTAAAGTACGCGAAATGTTTGAAATATAATTCAAGATTCGTTTTCTTTATCCAGATTCCCCTTCGGGCCACGTTGGCCCGAACTTTCACAACTAAATACCAGCCGCCCACCGGCGGCACCACCAAGCAGGAAATCTTTAATGAGGTTCCCTGCTTTTTCTTTGCTAGGGTGCCAGGATGCAGGAATATTTTTTTGCCCATATAGGACAAATTCCCCTTTCTCTGTACTGGCTGCCTCTTTGCGAACTTGCCACTCGGAAACGCCTTGTTCTGCAAGCAGTTCCCGATCAGCAAGTGTCAGAAACACCAGCTATATTTTTCTGGTGGGATGAGGTATAATGAAAACAACGACAAATCGGGATTCGAGGGAAACTCTATGACGATGATAGCTGAATTTTTACAAGAAATCGGGTCAATAAATTGGTTTGAGCACGGTAAAAAAACAACGAATGAATATCATGTAATACATTCCATTTTTGAAGCCTATGATGATTGGAATGAGAAAATGCTAAAAACATGGGAGCCGCATATTTGCTCATTAGAAAATATTGCAGTTGAGAGAATCGGTGATGAACAAATTGATAATATTTTTTCAATCATCTCGTCAGAAATCGGAGATGTTATCTGGAAAGAATGGAGCGATTTTATCACCAGATGGCATTTAGAGAGTGAAGCTGGTTTGGAAAATGAAATGCTGGATATGGTAAAAAGAGATATTTCATGGGCGTGCATAGAAAAGGTACTAAATATACAGGGCTTTTTCAGTACATTACTTAAAATCTATAAAGACGGCTATTTTCCTTGTGCGTGGATAGGGGATTATCCTAACGGAAATGCCGTAGTATTATAGAATTTGTTTTCTTCAACACGAGGTTTCTTATGTATATTGGGGAAAGTAAGCAATATAGAGAGATTTGGGTTGAACGAAAAGAAACAGAAAAGGATGAACGAGCCATGATGGCTCTTATCAATGGAGATTGGGCTGGCTTATGTATATGTGCGGAGAAGATGATTCAGGCTTTAGCTCCAGGAATCCTAATTACACAGGAACTGATGATGATGGAAAGGTGATGGGTTTTCTTCTATCCAACGGACAACTTGACCATTATCCACTATCCTATGTATTGCCGGTAGGACTGGTAATGGAAGCACTTGCTTATTTTGAAAAGAACCATAAGTTACCAGAATTTATAACCTGCCATGACGACCAGTTTCTTTAATCTGTGAATATAACCCCAATAAATTATAGCTTTTCTTTATCGAGATAATAGAGGTTTGGTGCAAAGGATGTCTTATAAATGAGAATGGTTATTAAAGGAATTGAAAGAATAGAGAAATACACTTATGTTGTGGGAAATACAGATATTGGAAATATAAAAGGAGTATGGCATGACAGTGAAATACCTGTACTAAATAGTATATATTTTTTTGAATTGCTTATCAGGGAAATTGATAGACATGAAATCTCAATAGTCAATGCAGACCATATTTTTCCTTGTGTTTCATCTAATGGTGAGCAAGTTTTTTTCAGAGGAATATGTGAAGAAATTGATGATATGTATGTGGTTCGTTTCGCACCAGATTGGATTGAAATGATAGAAATTAAAAACGATGATTTTGTGATACATAAAGGTAATGTAATTTCATTCTCAGTAAATTGTGATTCAATTTTTATTTATCCATATAGAAATGATTGAGTAACAACTTTCCATGTATCACCCCATCCCCCCTTCGGGCCCCATGTTGACCCGAACCTTTACAACCGAATGCTAGCTGCCCACCGGCGGCACCACCCAGCAGGAAATCTTTGATTAGGTTCCCTGCTTTTTCTTTGCCCGGACGCCGGTATGAAGGAAGACTTTTTCCTGCTATACCTGCACAATGACATATGAGATCCGCCATGCCAGAAAGCTGCCCTTCCCCCGCGCTACCTTGCGCCAGCTACCCCTTTGTGGACTTTCTGCCCGGAAACACCTTGCGTTGCAAGCTGTTTTTGGCCAGCAGGTTTTTTAAAAAGCCAGCTATATTTTTCTGGCTCGATGAAGTATAATGAAGTCAACGATAAATCAGAATGTAGTGGTATAGCAAATTCAGAATTTAAGGAGAAATATTTATGATTCGTTGGTTACAGCAAGAGGATGGAGAGGGAGAATTTAATAGTAAAGTTTTCTGTAATGAAGATGGTAACGTACTATTTGTTTATGCAAACAGTGATATCCCTGATTTTATAGATTGCGCCGAAAAATGTGTTGAGGCATTCACGAATCTTTCCGAATCTATGATAACTGAAATCTGTAAAAAGCTCATAGATTGCGCCAAAAAAGGTGGGGGCCTAAATGAAGAATTTGAATTGCCTACACTTGATAGACCGCTTGACATATTAAACTATTGTTGGTTTGTAGTATTGTATGTAGACATGGGAAGTAAAGATGATGAAATAGCCTATGCCGTTGAAGGAGAAGGGGAACGGGGTAAGAATATTGGATTTTACATAAGCAATGATAGTGTTGTTTATGTTGGTGCTGATTATTTAGATTGTATGAAAAATATTTAATTCCAATTCACCAAGCCGTCCCCTTCGGACCACCCTGACCCGAACTTTCACAACTGAATATCAGCCGCCTACCAGAGCGGGGAACGGCTGCTTTCCGAATACGACCAAAATCAAAATACTATTCCCATCCAGCAGATAGTACGCAGCTTAAAGGGCCGGCTGTCCGACCTGAAGGAGAAAAGGGCGGCGCTGCTGAAAGTGTTGGAGCAGGCGAAGGAGCCGGATCTGCTCCGCCCCTTCGCCCGAAAGGAAATCTCGGAACAACAATCCTAAACCGCCAGAAAGAGGTCTGAAACAAAAATAAGCTCCTCTCTCAGCAAGGCAGAATGCACATTATCCGCCTTACGTCTGAGAAGGAGCTTATTTCATTCTGTTCCGGCTAATCTAATGATCTACAACAGTAATTCCCTTAAATAGGAATTTTTTCATCCCTCCGGAACCCTATAATTCCTTTATCTTCCAGACCTCTATAATTCCCTTGTCAATGGGATAAATCAGCATTCGTGATTCCTTTATAAATAGGACTCAACAATACTTCCCAATCCCTGCCCCGGCGGCCCAGCCGGTGGACCAGGCGATCTGCAGGTTATAGCCGCCGGTTACGGCATCCAGATCCAGCACTTCCCCGGCGAAATACAGATCCTGGACTTTTTTGGATTCCATAGTGGCGGGATCGATCTCTTTTACAGAAATGCCGCCCTGGGTGATGATGGCCTCTTTAAAATCCCGCAATCCCGTAAGGGTTAGGGGAAAGGCCTTGATGATTTCCGCCAGCCTGCGTCTCTCCTGTTTTGTGATTTCGTTGACCGGTTTTTCCGGGGAAATCCCACTGCGCTCTACAATGACCGGAATCATTTTAGAGGGCAGAAGGCGGTTCAGGGAATTTTTAAACTGCTTGTTTTTTGCCTCTTCAAAATCCCGCAAAATACGGTGATCTAGCTGCTCTTCCGTCAGGGCGGGCTTTAAATCAATGGAAAGCTGCAGGGGGCCTTTTTCCATGGCTTTGGCGCAGTAGCTGCTGGCGCTTAATAAAACCGGGCCGCTGACGCCGAAATGGGTAAAGAGCATTTCCCCAAAGTCCCGGTAGTATTCTTTCTTGCCTTTAAAAATCCGGATTTCAATATTTTTTAATGAAAGTCCCTGGAGCTCTTTTACGGATTCCCCGGTTTCAAAGGGAACCAGGGCCGGAAGGAGCTTCGTTACTCCATGGCCGGCCTCTTTCGCCCATTGGTAGCCGTCGCCGGTGGATCCTGTAGTGGGGTAAGACAGGCCGCCGGTGGCCACGATGACGGCGTCGGCCTCTATCTTTTTCCCGGAAGGGCCCGCCAGAAAGACGCCCCGGCAGCGCTTTTTTGCTCCGGGAGCTTCTTTTCCAAGATGTTCTTTTCCCAAATCTTCTTTTCCGAAACCTTCTTTTCCAAGATCTTCCTTTCCCAAATCTTCTATTTCGGATTCAGGCTCTTTTGGATCGCTGTCTTCCAGCCACAGGCTCTTGACTGCCTGATTCAGACAGATTTCGACGCCGGACTGCTCCAATATTTTCTTTAATGTTTTTATGACGTCAGAGGATTTGTCGGATTGGGGAAAAACCCGGCCGCCCCGTTCTGTTTTTAAGGGGCAGCCGGCATTTTCCAGCAAAGCCATCATATCTTCATTGGTGAAGCCGTAAAAGCTGCTATAGAGGAAGCGGCTGTTGGTCACTACGCCTTCTAAAAGTTCTTCCACCGTGCAGGCGTTGGTGACGTTGCAGCGCCCTTTTCCCGTAATGTATAGTTTCTTTCCCAGTTTGTCATTTTTTTCGTAAATACGGACTCTGCAGCCCTGTTTTGCGGCTGCGGCCGCGGCTGCCATTCCAGCCGCGCCGCCTCCCACCACGATAATCAGTCCCATTGGGTGAATTTATCCTTTCCCTTTTTTCTTTCGTTTTACTTCTTTAATCTTTTCTTCCATGGCTTCTACCACAGTTTCTACTACCTTTACTCTGGCGTAGTACTTGCTGTTGCCTTCTACTACGATCCAGGGGGCGTAAGTAGTAGAGGTTCTCACCAGCATTTCATTGACCGCTTCTTCGTATTGATCCCATTTCTCCCGGTTGCGCCAGTCTTCATCAGTGATTTTCCACTGTTTTGCCGGATCTTCCAGCCGCTCTTTAAACCGTCTCTCCTGCTCGTCTTTGTCAATGTGGAGCCAGAATTTCAGGACGATTGCGCCGGAATTGGCCATATGGGCTTCCATTTCGTTGATTTCCTGGTAAGCCCGTTTCCAGTCAGCTTCTGTACAGAAACCTTCGATCCGCTCTACCATAACCCGTCCGTACCAGGTCCGGTCAAAGATAGCAATATGGCCGGCCTTGGGGACATTGTTCCAGAAACGCCACAGGTAATGATGTACTTTTTCAATATCATTAGGCGATGCCGTGGGATTTACCTGGTAGCCTCTTGGATCCAGATGGCTGGTGAGGCGCTTAATGGCCCCGCCTTTTCCTCCTGCGTCCCAGCCTTCAAAGCCGATTACCACCGGGATTCTCAGGCGGTAGATTTCGCTGTGAAGGACTTCCAGGCGTTTCTGCAGCTTGTCCAGTTTCTCTTTATAGGCTTCCCTGGTCAGGCTCTTAGACAGATCCACGCCGGATAATACGCCGTTTTTGTATTTTTCATTGGGTATGGCCACAGCCTTTTTCTTTTTGTCCGCCGCTTCCGCACGGCGTTTGGCCAGCTCGTATTCCAGACGATCCGTCACTGCCGACAGGATCTTCATGGCAGCGTAATTTTTATCTGTGGCCTCGATAATGGTCCAGGGGGCCTCTCCCGTATCGGTTCTCTCCAGCATTTCTTCGTTGATCTGAAGATATTCGTCGTAATGCTCGTTTCTCTTCCAGTCAAATTCGCTGACGCGCCACGCGGTTTCCTTGGACTCCTCCAGCTTTTTAAACCGTTTTTTCTGCTCGTCTTTGGAAATATGGAGAAACAGCTTGATAATCACTGCTCCGCTGTCCGTTAATTGGCGTTCAAAGGATAAGATGTCCTGGAACGCTCCTGCAACTTCCCCATCATCAATTTTTCCGTCAAATCGGTCCTTCTGCACCCTGCGGTACCAACTTCCGTCAAAAACCGCAATGCGGCCGTTGGCCGGCGTCTTAATCCAGTAGCGCCACAGGAAGGGCCGCATTTCTTCGTCTTCTGTAACCCGGCTGGAGGCGTAAACGGAAAATCCCCTGGGATCCAGATTTTGAATCAAACGGTTAATCTGTACTCCCTTTCCGGCCGCCCCCATGCCTTCAAATACAATGATTACAGGAATGCCCGCCCCTTTGCACTCCCTCTGCAAAACCCCCAGTCTGGCACCTGTTTCATCCCTGACAGCTTTGTAGCGTTCTTTGTCTACAGTCTTGGATAAATCGATTTTTTCCAACATAATACTCCTCCTTACATATGGACTTTTTTGTCACTTAATCTAAGTATACCCTATATAAATCCATATGAAAAGGGGCTGCGGCAAAAAACCGCGCCCCGTCACTGTCAAATATGCTTTCCTTGATGCAGTCTGCACCGCATCAAACAGCGGAATACGCTTACTGATCACGTCTACATAATGGCTCACACTTCTGCATTTAGTTCTCCTGATAAATCGTAAAATCGTTTCGTCCCTTCTGATTTTTGGATACGTACAAGGCAACATCCGCTTTATGACATATACTTTCAAAATCATCCGCCTCTGTACAGCGGGCAATTCCAATGCTGACAGAACAGCCTTCCTCTCCGTCATTTCCAAAACGGATGCTTCTTACGGCTTCACATATTTTCTGTGCCTTTTGGGAAAGAATTTCATCACTGTTCTTTCCGGTATAAAATACACAGAATTCATCTCCGCCAAATCGGCCGATAATATCCTCTTCTCTAAATATCTTTTTTAATTCATCGGCAGTTTTCCTGATCACATAGTCGCCTATTGCATGTCCGTAAGTGTCGTTAATATGTTTGAAATAATCCAAATCAATCATAAAAAATGCGCAGGTTCCAGATTTCCGATACAGCGTAAGAGCCAGTTTCACTTTCTGGCGTACCGTTCCCTTATTGTAGACATCCGTTGCCAGATCCAGCTCCGCCTGTCCTATGAGCTTTAATTCCTGACGCTTTTCACGATCAATATCAAACAGATACAGATAACCTTTCAAATGTCCTTTTATATCTGTAAAAAGATGCAGACTATTCCGCTGCCAGAGCTTCTTCCCATCCGGCTGCAGAGTTTCAAAATCCAAAGACAAATCGGTTATGCCATTATGATAGCATTTGCTGAGATGGCCGATTGAAAAAGTCTCAATAAACTTCAAACGCATTTTCCCATCCAGCTTTTCATTTGCCAGCGCAAATATCACGGTTTCATATCGATCTCCCCGAGTCACCGGCGTAGAATACCTCTCTGTAGAAACATAATCTTCAAATTCTCCACTTTCAAAATCTATTTTATAGGTAGCAATGATATTTCGCCGCATGATATTTGAAAACTGCTCATGCATTCGATAAGTTTCAATTTCATCCTCTGCAAAGGAAAGAGGGTATGCCTCAATATCCTGTATATTAATAGACAGTGGAGTTGCCTGAACCATAAGCATTTTCCATGTCCCTTCTATTCTCCGCATACTGGCACACTGTCCAATGTGGCTCTTGAACTGTTCATCTTTAATCTTGGTCAGGATAGTGACTGTCGCACAGATACTGGCATAATCGTCCCCATAATAACGAATCTGCATATTGCTGTACTGAATTTCAGTCTTGGAATCATCCAGACCGCTTCGCGTATTCAACAGAATCGGCCGCAAATCTTCCTTACATCTAACGATTCCCTGTGCCCCCATTCCAATCCCCATAACATCATCTGCAAAAAGCCCCAGCACCTTGTTACTGTCATGAGAGATCAAACTTCCTTCAATAAAAGCACAAAAGCATTCCCGAATACGTTCCTGTTCATTCATATATTTCCCTCCTCTTCATGCCTGCAGAAATTACTCTCTGTTTCAATCTCTACCTAGAAGGTAATCGGGGCTGACATCGAACAAGTCCGCGATCTTTATCAGCATATCCACAGACGACATAATATTATCGTTCTCCCAGTCGCTATAAAAAGATTATAGGCCATTTGCGGCAATTTATAAAAATACCGGCATAGAACAACGCACCCTCGCTGGAAAATGTCCCGTTGGACGAGTGGTTTGGTCCGGGGGGGTAACTTTAAGACCAGGGAGCTGCGCCCCCTGGAGGAACATATGACCGGCTTTCTGCAAGAGGACTTTTACTTCCTCAGAGTTCTGAGAGAACGACGGGAGGAGGGCTCTCTTTTCTTTTACAGTGCCGCTGTTACGAAAATATCGTAAATGGCTTTAATAGCCGGCTCAAAATCTGCGTTTTTCACGCCGATAATGATGTTAAATTCGCTGGAACCCTGGTCGATCATCTTGACGTTAATCCGGGCGTGGGCCAAAGCTGAGAAGATTCTTCCCGCCGTACCTCTGGTAGCTTTCATGCCTCTTCCCACTACGGCAATGAGGGCCAAATCCGCTTCCAGATCTACCAAATCCGGCTTTACGGCTCTGTGAATCCCTGCAATGACCGACTGCTCATATTCTTCGAACTCTGACTGATGGACAAATACGGTCATGGTGTCAATGCCTGACGGCATATGTTCAATGGAAATATCGTGCTGCTCAAATACGGACAGGATCTTGCGGCAGAAGCCTACCTCCGCATTCATCATGGCTTTTTCAATATTAATGGAGCAGAATCCCTTTTTTCCGGCAATTCCCGTAATGACGTAGCGGGGTTTGCGGCAGGTACTCTCCACAATCAGGGTTCCTTTTTCCTCGGGCCTGTTGGTGTTGCGGATATTAATGGGAATCCCCTCTCTGCGCACCGGGAAAATGGCGTCCTCGTGGAGTACGCTGGCCCCCATGTAGGAAAGCTCTCTCAGCTCCCGGTAGGTAATGGTTTCAATGACCTCGGGATCGTCGATAATCCGGGGATCCGCCACCAGAAATCCGGAAACGTCCGTCCAGTTTTCATACATATCCGCATGGATAGCTCTGGCTACGATAGAGCCTGTCACATCAGAACCGCCTCTGGAAAAGGTTTTGATGCTCCCGTCGGCTTTGGAGCCGTAAAATCCCGGAATGACCGCCCGCTCTACGTGTTCCAGGCGCTCGCCCAGCTCCCGGTTGGTTTCTTCTGATTCCAGGTTTCCTTTCTCATCAAAGAAAATCACCTCGGCTGCGTCAATAAACTCATAGCCAAGATAGGCGGCCATTACGATTCCATTTAAGTATTCGCCTCTGGAAGCGGCGTAATCTCTGCCGATTCCGGCTATAAAGTTCTCCTCGATCCGGTCAAATTCATGATCCAGATTCAGATTTAAATCCAATCCGTCGATAATGTCGCTGTAGCGCTTCTTGATTTTCTCCAAAATTTTCTTATAGCTTCCGCCGGAAGACGCTGCGTCGTAGCACTGATACAAAAGGTCTGTCACCTTTTCGTCCTTGTCGTTGCGCTTGCCGGGAGCAGACGGTATCACATAGCGTCTGGACTTATCGGAACGGATAATATCTCCTGCCTTTTTAAACTGTCTGGCGCTGGCCAGTGAACTTCCGCCAAACTTCACAACCTTTTTCATGTCCATTCTCCTCGTCTTTCGTTGCGTCTTAGACGCTGATGGAAAAAATGATACTCTGATTTAAAACGGCTGTCAAGAAATTTTAGAGATTTTCCATCTCCTGATTGACTTTTTCTTCACAAGAACGCATGGCCAGAATGGTCTTTTCCATTAATTCTTCTAAAGTCCAGCCCAGGCGTTCCGCCCCTTGGCGAATCACGTCCCGGGAACAGCCGGCGGCAAAACGCTTGTCTTTAAACTTCTTTTTCAGGCTGGAAACCTCCATGTCCATTACGCTTTTCGAGGGGCGCATTTTGGCGGCGGCGCCAATGAGCCCCGTCAGTTCGTCGGCGGCAAAGAGCACTTTCTCCATCATATGGACCGGCTCCACGTCAGAGCACAGGCCGTAGCCGTGGCTGCATACTGCATGAACCAGCTCCGGCTCCGCGCCGATTTCCGCCAAAAGCTCAGGGGCTTTTTTGCAGTGTTCCTCCGGATATTTCTCAAAATCTACATCATGGAGCAGTCCGGCCATAGCCCAAAAGTCTGCTTCTTCCCCATATCCAAGTTCTCCGGCGTACCAGGCCATAACGTGTTCCACCGTCAGTGCATGAAGGATATGGAAAGGCTCCTGATTATATTTTTTCAGCAGGGCAAGGGCCTGCTCTCTGGTTATTTCTGTTTTCATGGCAAACTATAACCTCCTGAACTTTTGTTTTTCTGACTATCATATCACCGGAACAGGGATTTTTCAATGGTTTTCCTGCAACATTCCCCCTTCCCTGCATACCTTAAAATAGAGTTTTATTGCGGAGGGCTTTTATGAACGCTTATCCTTCCATATCCGGCACTGTGCGGACCGTTACCAGTCTTCAGGACACCGGTTCCAGCATGAATTTCTGTTCCTTCCTTCTGGATCTCCAGACAGCAGGAGGCCCCGTGTCTCTGCTCCTGACTTCCAATACCTTTGTCCAGGGCTGCGAACCTATTATGCCGGGGGATTCCATTACGGCATTTTACGATCCTGACGCTCCCATGGTTCTTATTTATCCGCCTCGCTATACGGCTTTGGCCATTGCCAAAACAGGCCAGGGTGTCCAGGCGGTTCTGGACGTTTTCGACCAGGAGCTTATGAACTCAGACGGCACTCTGAGACTGAATCCGGATCAGAATACCCAGATCCGCACTCCCAATGGCCAGAGAATCCAGACCATTCCCGGAGACAGCTTCCTTTTAGTACTGTACTCTTCCTCTACCAGAAGCATTCCGGCCATTACCGTTCCCCAGGAAATTACTGTATTCTGCAAAGGGTAACGCCTGTCTTACATGGTTTTCTCTTCCCGGTTTTCCCATAGCCTGGGAAGGGAAAATCCTCTTCCCCTCACTTCTTTTACCGGGCTTACAATAAGGAATGCCTCCGGATCTATCTTTTGGACTTCCCGGTTCAGCCTTGCCAGCTCCCGGTTGGAAATTACTGTGAGAATCACCGGCCTTTCCTCTTTTAAAAAGCCCGTCTGCCCGTGAAGAAGGGTGGTTCCTCTGTCCATTTCCCCAATGATCATCTCATTAATTTCCTCATAGCGGACGCTGACCACCTTTACCTGCGTTTTGGACTCTCCGGCCACCAGCACCTGGTTTAATACCAAGGTGTACAGGCATACCAGGAAAATTCCGTAAAGGATCTGGAGATTTTGGGAAAAAGAGGCCTGCAAAAGCAGGATCAGAAAATCTCCGGCATACATAACGGCCGATACCGGAAGTCCCAGGAAACGTTTGGCAATCAGAGGCGGTATATCCATGCCTCCTGTGGAAGCTCCGCTCCGAATGACGACTCCTATGCCGATTCCTATCATTCCGCCGCCAAATACCGCCGCCAGCATCATGTCCTCTCCGGGCTGGGCCAAAAAGCTCATGGGTTCCAAAATCCCCAAAATAAAGGGATAATAAAAACTGCTGATAAGGGTAGTCATGGCAAATTTCTTTCCCAGGACCGCAGCCCCTAATAGAAACATTCCGATATTAAACACCGAAACAAAGCCGGTAATGGGAATCCCCAGATAATGTCTGGCCGCCAGGGCCAGTCCCGTGGTTCCTCCCATAATAAAGCCGTTAGGCAGAAGAAACATCACTACTCCCAGGGCGTAAATGGTATTTCCCGCCAGAATCCACAATACGTCCTGAATCATTTTTTTGCGTTCCATTTTGATTCCTCCATCTTTTGAGCACTGACTTTGCCCGCCTTTCCGGCCTTCCGCCGGATTCTCGCCGGTTATTGTACCTTTCTTTTTTTCCCCTGTCAAGCCGCACGGCTCAGTGGCCGCTACATATGCTAAAGTATAGTTTGAAACCAGGAGTATTGCCATGTTAGAAACCGCAACTGTTCTGACTCCTCTCCACATACTCTATCTGGTGGGAGTCGTCACCATTCTCGGCGTTATGATATGCAGAAAAGACACACCGGCCGTCTGCATCGCCTTTCTCTTCCTGTTGGGAACGGCGGGTCTGGGAAGCGTTATCGGGGGAATCCAGACGGTATTTAACGCCATCCTCTACGCTGCAAAAGAATTTATGGAAATCATCGCCACCATCGCACTGGTTACAGCCCTGTCCAAATGCCTGTCGGATCTGGGAAGCGATTTCCTTTTGATGCGGCCCATGTCCAAAATCATGAAAACCCCTTCCCTGACCTGGTGGATTTTGGGAATTACCATGCTGTTGTTCTCCCTCTTTCTGTGGCCCTCTCCCTCCGTGGCCCTGGTGGGAGCCATTATGCTTCCCTTTGCCGTCCGGGGCGGGTTAAAGCCTCTGGCCGCCGCCATGGCTATGAATCTGTTCGGCCACGGCATTGCCCTCAGCTATGATGTGGTGATCCAGGGAGCCCCGGCTATTTCCGCTTCTGCGGCGGGAATTTCCGCCAGCCAGATTCTGACGGAAGGCCGCCCTGTCTTTTTTGCCATGGGGATCTCCACCGTTGTGGCCGCCTTCCTCTTAAACCGGAAAACCATGGCTATCTCCAGTCTTTCCGCCCATAAGGCCAAAATTGCCGAAGAAGCTGCCCCGGCTCCCAAAA
Source organism: uncultured Clostridium sp. (assembly GCA_946498245.1). Taxonomy (GTDB): domain Bacteria; phylum Bacillota; class Clostridia; order Lachnospirales; family Lachnospiraceae; genus UMGS1370. The sequence continues at coordinate 59,829 of CAMMNN010000012.1, read as the reverse complement.
TGCCTGCCCGGATTCTGGCCATAGCCGTGCCTGCCGCTTTTCTGGCGGATATTGCCGCTATGCTGATTCTGGATTTAAGCGGCGGAGAGGCCACCAGCATCGTTTCCGGAACTGCAGTCCTCCTTACATGCCTTGGAGCCTTTCTTGGCTTTCCCAAAGAGTCTCTGGAAAAAATCACCGGCTATCTGACAGACGGATTTTTGTTCGCTATCCGCATTTTCGCCCCGGTTATTGCCATTGGAGCCTTTTTCTTTTTAGGCGGGGAAGGCATCTCTGCCATTATGGGAGAAGCTTTCCAGGGCGGCATTATGAACGACTGGGCCGTGTGGCTGGCCTCCCACGCCCCTCTCAATCCCTATCTTATCGCCGCCATTCAAATGGTTGCCGGAGCTCTTACGGGTCTGGACGGATCCGGCTTCTCCGGCCTGCCTCTTACCGGGGCCCTGGCCCATACCTTCGGTTCCGCCGTAGGGGCTTCCGTTCCGGTTCTGGCCGCTCTGGGGCAGATCACCGCTATTTTTGTGGGCGGGGGAACCATTGTTCCCTGGGGTCTGATTCCCGTAGCCGCTATCTGCAATGTCAATCCCCTGGAACTGGCCCGGAAAAATTTCCTGCCCGTTCTCATCGGCTTTGTCTGCGCCTTTATTACGGCCTGCTTTATCCTGTAGCTTTTCTTTCTGGGCCAGCCTGCGGGCGGCCCATAAATCAATCATGAAAAAGGAGTATGAATATGTGCGGAATTTCCGGTTTTTTCCTCCCCAAACCTCCGGGCGAATCCAGCCTTCCCGGCTTTCGCCGGATTTTGGAGGATATGAACAGGGCCCAAAAACGGCGGGGCCCTGATGATGAAGGAATCTGGCTGTCCCAGTCCTTCGGTCTGGCCCAGGTCCGTCTGGAAATCGTGGACCTTATGACCGGCCACCAGCCCTTCTTAAAGGAGTGTAACGGCCGCGTCTGGGCCATCATTTACAATGGAGAGCTTTACAATACCTCTGAGCTGCGCCGCCAGCTCCAGGATTTGGGCCATTCTTTCGAGACGGCCAGTGATACTGAGGTCATTCTCCTCTCCTATCTGGAGTTTGGCCCGGAATTTGTCCAAAAGCTCAATGGCATCTTTGCCTTTGCCATTGCCGATCCGGTCCGCAATGAGATTTTGCTCTACCGGGACCGTCTGGGGGTAAAGCCCCTCTTTTACTGGTATCACGACGAAACCCTGGTGTTTGCTTCGGAATTAAAAAGCCTCTTTGTCTGGCCCGGAATCAAACCCGTTTTGGATTTGGAAGGACTCAATGAGGTCTTCAGCCTTGGTCCGGCCAAAACCAGAGGAAAGGGAGTCTTTCAGGGGATCCGTGAAGTCCTTCCCGGCCATTTTCTCATCTGCTCCCCCGGCTCTCTTCGCAGCCAGCCCTACTGGCAGCTTGAAAGCCGTCCCCATGAAGACAGCTACGAAGCCACTGTGGAAAAGACCGCTTTTTTGGTGGAGGATTCCATCCGGCGTCAGATGGTTTCCGACGTTCCCATCTGTACATTCCTCTCCGGCGGCGTCGATTCCAGCCTGGTTTCCTCTGTCTGCGCCAGGGAATTAAAAAAGAAAAACCGGCAGCTTACCACCTTTTCCTTTGATTTTGCCGGAAATGGAGACAATTTTAAAGCCAATTCCTTCCAGCCCTCCCAGGATCGGCCTTACGCCGAAAAAATGGTTCAGTATCTGGACTCTGACCACCATTTTCTGGAATGCTCTACCAAAGAGCAGTTTCTTTTGCTGAAAGATTCCGTATTGGCCCACGATCTTCCGGCCATGGCGGACGTGGACTCCTCTATGCTCTATTTCTGTTCCCAGGTAAAGCCCTTCTGCAAAGTGGCTCTTACAGGGGAATGTGCCGACGAGATCTTTGGAGGCTACCCCTGGTTTCATTCCCGGAAATGCTTCCAGGCGGACACCTTCCCCTGGACCATGGATCTGAAAGCCCGTCAGGTTCTTCTTTCCGACGACTTCCTGGAAGAGCTTCACATGGAAGAATACGTCCGGGACGCTTATGAGGCTTCCATCAGCCAGGTGCCTGCTCTCCAGGGCGAAGCTCCGGAAGAGGCCAGACGGCGGGAAATTTCCTATCTGAATCTTACCTGGTTTATGCAGACCCTTTTAAACCGCATGGACCGTACCAGTATGTACAGCGGCCTGGAAGCCCGGGTTCCCTTTGCCGACCACCGGATTGTGGAATATCTCTGGAATGTTCCCTGGGAGATGAAAGCCAGGGACGGCGTAGTGAAAAACCTGCTTAGGCAGGCGGGAAGGGGCTTTCTTCCGGATGAGATCCTGTTCCGTAAAAAGTCTCCCTACCCCAAAACCTATGACAAGGAGTACGAAACCCTTCTGGCCCGCCGCCTCCGGGAAATTTTGGAGGATTCCTCCTCTCCCTGCCTGCGCTTCTTTGACCGGGAAAAGGTTCTCCGCTTCCTCTCCAGCCCTTCGGATTACGGAAAGCCCTGGTATGGCCAGCTTATGGCGGCTCCGCAAATGATGGCCTACGCCATACAGGTGGATTTCTGGCTCAGAACCTATCAGCCGGAAATTCAAATCTAAGCTGCCCCGGCAATACCGGTTTACAGCCGTCCCTTCTTCTGGTAAACTATGGGTTATGGCGCTGTGCGCCTCCTAGAAGATGGGAAGGAGCTTTTTAAAAAATGAAATATTCATCAAAACCAAAGCACTCCGGCAAAAAAAGAGACAAAAGAAAAAGGCTGGGAATCTCTTCTTTTCCGGCCTTTCTTTTTTGCTTCTTATTAGCAGTAGGAATTTTCTTCCAGACGGATTTTCAGTTTTCTCCTGAGATTCCATCCCTCTCCTGGGATCTTCAGTCCCAGGCAGACGCTTTCCGGGATCTTTTTTCTGACGGCAGCTCTTCGCCGTCTCCGGAAGCCGAACCCCTTCCGGAAGATTCTTCCTTTCTTATGACTGTATTGGACGTAGGCCAGGGGCTTTCCGTCCTGGTTCAGTCCGACGGTCACACCCTCCTCTATGACGGAGGGGATCGGAGCCACTCTTCCTTTGTGGTCAGCTACCTTTTGGAACAGGGAATCACCTCCCTGGACTACATTGTGGCCTCCCATTATGATGCGGATCATTTAAACGGCGTGATCGGAGCCATTTCCCGGTTTTCCGTTGACACGGTTCTGGCTCCGGATTACGAAACCGACACAAAGCTTTTTCAATCCTACCTCAGCACATTGGATGAAAAAGGGCTGACGCCCCTCCATCCGGCTCCCGGGGATACCTTTTCCCTGGGCGGGGCCTCCTTTACGGTTCTGGCTCCCATCACCATTGATGAGGGAGACTCCAACAACAATTCCCTGGCCCTGCGCCTTTCCTACGGGGAAACCAGTTTCCTCCTGACAGGAGACGCTGAATACCAGGAGGAAGAAGATATGTGCAGTCAGTGGGGCAGCGCCTTATCCAGCACCGTTTATGTGGCCGGACACCACGGCAGCGGTTCCTCCACCTCCTGGGATCTTCTCCAAAATACCGTCCCGGAATACGTTGTCATTAGCTGCGGAGAAGGAAACTCTTACGGCCACCCTCACGATACTACCATGGAAAAGCTGGAAGTCATGGAAATTCCCGTTTTCCGCACAGACCTTCAGGGAACTCTTTCCGTAAGTTCTGACGGCCAGAACCTTACCTGGTCCCAGTCTCCCTGCAACGACTATTCTCCCGGTAAGGAATGACTCTCAGACGCCCTCTGCCCGGAACCGTTTTTCCAGCTCCAGGGCCTGATCCATGGTATTTTTCCAGCCGTATTGTGCAAGAGAAACCCGGAATTTTCCGGGCTTCTCTTCTGTTACGACTATGTTTTCTTTTTCCAACAGCTTCTTTTGCATATCGTGGGTTTCAAAGGACGGGGCCCCTGTCAGATACCCCTGAGCGTTTACAATGCGATGGGCCGGAACCGGGCCGGCAAGGCCCCATTTTAGGGCATAGCCCACCTGCCTGGAATTTTTCGGTTTTCCGCACAGGAGAGCGATCTGGCCGTAGGTGGCTACCTTTCCCTGGGGAACCGCCTGACATACCATAGAAACTCTCCGGTAGAAATTCACAGGCTGACTCATAAAATCCTTCTCACCCTTTCTTTTCTTCTCTGGCAGGATACTTTTCTTTTAATGACAGCAGCCTGTCCAGATAAACGGATTTAAACTGCTTGCTGGCCAAAGCCTGCTTTAAGGGCGGAAGCTTTAAAATAGTGGCAAAGACCGCCGCCATGGCCCTGTGATTGGCAAAGGCCTGATTGTCAAATATCAGGTTTTGAAGGGTTCCCTTCTCAATGGCCTGAAGAACAAAGCGGTGAGTGCTGTTGACCGGCGTAATAATCTGAGCGGGACGCCGTTCCAGTTTTATGGCTCCTGTGGGACAGTTTCTGGCACAGACGCCGCAGCCCAGACAGATCTCCGTGTCCACTTTCGCCCAGGGCTTCTTTCTGCCTTCCTCTTCTCCCGGTTTCTCCATGGAAATGGCCAAGATAGGACAAACCTTTTCACATTTGCCGCAGCCAACGCAGGTATCCGTTGAAATCCGCGGAATATAGTTAGTAGTGGCCACTGGCTGCATGGGGCTGAATTTTCTGGCCGCCTGAAGGGCCTCGCAGCAGCACCCGCAGCAGTTGCAGATAAAGGCGGGATGCTCTCTTACATTCTCCCCGATCTGCACCAGGTTGCTCTCATAGGAAAGTTCCAGGACATCTTTTGCCTCTTCCTTAGAAATCAGGCGGGCATAGCCGCCGTGCTCTGAAAGGGAACGGGCCACATTGTCAAAGGTCAGGCAGACCTCCCAGGGCGCGTTAATCTCACAGGGATGGCCTGCGTGGTACATCTTATGGCGGCAGTAGCAGGTTCCCAGGCCGATGTATTTCGCCTCTTCTATGATGTGGGTCGCTCTCTCGTAGTCCAAAATATGGTTGGTCTTATCGTTTTCCAGCACGGGTTCCTGGACGTAAACCCGTCCCAGCCTGGTTTCCGTGGCAAAAAACAGATCCTTTACGAAATCCTCTTCTACGTTCATGTACTGGTAGTACAGCTCCGCCAGATACTTCTGATCAATGTCCCCTCTGGTCCGCATCAGGGCAAATTCAATAAACCCGGCCATTGGCGGCGGCATTACAAACTGGCGCTCCCCGTGGTAGAGGGAATCTACCAAAAGAGCCTTGTCGCATAAATGATCCAGCAGCTTTTCCGCTTTTGCCTCCGTAGTTCCCCAGATTTTAGCCGCTTTTTTCAGGGTAAAGGGGCGGACAGGCAGCAGAGCCACCCATTTTGCCTCCTTCTCCGTGTAAAGCACCTGCAGGATCTTGTACAGGGTTTCCGATGGCGGAGCTCCCTGCGTAAACCAGTTAATACGTTCTTCCAGATTTTTGTAAGCGTCCTTTGTGGTCAAATGTCCCATCGTCTTTCCTTCTTTCCGGCTCTGTTTCAGGATAAATGCTTGTCCAGGGTAAAGCCTCTTCCCCGGACCTCCCGGACCCCGTTAATAATGATAAACGCTTTAGGGTCGATTTCCTTTACAAAATGGTTTAAATGGCTCATCTCCCGGTTGGGAAGGACACAGAGCACCGCCTTCTGTTCCAGCTTTTCATGGCCGGTTTGAATAGGCAGATAGGTAGAGCCTCTGTCCAAATCCTTCTGGATGGCCTCGTTGATCTTTTCGTATTCTCTGCTGATAATCAGCACCTGCACGTTTCCATTGCCGAATAAAAGCACCTGGTTCAGCACAATGGACGTCAGCATAACGGACATGATGCCGTACAGGATTTCTTCTGTGTTGGAAAAAATCATCTGGGAAAGGAGGATTCCCACGTCAAAGCAGTACATAGCCGCCGCAATGGGAATCCGGAATTTCCGGTTTAAAATCAGCGGCGGAATATCCATTCCTCCTGTGGATCCCCCTAAACGCATAACCAGGCCGATGCCAAGGCCCGCCAGCATTCCTCCGAAAAGGGCTGCCAGCAGGCGATCCCCCGTAAGATTCTGAAGTCCTTCCATTGCCTGCATCCAGCTCAGCAAAAAAGGAAAAATCACGGAGCTTATAATGGTGGTTAGTGCAAACTGCTTCCCCAGAAACCAAAATCCAAGGATAAACATTACCACGTTAATGGCCCCTACGGTCAGGGACACATTCAGTCCAAAGAAATGCTCCACGCTTCTGGCAAGTCCCGTGGCCCCTCCTACAAGAAAATGATTGGGAATGGAAAATGCCGACAACCCCAGAGCGAATATGGCGTTCCCCAATACGATTCCCAGTATTCTCAAAGCTTTCTGCCCCATCTGCCTTCCTCCATTCAAATTTTATGATTCTTTCGTATGTAAAATGGAAATCCCCGTAAATCCGTAGAAAATGGAAAATACCGGCGTCAGCCATAAAAGGGGCACAAATAAAATGTACTGGGACCACACAACGCCCAGAGTGCCCGCCATATATATGCCGTAGCCGTGCCACGGAATCATGGGGCCTGCCAGAGTTCCGCTGTCCTCCAGACACCGTGACAGGATCCTGGGTTCAATGCCTCTCTCTTTAAAAAGAGGCTGCAGCAGGCGTCCTGTCAGTACATGAGACATAGGGCTGGAACCGCTGACAATGCTGGTAATATAACCCACAATCATAGTCGCCAGAATCAGAGTTCCGTCGCTGTGGATCCGCTTTGTAAAGACAGACAGGATCCGATCCAGCACTCCCAGTCTCTCCAGCATTCCGCCCATGCCTACGGCAAAGGTGATAATGGCCACATACTGCAGCATACTGCTCATACCGCCCCGGTTTAAAATGGACTTTAAAACTCCCAGATCCGTATCGCTGGTAAAGCCGCTGTAGGCCACTGTCAGCACGGATTTTAAGTCAGCCCCCTGAACGGCTATGGCCGTAATGGCCCCGGCAATGGCTCCGATTCCCAGGGCCTCAAAAGCCCCCACACGGAACAGAAGCAGCACAATAATTAAGATAGCCGGAATCAGGGTTACCCATCCAATGTGGAAGCTTCCTTCCAGATAGGTGATGTAAGAGTTTAAATCTCCGGGATCGTATCCTCCGGAGGTCTGGGAAATTCCCAGTACCGTGAAAATCACAATACTGATGAGCATGGGGGGAACTGTTGTCCACAGCATACTCTTTACATGGTCCCCCAGCTTTGCCCCGGCCACAGCCGGCGCCAGATTGGTGGTGTCTGAAAAGGGACTCAGCTTATCTCCGAACATGGCCCCGCAGATAACGGCTCCCGCCACCATGCCGGGGTTGATTCCCATGGCGTGGCCGATGGCCATCATAGCCACTCCGGCGCTTCCCACTGAGCCATAGGAGGTTCCCGTAACCATGCTGATTACCGACGTAAAAATCAGGGTAAAGGGAAGAAGGTAGGTAGGATTAATGGATTTTAGCCCATATACAATAATCGTGGGGATAGTCCCTGACTGCATCCACGTCCCGATCAGTACGCCGATAGCCATCAAAATAGCCATGGTAGGAAGGACTACCTTCAGGGCATCAAAAGCCCCCTGGTGGATTTCCTTGTAATCCAGGCGGAATATGATACAAAAGGCGTAGATAATCATCCACGAAAAAAACAGGCCGATCATTGGCCCTCCGACTTTCAGACTGATGCACACCGCTACTGACGCAATAATACAGATCAGCAGCAGCACCGACTGCCAGCCGTTTAAGGTGTTTTGCTTTTTCTCACTCATTTTTTTGTCCTCGTCTCTGCTGTAATTGTTATTCTCCTATTGGCGGAGAATACGCCTCCATTATAGGCATATTGGACTTTTCTGTCAACCAAAAAACAGCCCCAAAAGGGGCTGCAATAAATGCCAAAATATACCGCTAGGCCAGATAATTCTCCAGAAACCGGAAAAGGGCTTCCATTTCCTCTTCCGTCCCCACGGTGATCCTCAGGTAGCTGCGGATTCTGGGCTGATCAAAGTACCGGACATAGATCCTTTCTTTTTTCAGGGCCTCAAAAAGCTCTTTGGCCTCCGCCTTTTCATGGGACGCAAATATAAAATTGGCCATGGAATCCGGAAAAGAAAAGCCCAGGCCTGTCAGACGTTTTTTGGCCCTTTCCCTGGTGGAAATAATCTTTTCAACGGTTTCCCGGAAGTAAGCTTCGTCTTCCACCGCCTTGACTCCCAAAATCTGGGACGGCAGGTTCATGGTGTAGGAATTATAGGAATACTTTACATCTGACATGGCTTTTATCAGATCCGGCTGGCCAATGGCGTAGCCGATTCTCATTCCCGCCATGGAACGGGACTTGCTGAAGGTCTGAACTACCAGCAGATTATCGTAGTAATCCGTCAGCCTTACCGCCGATTCCCCGCCAAAGTCGATGTAAGCTTCATCCACAATCACAACGGAATCGGGATTTGCCCTGAGGATTTCCTCAATTTCTTTTAAAGGCATTAACAGGCCTGTGGGGGCATTGGGGTTGGGGAAAATAATTCCTCCGTTTTCCTGAAAATAGTCTTCCTTTACAATCCGAAAATCCTTATCCAAAGCCTGTGTGCGGTAGGGAATGTGAAACAAATCCGCCCAGACCGGATAAAAGGAATAGCTGATGTCTGGAAAGAGAATGGGTTTCGGGGAATTAAAAAAGGTCAGAAAGGCCATAGCCAGCACATCATCAGAGCCTACTCCCACAAAGACCCGATCCTCCCCCACACCGTATCTCTCTGCCAGAACCCGGCAAAGAGATGCGGAAGCAGGATCCGGATACTTGCGGAAGGCCTCTCCGTCCATTTCTTTTAAGGCCTTTATCACTCCCGGCGCGGGAGGATAGGGATTCTCATTGGTATTCAGTTTAATAAGCCCTTTTCCTACGGGCTGTTCCCCCGGTACGTAAGGAACGACTTTCCTTACATACCGTTCCCACCCCCTCACAGGCCGCACTCCATAGCAATCTCTTTAAATGCGGGAAGGGAGCGTTCAATCTGCTCATAAGAAACGCAGTAAGCGATTCTCACATATCCCGGGCAGGCAAAGGAGGTACCCCCCACTACCAGGACTCTGTGTTTCTTGCAGAGATCTACAAACTCTTTCTCATTCTCCATAGGAGATTTTACAAAGAGGTAAAAAGCGCCCTCTGGCTTAATGCAGGAAAAGCCCAGCTCTTTCAGCCCATTGTACAGACGGTTCCTGTTTTTATCGTAAGCTTCCAGGTTTACCTGCTCGTCTACGCAGCGCTTAATGACTCTCTGCATAAGAGAGGGGGCGTTGACGCTTCCTAAAACACGGTTGGAAATGCTGGCAGCGGAAAATACTTCCTGGCTTTCCTCCATCTCGTCAGGTATTACCAGATAGCCGATACGCTCTCCTGGCAGAGACAGGGATTTACTGTAGGAATAGCAGACAACGGTATTGGCGTAAAACTTCGTTACATAAGGCACCTGAACCCCGTCATAAGCCAGTTCCCGGTAGGGTTCATCGGAAATCAGCACAATGGCATGGCCGGTTTCAGCGCTTTTCTCTCTTAAAATCCGGCCGATTTCGGTCAGGGTTTCCTCCGAATACACCACTCCCGTAGGATTATTGGGAGTATTAATAATGACGGCTTTGGTTTTCGGGGTAATTAACGCCTGGAACTTCTCCAGATTGGGCTGGAAGGTTTCCGTATTAGGCTCCACTACTGTCAAAACGCCATCATAATTGCGGACGTAAGCGCCGTATTCCATAAAATAAGGGGCAAATACGGCCACCTCATCTCCAGGGTTTAAAATGGTTTTTAATATAACGTTCATGCCGCTGGCAGCGCCTACGGTCATTAAGATATTGCCCTCATGGAAGGCTGTGCCGAACCGGCGGTTTAAGGACTGGGCGATAGCGTCCCGGACGTCTTCAAATCCGGCGTTGCTCATATAGCCGTGAACCATATTTTCGTCTTCCTCATTCATCACGTCAAATATGGCCTGCTTTACGGCAGCGGGAGCCGGAACACTGGGGTTTCCCAGGCTGAAATCATAAACGTTTTCCTTGCCGTACAGAGCTGCCATCTTCTTTCCCTCTTCAAACATGGCGCGGATAGCGGAATTATTCTGAACAAAAGGTTTCATCTTTTCTGAAATCATAGGTACATCCTCACTCTCTCCAAAAATTTCTTTCACCTATCATACCACGATTTCTGATTCCGGTCTACTCTTTTCTGCTTTACCAAATCAAAGCGAAAGTCTGTTTTATATGCGAAAGCGCCCCAGAACCTGACGATTCTGCGGCGCCTCCTGCTGTGAAAGCCTCAAAGCCTTCTATTTCTTATGTAATAGGGAACTCCGTTTCCTACTGCATATACTTTTTATAACATTTTCTTCATTTCATCTGCAACAAACTGTACTTTTGTTCCTACAATAACCTGAACAGAGTTCTTGCTGGGACGGATTACTCCGGCCACGCCTGCAGATTTGATCTTCTTCTCGTCAACCTTCGTGTAGTCCTTGATTTCCAGGCGAAGTCTGGTAATGCAGTTGTCCAAAGACTTTACATTTTCCTTACCGCCCAGACCAGCTAAAACGATGGAAGCGATCTGAGTAAAATCATTGTTGGCAAGCTGTACATTTACTTCGTCAGCCGGCACATCATCATCCTCACGGCCCGGGGTCTTGAAATTAAAGGCCGGAATCATAAAGCGGAATACTGCGTAGAATACGATTGCCGCAGCAATTCCCAGCGGAATAATCAGCATGGTCTTCTGAGCAGCCGGAAGGCTTGCGGAGAATACCAGATCCGTAAGTCCTGCGGAGAAGGAAAAACCTCCTCTGAATCCAACCATAACCGTAATGGTGGTAAAGATTCCGTACAGAATAGCGTAAACCAGGTACAGGCCGGGAGCCAGGAACATGAAAGCAAACTCAAAGGGTTCGGTAACGCCGCAGATAAATGCAGCAATTGCAGCGGAACCTAACAGACCGATGGCAACTTTTCTCTTTTCCTTCTTTGCGCACTGAATCATAGCCAGCGCCGCAGCCGGGATACCAAACATCATGCAGGGGAAGAAGCCGGACATATACATACCAAGGCTCCAGCTTACATCTGCAGAAGTCTTTCCAGCCCAGAAGTTGGAAAGGTCGCCGATTCCGATAGTGTCAAACCAGAATACGTTGTTCAGCGCATGGTGCAGTCCGAAAGGAATCAGCAGACGGTTAAAGAAGGCGTAAATGCCGGCGCCTACAGCCCCCAGTCCCATGATGCCTTCGCCAACTGCTACCAGAGCGTTGAAGATTACAGGCCATACAAAGAACAGAATTGCCGCTACTACGATAGACAGAACGGCAGTTACGATTGCAACGCAGCGTTTTCCGGAGAAGAAGGAAAGCCAATCCGGAAGTTTGGTGCTCTTAAAGCGGTTATAGCAGGCTGCGCCCAGACATCCGGCCAAAATACCGATGAACTGGGTTTCGATCTTGCTGTATGCAAGGTCTACCGCTTCTTCCGCCACACCTGTTAATGTAGCTACTACTGTGGGATTTAAAAGTTTCGTGATCATCAGCCAGGAAACCAGACCGGCCAGACCTGCGGTACCGTCGTTATCCTCTGACATTCCCACTGCAACGCCTACGGCAAACAGCCATGACATATTGTCAATGAGCGCTCCGCCTGCTTTTACCAGGAAGAAACCGATAATTTCGAGGATTCCGTTTACGTCTCCTCCCTGCATGGTACTCGGGCAAAGAGCATAGCCAATTCCCATTAAAATACCGCAGACAGGAAGACAGGCTACCGGCAGCATCAAAGATTTGCCGAGCCTTTGAAGGTATTTCATCATAAAACCTACCCCTTTCTCGTCCTTTCGGACTTTTCTTATTTATTTAAACCTCTTCCTACAGGTTTAAACCAACCCTATTTTCCGTCTTTCCCCAAAGCCGGAATTATAACTCAATGACCAGATCCCCAGGTTTTACGTCCATCCCCGTATGGCAGACCATGTTGGGGTAATCCGGCGTATTGCACACGATTACCGGCGTAATAACGTCGTATCCGGCCTCTTTGATCTTATCCATATCAAATTCCATCATCAAATCCCCGGCTTTTACCTTGTCTCCCGCTTTAACACGGGCGTTAAAGTATTTGCCCTGGAGATTTACCGTATCCAGGCCGATGTGGATAATCAGCTCCGCTCCGTCAGAGGTTTTTACGCTCAGCGCGTGCTTTGTCTCAAAAACCATCGTGACTTCTCCGTCCGCCGGCGCATAAATTTTTCCCTCCGCCGGAATAATGGCAATGCCTTTTCCCAGGATCTCCTGGCTAAAAGTCGGATCGTTTACTTCGCTCATGGGTACGCATTTACCTGCTGCCGGAGCTAAAATCTCTTTTTTGGCTTTTCCGCCGCCAAACAAACCCTTCAAAAACATCTTGACTACCTCCTAAACTATACACTTATAGCATACAAAAGACCAATTTCAAATCGGTTAAAACGTTGTCCTCTCCTTTTCAAAACTGGCCGTCATATTACGATCATTATAGCAATGATTCCCAAAAATGTCAATCAATCTTTAAATGAACCAAAAATTGTTGTAACAATTCAGCCCTGGCTGAACTTTTTTACCGTCTCCCCAGGCGCAGGGATTCCGTGCAGAACCAAACGGCTCCCGTGGCTGCAAAGTAAAACCAGGTGGTGGGATTAGAAAACCAGGTGGTAAAAAAGGACAGGCCCATATACATAGCCATCTGGGCGTAGAAAAGATAGCCCGCCGGATTTTCCATGGTTCTCAGGCGTTTCACCAGATACCCGCAGACAGCTCCCAAAACCGCTGCCAAAAGAATCACCCCTGCAATGCCAAAATCGTAATAAGCATCGTAAAAAAGAGTCACCGTCGTCAGCTCCTCCTTTGTAACGTACAGGGGGAAGGATACCAGGGAAGGATACAGAAATTTTATGCCCGTCAGAGCCCAAAGGGGGAAAAGCATTCTCAGGCCAAAGGTGTGGGCGGGAAGCTGCTCCACCAGGCAGTTAAAATTGTCATAGTTATTGGCCACATACATATAAGGCTGGGTGATAAAAATCGGCATACTGCTGTTTTTCATCTCAAAAATGCCGTTTAAGTAGCTTACGTCATGACTCCTGGCAATGGTCAGCACAATGTAAGCGGGAATCATCACCGCTGCCAGAGCGCCGGCATAAGCCAGCCGAAACCGCCTTACCACGGCGATATAAACCAAAACCGACAGTCCCACCGCCAAAATTAGCTGAAACCTGGAAACACACAGCACCGGAATCGCCAGAGATACGGCGGCTGAAAAAGCCACGGCCCAGTCTTTCCACCCGCTTCGCCTATTCCGTCCTAAAAAGTACAGTACCGTCAGGGGCGGAACCAGGACGCAGGACACAGTAAAGTAATGAACTCCAGTAATGTGGAAATAAGAATAGGCATGGGGGACGCCTCTGACAAAAAAGGGGACGTATCCCAGCACAGCGGCTTCCAGCAAAAAAGCCGCCAGGGAACAAAGGGTAATTCCTGCAATGGCTAAAAACAGCCCTCCGGAATCCGGCGCCACCCGCTTTCTCTCACGGCTCATGCCGGTAAAACGCAGGGTTTCTCCCGCCTTTCCTCTGCCAAGCCTTCTTGCAAAGGCCCCGGCGTCCATATTGCTTTTCCTATCGCCTTCTATCCATGAAAATGCCATATAAAAGGAAAAAACGGCAGCGTAAAAACAAAGCCAGGTCATCCAGTTCCAGTCTGCGGCCAAACGGCTTAATTTCATGCAGGATAATCCCTGCCCCCCTGCAAATCCCAGGCAAAACAGCCCCCGCAGATGGATCAGGCTGCCGGTGGCCCGGTAATCCTTCCAGTAAAGCCACAGAGCTGCCCCCAGGAGAGCAAGGCCGGATGGGAAATACCATCCGGCCCGGGCCAGCAGAAAACTGACAACATAACAGATACTATAAACTATCATGAATTACTGCTCCACAAATTCTTTCATAAACTGAGCCACTTCTTTTTCCGTAGCAAAGCTCATTGCCTTATCCGCCACAGCCTGAAGCTCCTCTGTACTGTAGCCGGTAATCATCTTCCTGGACTTTAAGATAGCGGAAGCGCTCATGCTGAACTCATTGAGGCCAAATGCCAGAAGCAGCGGGATCATCATGGGATCGCTGGCAGCTTCGCCGCACATTCCTACCATAATGCCTGCCTCACGGCCGCAGGAAATAATCCGCTTAATGCTTCTTAAAACTGCGGGATTTAAGGGGGAATACAGATAAGAAACCTTATCGTTTCCGCGATCCACAGACATGGTATACTGGGTCAGGTCGTTAGTACCAATGCTGAAGAAATCCGCCTCTTTAGCAAAAATATCTGCAATGAGGGAAGCAGCGGCCGTCTCTACCATGATTCCCACCTGGATATTCTTATCATAAGCAATTCCCTGGCCGTCCAGTTCTGCTTTCAGCTCTTCAATCAGGGCCTTGGCTTCCCTCAGCTCGTCAATGCAGGTAACCAGGGGAACCATGATTTTAATGTTGCCGAATGCGCTGGCTCTCAGAAGGGCCCTGAGCTGGGGCTTATAAACGTCCTCCTTGCGATCCAGGCAGAAACGGATGGCGCGGTAGCCCAGGAAAGGATTCTCGTCCTTTTCCAGTCCCATATAAGGAATCTCTTTATCGCCGCCGATGTCCAGAGTACGGATAATCACCGGCTTGCCGTTCATGGCAACGGCTACTTTTTTGTATGCTTCAAACTGCTCTTCCTCTGTTGGCATAGCGTTCCGATCCATAAACAGGAACTCGGTTCTGAAGAGGCCTACGCCCTCGCCGTCGTACTGGAGAACCTTGTCCACATCTTCCGGTTTTCCAATATTGGCCACCAGTTCTACGTGTACGCCGTCCTTGGTAACAGTGGGCTTTCCAATATACTGCTCCAGATCCTTTTTCTCCTGAAGGAAAGCCTCTCTCTTCTCTTCATATCCGGCCTTTACTTCTGCCTCCGGATTAACGTAAACCGTCCCGTCAGAACCATCCAGAACAATTTCATCGCCGTTTTTCACATTGCTGATAAAATCCGTTACCGCAACTACAGCCGGAATCTCCAGAGCCCGGGCTAAAATTGCGCTGTGGGAAGTCCGTCCCCCCAATTCTGTAACAATACCGGTAACATTGGCCGGATTAATTCCTGCAGTCATAGACGGCGTCAGATCCTTTGCCACAATAACGGTTCCGGCTGGAAGAGACGCAATGTCTACGGACTCCGCCCCCATTAACACTCTCTGCATACGGGTCTTAATATCCCGCATATCCGTTGCTCTCTGCTGCATCAGCTCGTCGCCCATAGACGCAAACATATCCGCGTAAGTATTGCATATCTGCTCAATAGCATATTCTGCATTTACCCCGTCGTTGGAAATGGAATTTTCAATTTCTCCGGTCAGCATTGGATCGGACAGCAGCATTAAATGGCCGTTTAAAATCTCCGCTTCCTTTTCCCCTACGCGGGTAGCCAAATCCGCCGCCAGTGCCCCAGTATCTCGGATGCTTTGTTCCAGCGCCTCTTTAAAACGCGCCAGTTCCGCAGCGGTGTCAGCTACAGATTCCTTTTTAATCACTAGCTGCACATCCTCTACGATCATCGCCTTTCCAATTCCGATTCCTGCTGATGCACTTGTTCCCTTATACATAATACCTCATACCTCCTTAGAATCACTAAATTTATTTCTGCCGGATCCGTCCGGAACTTGGCGCATCCGGAAATTCAGCTTTTGGGGCTACTCGCCCAAACCGGACTCTACCAACCCTATCATAGCCTCCAACGCGGCTTCTTCCTCCGCGCCTTCGCAGACAAATTCGATTTCATCCCCGCTTTTTACACACGCTCCCAATACGCTCAATACGCTTTTGGCGTTGTAGGAAGAACCCCGGAACATGAAGTTAATTTTTGCGTTTTCAAACTTCAGGGCTTCTTTACAAAGGATTCCGGCTGGCCGCAGATGCAGGCCAGTGGGATTTTTAATTGTTACTCTGGCTCGTACCATGTGAAACCTCCTGACTTTCGTTTATTTCCCCATTATTGTGACTCCCGCCGCTGCCGGCTGCAGATGTTTCTTCCTCATCGGAGCCGAAGTCAGATACCGCCCCCGGCCCTTCTGCTTCTGCAGTACGGTAAACCCGAAGGTGGACGTTGCTGTAAGCTGTAATCTGATAACCTGTCCCCAAATCGGCAAACTGCAGTGACAAAACGTACTCCTCTCCCGGTTCCAGAACGGCTATATCAGAGGATACAACGATCTGTCCGGCATCCAGGCTTGCCAAATCTTCTGCAAGTCCCTCTACTGTTACGGTAAAGGAATCATCAACAAATTCATATTCATAATCAGGATCCTGCCCCTCCAAGGTGATTACGGAGGTATCCAGAGTATAGGTCTGTTCTGTCAAGGGCTCTACGTCCAGCCGCACTTCAATCGTTGTATCGTTGTCGTCCGTTACCATATGGACGCCCTCCGGCAGATACTGGCTTACGTCTACCGTCACGGTCTTTGACTGGGACAGTCCGTCAATGTTTAACTCCTCAGCCGGAATCACCACATTGGTAACCGACGCAAGCTGGGATTTTAACCCTACTACCGGAATAGCCTGGACATCACACTGGACGCCGGTAAAGCGGTAGCCCTCTGCCACCTGTCCCTGGGTCTGGAAATCCAGGGCAAGATAGCGAACTTTCAGAATCTGAACGCTGTAATGAATCTCGCCTGGAGCTACGCTCACCCGTTCTCCCAGGTTCAGCGGATTGCCGTTGGCGTCATAGAACTGCGGCACTGCCGTGCCGGTAACGTCGCCGGAGGCTCCATTGGTTTCCTTAATCTCCACTCCCACACTGGTAATCTGGCCTACCAGAGATTCCGGTCCTTTTACCGTAACCGTCTGTGGATTCAGTTCGTAGCTGTTAATATCGTACCCTTCCGCAACTTCGTCGTCGATAATTGCCCTCAGAGTAAATTCCTTTTCCTGAAGAGGCTCTGTTTCCACATGGACTACCATGGGATCAACCTCTACATTTTCCACCATATCTCCATGATTCAGCACTTCTACCTGTACCGGAACCGTCCCCAAAACATTGCAGTCCGCCAAATCAATATAGGCCCTGAAATCCGATGACCGGATCAGGGAACGGTTGGTCATGTGCACTGTATATCTTACCGTAACTGTGCTTCTGCCTACGATCTCATAAGTCAGCCCTGCGTCTGTCAGCGCTTCCTCATTGATAATATCCAAAGCCACTGTCTGAGTGTCCGTCTGCTGAGGATTGGAAACATTAACCACCAGCAGCCATAAAAAGAAGGCCAGGAAAACCGACAGAAGCTTTAAACTCAGATTACTTTTTAGTCTTTCTTTCATTTTTCAGCCTTCCCTTCCATTGCATAAACCTCTTTCCAGGTACCGCCGCGCTCGTACCCTGACTGTTTTTCAGAAGGGTTCTAAGCTGATCTGCATCTGCGATTTTGGTCAGGCCGCCGCCTTCCGCTACAGACACCCTTCCGGTTTCTTCAGAAACCACAATTGTCAGACTGTCCGTTACCTCGCTGATTCCCACAGCCGCCCGATGCCGGGTTCCCAGATCCTTGCTGATACCCATATTATCGGAAAGAGGCAGATAACAAGTAGCGGCTACTACCCGGTTTCCCTGGATTACCACAGCCCCGTCGTGAAGAGGCGTATTATGTTCAAAAATATTAATCAGAAGCTGGCTGGTGACGATTCCGTCTACCTCAATGCCTGTTCTTTCAATTTCTTTTAAAGGTACCTGCCGCCCAATTACCATCAGCGCCCCGGTTTTGACCTTGGCCATTTCAAAGGTGGCTTTCACCAGTTCGTTAATGGTTTTGTCCGTAACTCCGTTTTCTCTGCGTCTGTCGTCAATAGGCAGAATGGTAGTCAGGAAGTTCTGGCTTCCCAACTGTTCCAGGGCCTTCCGCAGCTCCGGCTGAAAAATAATAATCAGGGCCGTTACGGCTATGGTAACGGACTTTTCCAAAAGCCACATAATAATGGTAAGCTGGAAAATCTCCGCCAACAGTGCAAAACCCAGAATTACAACCAAACCCTTGAGAAGAGTCCATGCCCTTGTATTTTTAATCCAAAGCAGGATTTCGTATGTTAAAACAGAAAGGATTACGATCTCCAGCAGATTCGCCGGGGTTATTCTCGGTAAAAACGTAAGCCAGCTATACAAACCGCTTAACAAATCCGTCATGTCCTACCTCCTTTTTCTCGGTTTGCGGGGATCAGTCCGCCCTGCGCCGCCTCGAATTTATTTTCTGCACCTTTACGTCCGGCGCAGTCACCGTAATCTTAGGAACCGCTTTTACATAATAGTAATAATCGTCGTCCTCGTACTGAAGAAATTCCGTCCTGCTGTAATCCACGGCAAATACGAAAAAGGTATATACCAGAGCGATAACCACCGCCAGCAGCATTCCCAGTACCATACTTCCCATGGGAACGGAAACGGAAAACAGTACGTCTCCCATAAAAATCACGCCCAACTGGACAATCACTCCAGCGGCAATAGCCAGATACCAGGAATAGTCTACGGAAATCTTTTTAATTAAATACACAACTGCCGCAGACAGGGCAAAGGCCGCAATCATAACCAGCATCGTCTGATTGGAGAGAATGCTTTTAATAATCTGGACGTATTTTTCCGTAATGTCAGCAGCCGCAGCCGTCCCGGCCAGCGCCCCGACGTTCTGCTTAATATAAAGCAGCACATAGTAAAGGAATACCCCGAGGGACACGGGAATGACAGCCGTAAGGCTGCCGCCCAGTCCTATGAGCAGGGGAATGGCGTAAGGAATATTGACGAAAAAAAGCATGGGAGTCAGTACCAGAAGAAAACTGTTTCCCGGCTGCAGCCCGCAGTAAAGCAGAATAATTACAAATATTACCACTCCCACCACCAGGGCAATCTCCATAGACGCACTGAACAGGTGGAGAAGAGTTAAAAGGGCGATAACCAGGGACGTTACGCTGTAGGGGAGGAAGGAGCTGACCAGGGCCACCACCAAAACCACCACAGGACTGGTAAGTTTTGTCATAAAACCGATGTTCTTATTGACAATCAGCATAGCCGCCAGCCCAAACAGAAAATGAATCACCGGCGTGACATACATACTGTATCTTCCGTAAAAATCTCTCAGTCTTTCTCTAAATACGAACAGTCCCATCATGGCGGGAACCCTCCTTTATCTCTTTGGTCTTATTCTGAAGTTCATAGCGTTTCTCCAGTCTCCGGAGTTTTGCCGCATATGCTTTCATTCCCTTTGCCGCTTTTTTATACCGGAAGGCAGCGGATACCCCTGCAATCAGCAGATACGCAGCCAGACCGGCCAGATAGTAAAGCGCCAGCATTTCGCCTCTTTTCACCAGATCCGTTATACTGATGGCGTTTAAAAGGCTGTCCAGATTGTAGAGTCCCCATACCATAAAGCACAGAAGGGCGCAGAGGGTATATTTAAAAAACCCTCTCATTATCTGGCTTCCGATATAGTCGCTTTTAAAATAAGTATAAACCAGACGGATCCTCTTCTCTTCTTTCTTTTCCAGGAGAGCCGTTTCCGTCATCAATCGGATTTTTTCTTCATTCAGCATAGGTTTGCTCCTCGATCAAAAGTTATCAATTTAGTATACCACAATCTGAACATATTGGCGACCCTATCTGCAAAATTTTTTAAAAATAAGACGCTGCAAAGTCATCTGGCCGATAATTTGCAGCGCCTCTCTCACACATTTTCATTTTTACTCATATCTCAGGGCGTCTATGGGATCCGCCTTTGCCGCTTTGGAGGCCGGATAAAGTCCGAAAAAGATTCCTACCACTGCGGAAAAAGAAACCGCCATAATTACTACTCCGGGCTTAATTACCACTGAAATGCCGAAGGCCATGCCTCCCAGGCTCACCAGGCTCACCGCCATGGCCACTCCCAGGATCCCGCCGCAGGCAGAAAGAAGGGCCGATTCTGTCAAAAACTGGATCAGCACATCCCTGGTCCGTGCCCCCAGGGCCTTCCGGATGCCGATTTCCCTGGTTCTCTCTGTTACCGATACCAGCATAATGTTCATAATCCCGATACCTCCTACCAGGAGGGAAATGGCCGCGATTCCGCCTACTGCCGCAGAAATTCCGCCCATTACCGAGTCCACGCTTCCCATTTCACTGATAGCTGTATTCTGGAAATAATCTTCCGGATTCCTTCCCTTTATCTTGGCAATATAAGCCGTCAGACGGTTAAAGAAGTCTTCCAAATCCACTCCTTCTTTGGCAAAAACGTGGCAATAATAAAAATTGTCGTTAGGCCACGTGAGAATGGTATAGGGAATATAAGCCGTTCCTCTGTCGCTGCTTCCTCCCATCATCAGCTTTGCAAAGGGGCTCATTTCCTTCCGGTACACGCCTACAACATTGTACTCGTCAGTGTATCCGTAAATCGTTGTCCGGAAAGTCTTTCCCACGGCGTCTGCCGTGCCAAAAAGATTTTTAGCGCTTTCCTCTTCTATGACAATATTTTTCTTTCTTCCCAGAATATCCCCCTCATTAAGATAACGCCCCGATACCATGGTCACAGGCTGAACGTCATTATAGTTATAATCGATCCCCTGAAAATCAAAATCCATGGTAATCCTTCCGGCCTGAACTTTGGAGCTTGCGCTGGCGTTGCTGTCTATGTAGGCGATTTCATCTCCGAAAACCTCCTGAATCCGATCCAAATCGTCCAGGTTAAAGAAATCGCTTTGATGAACGTCCTCAATCCAGTAGCCAATGCCAATATAGGCCTGAGTCAGTCCCACGTCCTTATAGAGATCCGTAAACATGGTTCTTAACGTATCTCCTATGGATACAATGGAAATTACGGAGCCTATGCCGATGATAATTCCCAGCATGGTCAGAAAGGCCCTCATTTTATTGGCTTTTATAGCATGGAACGCCATGCTCATGTTTTCAATCAGCATCTGTCATCTCCCCTTTCTTGCGCTCCTGGGAACGGTACAGGCCCTCCATGTGGTTTTCATGGCCCGTAACTGTGGGATGGGGATTGCGCTCATCACTAATCACCTTTCCGTCCTGAAACCGGATAATCCGGTGGGTAAAAGCCGCAATATTTTCTTCATGGGTAACCACAACCACGGTAGCCCCCTCCCGGTGAAGTTCGCTGAATATTTCCATAATTTCAATGGATGAAGCCGTATCCAGGTTGCCCGTTGGCTCGTCTGCCAGGATCAGCGGCGGCTCGTTGGCCAAAGCTCTTGCTATGGCCACCCTCTGCCGCTGTCCGCCGGACAGCTCGTTAGGCATATGTTCAAACCGTTTTCCCAGGCCCACCTTTTCCAAAAGCAGCAGGGCCCTTTTTCGTCTCTCCCGTTTGGAACGGCGGGCATAGATCATGGGAATCTCCACGTTTTTTAAGGCGGAAGTCCGGGAAATCAGGTTAAAGGACTGAAATACAAAGCCGATTTTCCGGTTGCGGATGTCCGACAGCTCATTGGGGCTTAATTCTGCCGTATCCACTCCGTCCAGGTAGTAATGCCCCAGGCTTGGTCGGTCCAGACAGCCCAATATGTTCATGAGGGTGGATTTTCCGGATCCCGACTGTCCCATAATAGCTACAAACTCTCCCCTTTTAATGGTAAGATTGATTTTCTTTAATCCCAGAACTTTAATAGCCCCGGTGTCATATATTTTTACAAGATTTTCCAGACGGATTAAATCCTCCGAGACATTTTCCGTCAGATAAGAGGGCTGCGCCTTCTTCCGCCGAAGTAAACTGCGATTTATCTTCATAAGCGCCTCCCTGATTACTGTCCCGCTGACATGGCCACGACTTTGCTGCCTTCCGTAAGGCTTGGGTCAGGGGTAATAATGTACTCTGTCCCCGGCTGCAGCTCCGTTCCTTCCGCCGGGAATATTTCAATGCTGATGTCGCTTTCTATGCCTGTCGTTACGGGAACGATGCTGCAGACTCCGTTTTCTACCGTTACAATGCTGTTGGAGCCGTCGGCTTCTGTCCGCAGAGCTGAGATGGGAATTACCCAGGTATCTTTGGCTTCTTCCAAAATAATCTCCGCTTTAGCCGTAATGCCTGCAATGAGGCGGGTATCTTTATCCATAACCCGGACAGTAGTAGGGATTACCCGTTCCGTGGAGCCGCCGCCTTTTTCCTCGCCTGTGGGAGAGATAGAAACAATCTGGCCCTCTGCAGTCTCTTCTCCCATAATGTCGGCCTTAATTATGGCCCTCTGTCCCACCTGGACTTTTCCGATAGAATACTCGCTGATCTGGATTTCCAATTCCAGGGTTTCCAGATTTTCAATGGTAAAAATAGGTTTGTTGTTTTCCAAATCGTCGGCAAACTGCCCCACTTTTCCGTTTACCCGCACCACCGTACCGGCAATGGGGGCTGTAATCTGGGCCTCTTCCAGATTTTGTCTGGCCTTGTCCAAATTAAACTGGGCGTTTTGAATCTGGAGATCGTAGGACTTATCCGCCACTATCTGGCCATTTTCCAAATTGTAGGCTTCCATGGCCCTTCTGGCGTCGTTCATGGCATTGGCCCCTTCTTCCAACTCCACCTGGGACACGCTGCCGGCCTGGGCTAAAACGCTTAACCGGTTGTAATTGGCCTCTGCTGCCTGATAATCCTGG
This sequence comes from uncultured Clostridium sp., assembly GCA_946498245.1. Taxonomy (GTDB): domain Bacteria; phylum Bacillota; class Clostridia; order Lachnospirales; family Lachnospiraceae; genus UMGS1370. Next base: position 37,182 of record CAMMNN010000012.1, on the reverse strand, counting down.
ACAGCTTTGGCGTAGCCGCTCTGAGCCGCTTTCAGATTTTCTTCTTTGTTGGCCACAGCCAAATCGTAGGAGTTCTGGGCGATTTCCAGTTCTTTTATTAACTGAGAATCGTCAATGGTCCCTAAAAGCTGGCCCTGGACAACCTTGTCTCCTTCTTTTACTTCAATGGTTTTTATTTTCCCGTGAATATTGGACATCACGTCTACGCTGTCCGTCCCGGAAACCGGTCCGCTGACAGACAGAATATTCTGGATCTCTCCCTTCGCTAAAGCTCCTGCGGCCACTGTGGGGATCACCTCTTTTTTCGGCCCCAAAATCTGGCCTCCCACAAAAAACAGTACCACCAAAGCTGCCGCTCCGGTTATGATTTTTCTCTTTTTGCTCCACGGCCGTCTCTTCCGTTTTTCCTTACGGCCAGAGGGCTCTTCTTTCAGCATCTCTTCCAGTTTTTGGTCAAAGGCCTCTTCCTCTGTCCTGCTTTCTTCCCTTCCAATTTCCTCCGTTCCGGTTTCTTCTGTCAGCTCCTGGGTCTGGGAGTCTTTCTCTATCTTTTCTTTCATACAGCTATCCTCCTGGTTTCTTTCTCCGTTGTCTTCCGTCCTGCTGACGCTGGTTTCTTTTTGCTGTCTGCTTCAGCGGAAGATTCTACCCATATAACGACGGATGAATCCATATGTCTTCACAAAAAAGAAAGAAACTGAAAAAAAGCTGCCGCCCAGGTAACCGTTCTGTCACCTGGGCGGCAACGCCCTTTGTATTATCTTTTACGCCTCCGTCTGGATCAGCTCCAAAAGCTGACGAATGTTTTTCTTTCCAAAATGCGGCTTTCCATTAAACACCAGACAGGGAACGCTCATAACCTGATACTGATCTTTCAGATTCGGAAAATGGTTAAAATCATAGACATGGGCCGTTACCCAAGGGCTCTGAGCCGCAATTTTCTGAGCCGCTGTTACCAGCTCCGGGCACATGGTACAAGACAGAGATACTATAATTTTCAGGGAAACCGGGGAGCAAATCTCCTTCACAGCCTCCTGGATTTCTGGTTCCAGGGCCTGTCCAGGGCCAGAAGCATTGTACAGTCCCAGGATAAAGGAAGTAAATTCATGTCCCCCGGGAACCCCGTGGAAGGCCAGACCTGTACTCTCTCCATTCTCTTTCAGGCAGACCTGAACGCAGGGGGCTTCGTCTTCCGGCCCCGCTTCTGTTATTTCCACAGAAATCTTTTCCGTCAGTCTCTCCAAAGTTTCCATATATCGTTTCAGCTCCAAAGACACCGGCTGATTATCTAAAAACAGCTTTAACAAAAGAGGGCGCTCCATTTTGGCAAACACGGTATTGAGCTGTTCCAGTATCTCTTCTGAAAACAGACCGTCTTCCTCTTTCGGCTGATTTTCTCTTCTTTCCTTACTTTCTTTTGGAAGTCGGGTCACCGGCTGCACCGGTCTTATACCTGTCTTGGCCTGAAGTTCCGCCGCATAGCGTTCCAGCTCTGTTGCAGCCAAAGCGCCGTCGCCTACAGCGGTCACAACCTGTCTTAAATTTTTTACGCAAATATCGCCGGCTGCATACAGTCCTCTGCGGCTGGTCTGCTGATTTCTGTCGGTAACAACATATCCCTGAGGATTTAGCTCTGCAATTCCCCGTACCAGTTCCGTAGCCGGTTCATAGCCGGCAAATACGAAAACTCCCAGATTTTCCCCTTCCGGGGCCTTATATTCCGACACTTCTCCGGTTTTCAGATTTCGGTACCGAATCCTCCGCAAAAAAGTATCTCCCGTCACTTCTTCTACTACCACGTTGGTCTGCACCGTAATGTTCTGGTGATTTCTGGCAGCGTCAGCCGTTGCCTTAGCGCAGGTAAAATCATCTTCCCGGATTAAAATTGTAACGCTGCGGGCGTATTTTGTCAAAAAAACGCTCTCTTCTGCCGCCGCAAATCCGCCGCCTACCACAAACACATCTTTTCCTGTAAAAAACTCCCCATCACAGGTAGCGCAGTAAGCCACTCCACGTCCTCTAAATGCTTCTTCTCCGGCAAAGCCCACCATTCGCGGATGAGCCCCTGCTGCCAAAAGAATACCGAAGCACTGCAGTTCTCCCTTACTGGTCCGGACGGTCTTTATCTCTCCGTCCAATTCCAGTCCTTCGGCTTCCGCCAGCAAAAATTCCGCCCCAAAGCTCTGGGCCTGCCGCCGCATGGATTCCGTCAGGGCTGTTCCGCTGGTTTTCTCTACGCCCGGATAATTGACAATTTCCGACGTAATAGTAATCTGCCCGCCGAAACGCTCCTTTTCTACGACTACCACCCGGTAGCGGGCCCGTGCCAGATAAAGTGCGGCGGTCAGCCCCGCAGGACCGCCTCCGATAACCACTACATCGTAGAAATTTTCTCTCTCCTGCCCTGCCATAATTTTATAACTGGCCTACCAGATCCAGGCTGGGCTTTAGAGTTTCTCCTCCGGGCTGCCATTTGGCGGGGCACACCTCGTCTCCGTGCTCATAAACAAACTGGCTGGCCTGAACTCTGCGGAAAAGCTCGTCTGCATTGCGCCCTACATTTCCCGCCGTCACTTCATAAGCTACGATTTTCCCTTCCGGGTTAATGATAAAGCTTCCTCTTTCTGCCATGCCGTCGGATTCTATATATACTTCAAAATCTTTTGATAAAGCGTGAGTCGGATCCGCCAGCATAGGATAGGAAATCTTTTTGATCCGTTCAGAGGCGTCATGCCATGCTTTATGAACAAAATGGGTATCGCAGGAAACAGAATAAATCTCACAGCCCGCCTTTTTAAAGTCTTCATATTTGTTTTCCAAATCTTCCAGCTCCGTAGGGCAAACAAAGGTAAAATCCGCAGGATAAAAGAAAAATACGCTCCATTTTCCCAAAATATCTGCTTTCGTCACGGTTTTAAAAACTCCGCCCTGGTAAGACTGAACAGAAAAATCGCTAATTTCTTTGTTAATCATTGACATAAATTTGCGCCTCCTTATAAGTGAAATTTTCTGACATAAAACTGTCTTTTTGGTTAGTTTTAACTAACTTATCCCCATTATAAGAATCCCCACCATTTTTGTCAAGATTAAATTTTTAACTTTTAAATCTTCTCTGCCTCATGTGGCTGGAGAAATACCCGAAAACCACAGTCAGGAAGAAAAACTTAATGCCGGAATCCGCAAACATAAATATGTAATCAGCGCTGCCTGCCGCCAAAGTTCCCGTCTGAGCCTGATTTCCCAGCAGGCCGAAAGCCGCTGCCTCCCAAACGCTGATCTGACCTTTATAATACCATATGTACAGCACAGCCATGTCCAGAGATACTTCCATGTAATTTATAAAGAGCATGATAATAGACCGGATCAAATTGGCGGAAGGTCTTTGAATATCCGGCATAATAATCAAAACCATGAGATAGGTAACGGTTCCGCACAGATTATAGCCAATGACCCATGGAGTCAGCCACGGCTGCCAGTTCCACGCCCCCAAAAGCAGGACCAAAAGTGGCAGAGCCATTTTGCACATTGTAAATATCTCTACAAACTGCCTGCGTCTTACCCAGTCCCTTTTCCCAAACAAGTCTTTCAAAAACATTCCGGGCAAAAATGCCAGACGGATCACCATTAAAAGTATCCGCACGGTTTTAGCACAGAAGAAGTATCCCCTGTTTTCATCATACTCTTTTATTTCTTTTAAATAGCGCATATGAGCTTTCATAGACTTCTGAAATACCACTCTCCGTCCCCGCCTTAAAACAGGCAGGTATCCCTGCATCACTTTCCAGGCGCACTGAAAGTACTCTTCTTGTTTGGCAGGGGCATTGTGATAAATAAAAAGGTAGATCGTTTCCAGTGCAGACAGCTCAAAGCTTTCCGGTTCTCTGTTTTTCCAGTCTATTATGGCGTTGCAGATGCCGGCGATAGCCACTTCCACTGCCGTTTTAAAAGGGAAGCCGTAATCCCCTGAGCTGATAACAGGAATGGCAACGTTGCGGATTTCCGGCTTCCTGCGGATCTGATCCACGATTTCAAAATAGCAGGATTCCAGGGCGTAAATTCTGGAGCTGGAGCAGTCTAACCATAGTTCCCCTGCGCCGTCATACTTTGCCCCTACTACGTGGATAATGTATTTGCACAGATCATACCCGGACGTCACCACGGCCTTTCCGCTAGGGCAGCGCAGCTTTCTGCTTTCCTTCCCGTCCTTCTCCCCTAACTCCGAAAGAATTTTTTGATTAAAATCGGGAATCTTTCTGTGAATCGCTCCGTCTACCCCCTGATTGCTTCCCATAAGAGTAGCGTTTGCCGCATTGACGATGGTGTCAATATGCCTCTTTGCCAACATTTTTTTGTCTGTTATATCCCCTTTTACAATAAGAAGTAAATCCTCCAGGCCAAACCTCATAAACGCTCCCCCCTCGGCAAATTCTTTGTTTATTATAACCTGATTCCAGGCCATTGTCGAGGTTTGCCCGATCCATTTACGAGTTCTCTATACGAACATTTTTTCAAAGCGTCTCATAAGGCTCTCCATAGGACCTTCTTTTCCCTTTGAAAGCAGAAAGCCTGCGGCCAGAACCGCTGCTGACACCAGCATATCTCCAAAGGGAATCCCGCCTATTCCAAGGCCGGTAACGTCGATTCCCCCTATCATCAGCGCCCACGCTAAAATAAACTGAAGCACATACATGGTAAGGGAAAGCTTTCCTACAACGGCAAGGGGTTTTAAAATCCCGGACGCCCTCCCGCGCCCCACAAAAAACAGGACGCCAAGGATCATAAGAGATAATCCCGTCCCTATTAGCAGTTCAAAGGTCGATCCCCCCTGCGGAGCGTCTGTAAACAGCATATGCCACTGTACCGGCAGAGTATTGCGGGGCCAGACGGCATAGGGATCCGGCTGCAAAGCTGCTCCTGCCATAGACGACACCATCCAGTTCTCAACCTTCTCTCTGATTCCTGGAAGCACAAAAAGGGCAAAGCATTTTGCAGGCAAAAGCACCGCCAGTCCTATGGCCGTCAATTTTCCCCCTAGCCTTTCCTCACGCAGATCCATCTTTCCAATGGCCATTCCCAGCACAAAAACGGGAGTCCAGGCCAGAGCCGACAAGGGACCTCCTGCAATATCCGCAAGAACCGCCGCGCCAGAGAACAGACTTAGTCCTATTAACATCAGAGGCGGGCTTAGAAAGAACAAAAGGCAGGACAGTTTCGCCAGACTGTTTGCAGAACGGCCAATCATTGGCATTCCCAGGATAAAAAGCATGGCGTAGGCCGGAAGCACTACTCCAAAAGGGCCGTTTAATAAAATCAAACCATATCCGGCCAGATCAATGATAACGGAACGCGCCAGAATCCGTGTCCGCAGTCGTTTTGGGTCAGTTCCCTTCCTCCGTGCCCCTTCTGCCATCAGAGAATAGGAAATCCCGGAACAGAGTATAAACAGAATCATAGTATTTCCGGAAACCAGATCCGAGTTCCATTGATTTAAAGCGAAATGCTGAACATACATTCCTAAAACTGCCAGTCCCCTGACTGCGTCCAGAGCCAAAATTCTGCCGCTCTCTTGTCTCCTGTTTTTCATTGTCTCCATTTCTTTCCTCCAAACTTGTTTTTTGCAACAGACAGACAATACCACACCTTTTTTATTTTGGGTGAAATACGGCCCGTAAAGGGGCGACGGATCCTGAATTGTTATTTTCATCTTTTGTTCAGGACAAAATTTCTGCGTTGGGGACAAAGGCTTCCCATAAAAATTAAAATCTGATACAATAAATCAAACTCAGAAGGATGTGATTTCATGCTTAACATTATTGTCTGTGACGACGATGCTTTTACCCTTCGCCTTGTCACTTCTCTGTTAAAGACTGCTATAGAAAAAAGCGCGGCAAAGGCCCGACTTTCCTGTATCGCTTCCTCCGGCATGGAAGTGCTGAATTTTATTGCAAATTCTCCTGGTTCTTACCTATATTTTCTGGATTTTGATTTTGGAAAAGAAGAACTCAATGGAATTGATTTGGTAAAACGCATTTATTTGAAAGATCCTAATGGCAAAATCGTATTTGTCACCAGCCATTCAGAAAAAGCTATGGATATATTAAGAAGCGGAATCCGGGCCTTCGGTTTTATTGATAAAACGCCGGAGCAGGAAAAAATGATTTCGGAATACGTAAAATACCTCCGCATGGCTTCTGCCCAGGAAGCTCCCGCCGCTTCCCTTCCCATGATCCGGCTGCCTCTCGGCATTGATGAAACGGCAGCCCTTCCACTGTCTGACATCATATACGTAGACTCTGTAAAGTCTATGGCCCATTCTATCTGCTACCATACCTTTGACGGTTCGGAAATTACAGTGCGGGACACCATAGAACACGCTCTGGAGCTTTTAGGTTCAAACTTTATCCGCTGCCACCGTTCCGTGCTGGTCAATAAACAGTATGTGATTTCCCTAAAAAACGGTCTTTTAAAGCTGTCTAACGGCGAAACCGTAACCTGTGCAATGGGGAAACGAAAAGAAGTGGCGGCAGCCTGCTTTAAAAAGGAGGAACTGTAAATCCATGATTGATATTTTTGGCGAAGGGCCTTACCTTGTAAATGTCACAGAACTGTTTGCAGGTTCTTTGGCGGAATTTGTCGTTTACTTCTCCCGTTTTTTCGTATTTGCCGCCATAGTCCTGTTCTCCCGGCGGTATGGGAAAAGAAGATGGGAACTGGCTGCCGCCCTTTTGCTCCCTGTCCTGCAGCTTGCCTGGGTATGGTCTTCCAGTATCCGATCCGAATTTTTCCTCTCCTTCTGTCTGGCGGCTCTCCTGGCCGCCCAAATATATATTCTGGATCTGATGCCCTATAAAGCCCTGGATTATTCCTTCCTGTTTTCCGTCCTTCTCTTTCCTACCAGGCTTTTTAATAATACTAGTTCCGTTATGGGGCATCTGTGGATTTTCTGGATTCTCTTCTGCGCTCTCTACACAGGGGCGAAACTATGTCTGGGAGCTCTGAAAGGGAACCACTTTATCTGCTATTTTCTTTTTGTTTTTCTGTCCCTTATGATGTACGGCTACACCCTGTTCATGGTTTTTCTGGCCCCGGTCATCTCTCTCCGGCTTCACAGCGCCGTCTTGGGATATACGGTTTCTGTTGGGATATTTGCCGCCGTTTTTCTCTTTTCGTCATTTCTCGTCAGAAAAAGAGTTGGCTCTCAGCTAAAAGAGCTCAATCGTTCCGGGGCAAAATACCGGCAAATTGAGCGTTCATTCTTTTTTCTCTCTTTTCTGGTTCTGCTGGTATTTACCCTGCTTTACATTCCGGCCACTGTCATGCGAATGCAAAATGCCTTTGTTTCCCTGCTGATTCCGGTGTCCTGCCTTATTTTTTTGTGGGCGCAGTTTCCCTTTCTCGTCCTCCTGTTCCGCTTTGCTCTTTACCGTGACAGCGCAACCTTTCACGAGTGGGAAAGAGAAGGAGTCGCTTCCTACTACCGGGAATTAAACCAAAGTCTTTCCTCTATGCAGGAGATGCGGCATGATATAAAAAATATCTTTTTTACCATGGGGAATTTTGTAAACCGAAGTGAAGACCAGGAAATGAAAGAGTTTTTTTGGCAAACCATTTACCCTTATTCCGTTAAGACTATTGAAAAGAACGAGCTGCTGTCAAAGCTTTATGGGATCCCGGCGGAACCTCTGCGGGCTTTTTTCCATCTGAAGCTGTCCCAGGCCCTTCAGCAAAACCTGGTTCTTTCTCTGGAGGTAAAACTTCACCCGGAACTTTTTCAGACCGGAATCGACATTATTGATCTGACGCGAATCCTGGGTATTTTGTTAGATAATGCTATGGAAGAAAGCAGTAAACTGCCAGGAGGAATGGTGGAAATCAAAATTGCAGGTAATGAAAAGGGCTGTTCATATATCATAAGAAATACCATTACAAAAGAAACCCGTCAAAAAGGCATACGTCCCGGCAGGACAGATAAAGGCGCCGGCCGCGGCAACGGCCTGAAAATCGTCCGGGAACTTCTGGAAAGGTATCCCAATGCCGTATTAAATTCCTCTATGCAGGCGGATACCTATATCCAGAGCCTGAACATCGCCTTTCAAAAGTAATTACTCAAAGGTCACTGTTACATCTCCGTCGCCCAGGACAGCCAGCAGTTCCTCCTGGGTTACATCATGAATCTTTCCGATCCGGGTAAAATTCCAGGAGTTAGTATCGTAGTAAATCACCAGAGAATCTCCCAGATACAGAATAATATCCCCTGGCTCCGTGGTAATGGACTCGTTGTTTTCCGGCAGCGACTGGCCGATAGGCCCCACCTTTTCCATATTTCCGTAATCCCTCATGTCAATGGTTAACGGCCCCTCCTGAAGCAATTCCTTTAATGCCTCTGCTGATGAATTATCCGCCAGTGTTGCGGTAAAAACGGTATCTCCTACGGTAATTTTCATTGTATGATCCTCTGTCTCCACCCCGTCTGTTTCCTTAACCGGCACAGATTCTGCAGATTCCGTCTGCGCCGGGGCCTCTGTCTGAGCCTCTGTTTCTCTCTGGCTTTCCTCTGCGCTCCCGCCGCTGCAGGCGGTCAGCCCCCATACCAACAAGGCAGCCAGCAGTCCGGCCCGTCTTTTCATAGTCCATTCCTCCTCAAATTTATCCTGGTTAATACCAGTCATGTTTCTCGTTTCTGTCCAGGGCGTTGATCCGTTCCATTTCTTCCTGAGTCAGTTCAAAGTCAAACAGGGAAATGTTTTCTTTGATATGGTCCGGATTGCTGGAACCCGGAATCACCACAACGCCTTTTTGCAGATTCCACCGCAGAATCACCTGAGCTGCAGAACGATTATAGGCTTCACCGATTGCCGCAATGGTTTCGTCATTCAGAAGCTCCTGGGTATGGCCCCGTCCGCCCAGAGGATACCAGCCCTGAACCGCTATGCCAAGCTGGTGGATATAAGGGATCACGTCATTTTCCTGGTAGTAAGGATGAATTTCATTCTGTACTAAGGCAGGCGTAATGGTTACCTGAGGCAAAAATTCTTCCAGTTCCTCTGCTTCTTCCTGGGAAGTCTCTTCCGAAAAAGAAGATGAATCCTGTCGGGAGCCGCTTTCTTCCGGCAAATCTGCGGGAACATTCTTTGAAGCTCCGCAGCTTCCCAACAGTGCAAAAGACAGGGCCAGAACTGAAATAAAGTATGGTTTCATCTTCATGCGATTCATCTTCCTTCCCTTCATATCCTTTAAACCGCAATGGAATCCAGGCTTCCCCTTTCACTGCGGCATTGCCGGATTATTTTAAATATTCCCTGAAAAAACTCTCGATTTTGTCAAAGGGAATCACGGACTTGTTATCATACAGATCTGTGTGGACAGCGCCAGGAATAATAAGCAATTCCTTGTTATCCCCCTGAAGGTTTGCAAAAGCGTCTCTGCTGAAATAGCAGGAATGGGCCTTCTCCCCATGGATTACTAAAACTGCGCTGCGAATTTCATGGCTGTACTGCAGAATCGGCATATTAATAAAAGACAGAGCCGAAGTTTGGTTCCAGCCGCCGTTGGAATTTAAGGAGCGCTCCGTGTAGCCTCTTTCGGTTTTGTAGTAGTCGTGATAATCTTTTACAAAGAAAGGGGCCTCGGCGGGAACTTCCTCCGCCACGCCGCCTGCACGGGCATATTCTCCTTTTTTATAGTCCGCTGTACGCTGGGCGTTTAACGCCTTCTTTGTTTCATAACGGGCCTCGGCGCTGTCCGCCTGGTCAAAATACCCTTTGGCATTTACACGGGTCATGTCGTACATGGTGGAAGCCACCGTCCCTTTAATCCGGGTATCCATGGCTGCCGCATTCAGAGCCATTCCGCCGAATCCGCAGATGCCTAAAATTCCGATTTTCTCCGGATCAATAAAATTGCGGGTGGACAGGTAGTCCACAGCAGCACAGAAGTCTTCGGTATTAATATCCGGGGACGCCACATTGCGGGCTTCTCCGCCGCTCTCTCCGATAAAAGACGGATCAAAGGCCAAAGCCGCAAGCCCCCGGGCCGCCAATTCATTGGCGTACAAGCCTGCCGCCTGTTCCTTAACGGCGCCAAAAGGTCCTGCCACTGCTACTGCCGCCAGGTTTCCCTGTGCATTTTCCGGCAGATAAAGATCTCCTGCCAGCCGGATTCCATAACGATTGTGAAACTCTACTTTTGTACGGCTTACCTTAGAATTTAATTCGAAGCTGTATCCCTCATGGGCTGCTTTCATGTTAAGACCTCCATTTCTGTGTTTTACAAAATGTTTCCATACTTGATCTGATACACCAGAAAATCCAGACAATCAATCTGTTCCTGACTCTTGTGGAGAGAGTCTAAAAGGCTCATCCTTCTGTGCGCCAAAAGCCGCAGCAACTGGGCGTCCTTCTTGGCTCCGACAAGGGAAAGACATTCTCTGATTGTTTGGCCGTCACAGCCAGCGTCCCTTAAATTTTGGAGAAACAGCTCATTCTTATCTGTCGCCTCTGCCATACCATCACCTCCCATGGCACTATTATAATACGGCCTTTAAAAACAAGCTAATACTCGTTTTCTATCACCTGATATTCCTAAAATGCATAACACTGGCAGCCCATTTTATATGCGGGTTACTTTGCGGATTAAGCGCACAAAAAGCGCTCCCTTTCGGAAGCGCCCTTTTTACTGCATATTGTTCAGTCTTTCGATTTCTCCTTCCAAATCCATATAATTTTCAACTGCCACATCAATGGATACCGCTTTTCCTCCCAAAGAGGCTGTAATAGTCGTAGAACCCTGATTTTTTGCCATAATTCTGCCGTTATAGGCATACGCAATTTCGTAGTTTTCGCTCTCCCAATCAACCACTGACGTTACGTCCACATAGGTATCACCGTCTACCTTTGCAATAATCTCCACAAACTCTGACCGCCCATTGTATGGTATCCTTACATCTGGATCCGATACAATTAATTCTTCCAGAATCTTTGTGTCGGATTCCGTCGTTTCCGGTATTTTTAGTTCATAGTCCCCGCCTTCTGTAGAAAAAACATGAGTCCCAAACAATTCCTCAGCCGTCGACGCCGTCGGCAAGCCCTGATACCACGGCGTTTCATCTGTTTTTGCTGTATTAAAGTCCCCAGTTCCTGAAATGGCCGCTAAAAAGCAGCCTGCTGCCAATAATAATTGTATCATTCTCTCATCTCCTTCTCACATTCTCCCATACTGGTGTCTGTTTTTACTGGTATTTCTTTTAAAGCTCTCTTTCCATGTTTCCGGAATTATTGTATAATATCCGCGAGAGCAATGAGCAGTGCGCGTACAAGAAAATGGCGAATGGGCTGCTTCAGACCGATTTGCCGTTTATTGTACGCATAGGGCGAATGCCCGTGAACGAGGAAAACGAAGTTTTCCGAGTGGGCACTGCGGACATGGTATAATATTGCTCATACCAATTTCTGCATTCACTGAAACAGGAAAGGGGCGGAAAAATGAAACCCATACAAACCATTTTTCAAAAAACTGAGATTTCTGAACCGGCTTTATTCAGTCCGACGGACACAACCAAACCAGTGGACAATTTTCCGGAAATATGCGTATCCACATTTTCAGAAAACATTATCCAAAAATTTGCTTCCCTGCCTGATACCCGGAAAATAGCGGAACTTTACACCGCAAACGGCTCAATCCCTGTCTATCAAATCCATTACAAAAGCGCCGATATTGCCTTTTATTTATCCCGGGTCGGGGCTCCGGCCTGTGTCGCCGGTTTTGAAGAAATTGTCGCCATGGGCGCAAAAAAGTTTGTCCTCTTTGGATCCTGCGGGGTATTGGACGACAATGCCGTAAAAAATCGTATTATCATTCCCATTTCCGCTATCCGGGATGAAGGCACCAGCTACCATTACGCCGCGCCTTCTCCAGAAATCCAGGCAGACCCTCGTTCCGTCAAATTATTGGAAAATGTCCTGAATGCCTGGGGCTGTTCTTATGTAAAAGGCAAAACATGGACTTCTGACGCCATTTACCGGGAAACTCTGTCTGCAATCCAGGAGCGCAGGCAGGAAGGCTGTCTTGCAGTGGAAATGGAATGTGCCTCCATGCTGGCGGCAGCCCAATACCGTCACATTCCTTTTATCCAATTTCTCTACGGCGCAGACAATCTCAGCTCCGATACATGGGAAATCCGGGATTTAAATCTGTATGGTTTAACTCACGCAGAAACCTATATGGCCCTTGCCTTGGAGTGCGGGCTGGCCCTGTAAGGCAAAGGAGGAAGGCCAATCGCCGAAACGCTGTCCTGCTTCAAATGTTCAAGCAATAAAAATATATCGTTATACTCCCCAAAAGACATATCAAGCAGGAAAACAGTAGCAACAGACACAGTCTCGTTCTGGGCTTTTGTTTTTATGTTCCTCACTTGCTTCGTCTGCCCTCTCATCTATTCAGCGGGCAGATTATCCAATACTAATTCATACAGCGTTTCTATCTCTTTATTCCCTGTATACTTCTGGCTCAGGGCTTTCAAACGGCTCACGCTTTCTTTTGCTTCTTTTTCTTCCTGCTTAATTATCAGGTTAAACAGACCTTTTCCATATAACAGCGCTATCTCCTCATTTCCTTCATACCTCTGGCTCAGGGCCTCCAAACGACTCACGCTTTTTCTTGCTTCCTCTTCTTCCTGATCATATGATAAGTTAAACAGACCTTTTCCATATTCTAGTGCTATCTCCTCATTTCCTTCATATTTCTGGCTCAGACCTTCCAAACGGCTCACACTTTCTTTTGCTTCCTCCTCTTCCTGAACACACGACAGATTAAACAGGCCTTTTCCATATTCTAGCGCTATCTCCTCATTTCCTTCATACCTCTGGCTCAAAACTTCCAGACAGGCAACGCTTTCTCTTGCTTCCTCTTCTTCCTGCTTAATTATCAGGTTAACCAGGCCTTTTCCATATAACAGCCCTATCTCCTCATTTCCTTCATACCTCTGGCTCAGGGCTTTCAAACATTCTACACTTTCTTTGGCTTCCTCTTCTTCCTGTTTATTTGACAGGTTAAACAGGCCGCTTCCATATAACAGCCCTATCTCCTCATTTCCTTCATGCCCCCGGTTCAAGGCTTCCAAACGGCTCACGCTTTCTTTTGCTCCCTCTTCTTCCTGTTTACATAACAGGTTAAACAGGCCGCTTCCATATAACAGCGCTATTTCCTCATTTCCTTCATATTTCTGGCTCAGACTTTCCAAACCGCTCGCGCTTTCTTTTGCTCCCTCTTCTTCCTGTTTACATAACAGGTTAAACAGGCCTCTTCCATATGTTAACGCTATCTCCTCATTCCCTTCATACTTCCGGCTTAGGGCTTCCAAACCGCTCACGCTTTCTTTTGCCTCCCCTTCTTCCTGGTTACTTATCAGGTTAACCAAGCCGCTTCCATATGTTAGTACTATCTCCTCATTCCCTTCATACTTCTGGCTCAGGGCTCCCAAATGTTCTACGCTTTCTTTTGCTCCCTCTTCTTCCTGTTTAGTTATCAGGTTAACCAAGCCTTTTCCATATTCCAACGCTATCTCCTCATTTCCTTCATACCTCTGGCTCAGGCCTTCCAAACAGCCCACGCTTCTTTTTGCTCCCTCTTCTTCCTGAACAAACGCTAAGTTAAACAGGCCTTTTCCATATGCCAGCCCTATCTCCCCATCTCCTTCATACCTCTGGCTCAGGCCTTCCAGACGGCTCACGCTTTGCTTTGCCTCCCCCTCCCCTTGTTTACTCGATAAATTAACTAACAGCATTGCAAATACCAGGACGCTTTCCTCATCTTTTTCCCTGGGAAACAGTTTTTCCATACCGTTTTGGAAGAGATACGGAAACGTGTCACGATACTTTTCGTAATTCTGTATACACCGATCTATAAATGTGGCAAACTTCCAAGGGGAATCCCACAGAACTTGAAACATCCTTTTTAAATAGTCGTCATCATTTCTTTTCTTTGACCAGTAGTTCAGGACAAAATATTCCCCTATTAAATCCGGTTCTAATGGTTTCAGCTTTCCTTCGTACTTTTTTTCCTCATTTACTTCACATATCATTTGCTCCAACGCGTCTGCGTCCATTGAGCATAGGGTCTGGGACGAACTCTTAAATGGCTCCGGCAGGACATCACCGATTTTCCATTCTCCGGCAGCGGTGGCAAACATCAGCATTTCTGTTAAAGCAAAGAAAATCGTTTTATTATTACAGCATAATACTTCTTTCCAATGCCTGCTATATCTGTCGACAATCTCACTGATTAAGTACTGAATGTCCCAATCCTTATATTCTTTTCCCTGAAGAACGGCGTCTGCTGTGAAGAGGACGATTAAAACTCTGGCGCTGTCTCGTTTATTGTCAATTTCTTCTGCTTTCTTTAAAATCCATGCTTTTTGTCTGTCGGATAATGACTTTTTATTTAATTCCGCGTAATTTTCAATTACCTTTTCAAGCTGATTTCTTTCCAGGGGCGGCAGTTCCAGGAAGGGAGTCCCGTTATGCTTTTTATAGCTTAAACGCTCCACGCATCTTGCCTGCTCCCCGCTTCCCACTAAATTCTGAAACCACAGCGGAGTTCTAAGATTCTCTTCAATTCCTTCTCTTTCAATAAAGACAAAGCGCATTTTATTCGGACGATAGTTACTGCGTTCCAGCCGCTCCAGCCACCTTCCCATATCAGCCGCAGCGATCCCTGCATAGTCGATAACAAACAGCAGATTATAGGGGTACCTCCACTCAGGAAACCGGCTAAACTGCTCACAATTTTCGGAATGAACCCATACGGACTTCCACTGGAGGGAAATATCTGTTTCCTTTACAAAATGATATAGCAATTTACTCTTGCCTGCCCCGCCGTCTCCTGTGACGGCCAGCCACAGCAGGGCTTCCTCGGCCTCAAGAAATTCATTGAGCATTTTCAGCTCAGACTCCCGGCCACGGAACTTTAACAGCTCATTCCTATAATGGAATGCATTGTTATTATCAGAAGGCGGTTTCATTCCGTCAATATACTCGGCAAAGGAATTGCAATACCGGACGGCATCCATAATCCTGTTTTCTGATTTTCCTATATATTCTTGAATCAAACTGGTAATCTCTCCAACGGTTTTCCCGGCTAAAAACAGATCTTTCCCATCTATTCGTTCCAGATAACAAGCCTCTATAATCTGGAAAAACATTTGGATATAATGATACACCGCTTTTTTCTGATTTGCCGTATCTGCCCCTGATGCACTGTAGGCCGCCTCAATTAAATTTTTCTTGGCGCATTCTCTCTGATATAATTCCGGCAGGTTAAAACATGCTGTTACTTTCTCAAATAAATAGCTTTTTATATACTGATTTACCTTATCTAAATCAAACCATTCATCCTCGTTAAGATGTGGAAAGACATTTTTCTCGTATCTCTCCATCTGCTCATTGACCGTATCTGCTAAATGATTTTGTTCCAGCTTTTCCCCCAACGCATTGACTGCGTCGTCCGTACACAGATCAGAAATTAAGGAAACCATGCTGTCAATTATCTTTTTCAGCATAAATACTCCTTCCTTGCCAATTCACAAAAAGTTTCTCTTACGTTGTGCTTTTATCCTTGCCCTTTGATTTTACCACATTATCAGCTCCTTATCTATAAAAACCTTCATGGGCTCCATAGGCGCACCGCCAATCCGCAAAAGTCAGGCAGGGCTCGTTTTCCTTCCAACGGCAAAAAGACCGCCCATAGCTGTTTTCAGCTTGGACGGCCCTGCCTGTTTATTTACTGCATTATAAAATCCCGGCAGCTCCAATCATGCCGGCATCTTTTCCCAAATCCGCCGCTTCAAGCAGAGGGAGCTGGCCCTTTTCTTTTCCAAAGGCTCCTTCTTCCATCATCTTCCGCAGCGGCGGAAGAATCATATTGCCCCACTGGGAGATTTCCCCGCCTAACACGACCATCTGAGGTCGGAAAATATTTACCAGATTTACAATTCCTGTTCCCAGTCTTTGAATGTACAGATCCAGTAGCTCTTTCATGGCGGGATTGCCTTCCACCGCCTCTGAGAAAATCTCTTCCGGGCTGTACTCTTTTCCTGTTTTTTCTTTTGCCTGACGCTTTAATGCCGGGACAGACACGTAAGCTTCCAGACAGCCTCTCCGGCCGCAGGTACACAGCTCCCCGTTTTCCAAAATGACCATATGTCCCAGCTCACTGCCGCCTATTCCTTTTCCCTGATAGATTTCTCCATCTAAAATCACTCCGCCGCCGACGCCGGTTCCTACAGTAAGCATTACCACATCACTGCATTCCTTTCCTGCTCCTGCAATGACTTCGCCCAAAGCGGCACAGTCCCCGTCGTTGGCAATCTCTATCGGCACAGGAAGATACCGGTTCATTTCCCGGACCACAGCTACGTCCTCCCAGCCGGTATTGTTGGAATAGCGGACAATGCCTTTTTTCCGGTCCACGGTTCCCGGTACGCCGATGCCTGCTCCGGTACACTGTTCCATGGAGATCCCGTTTTTTTCCAGCAGTTCCAAAGCCGCCCGGGCAGCCGTATGCAGCGTTTCTTCCGCAGCAGCTTTCTTTTCTGCGGGAATGTGTACAGAATCAATCACTTTATTATGAATATCCACCAGTCCGATTCGGCTTTCTGTTCCGCCTAAATCTATGCCGATACGGACCGGGGCCGTCTTTTCCCTGATTCTGGTAATTAAGGCGTCGCAGCTTCCTTCTACCACATAGTTTCCGCTTCCTGCCGGCAGGAACAGGCTGTCCCCTTTTTTATATGAAACCGAATTTCCGCACGTAACGGTTCCTTCCCCGTCCAGGATTAAAATGCTGACAAAGGAGTCCTGAGATACGTTTCCTTCCATTCTGGACATAATCTGTCCGTCCAGGTTCAGCTTATCTACCGTAAAATAGTCGCAGTCTGCCACATGGGGATAGCTGCTTTTGCTTTTCAGCAGCGGTACCCGATTGGTCACTGCAAGAGCTTTTTCAATATGCAAATCTCTTTTCTTTCCATCCTTTCCCACTCTTCCATAATCGTATACCCGATAGGTCACGTTGGAATTTTGCTGTATTTCCGCAATAAGAATGTCTGCTCCGATTGCGTGGATGGTTCCTGATTCGATAAAAAGGACATCTCCCTTCTGCACTGGCACGGCATTGAGAACCTCCAGAAGTGTGTCTTCCTGTATGCGTCTCGCAAACTCTTCCTTGCTGACTTCCTTTTTAAATCCGTAATACAGAAAAGCGTCCTTTCCCGCGTCCATCACATACCACATTTCTGTTTTTCCGTACTGCCCTTCGTTTTTTAGGGCATACCGGTTATCCGGGTGAACCTGGATAGAAAGATTCTCCCTGGCATCAATAAACTTGCAGAGAATCGGGAAATCCCGGAATCGCCTGCAGTTGATTCCAAGGACTTCCTTTCCTTCTTTTTCAATATATTCCTGAAGGGTTTTTCCCTCATAAGGCCCATTTGCAATCCTGGAAGGCCCGTCAGGATGGCAGGAAAGTTCCCAGGTTTCCGCCAGAATCTCTCCGTCATATTCCTTTCCGTATTCTTCCGCCAGCCGGCGTCCTCCCCAAAGGTAATCTTTACAGCTTGGCTTTAATTTCAATACGCTCATTGTTTTCTCCCTGTCTATGGCTCAAGCCTATTTGGCCAGAGCTTTTACCGCTTCCTGCAGACGGGCAAGCTTTGTTTCTGCGTCTGCGTCGCTGGATCCCTTTACTCCCATGTAAAATTTAATCTTCGGCTCTGTTCCGGAAGGCCGGATACAGCACCACGCGTCTTCTTCCAGATCAAAGTAAAGGACGTTGGATTTCGGAAGGCCAGACGGCCTCTCTGTTCCGGTTATGCAGTCCCAAATCCTGTTCGCCTGATAATCCCGAAAGCTTTTTACTTTAAACCCTCCTATGGCTTCTGGCACATCAGAGCGAATCTGTTCCATCATGGACTGAATCTTCTCTGCGCCCTCTTGTCCTTTCAGCGTTACTGTACAAAGGGCTTCTTTATAGTATCCGTATTTTTCAAAAAGCTTTTCCATCTGCTGGCACAGGGTAACCCCCTGATGCCGGTAATAAGCCGCCGCTTCGCATAAAGCCATTACCGCCGACACTGCGTCCTTGTCTCTGGCATGGGTTCCCACAAGGCAGCCGTAGCTCTCCTCGTAGCCGAATATGTAGACATAATCCCGATCTTGCTCAAAAAATTTGATTTGTTCTCCGATATATTTAAAGCCCGTAAGGGTTTCTATAAGAGTCAGGCCGTAGTCCTTTGTAATTTCTTTTGCCATCTTTCCGGACACAATTGTCGTTACCACCGCCCCGTTCTCAGGAAGAGTTCCCATGGCCTTTCTTTGAGAGAGAATGTATTCCAGAATCAGTGTCCCGGACATATTGCCCGTAAAGCTTTTGTACTCTCCCGTTCTCTCATCCTTTACATAAACGCCCAGGCGGTCTGCGTCCGGATCCGTAGCCAAAACCAAATCCGCATCCTTTTCCCTGGCCGTTTGAAGAGCCAGTTGAAATGCATTGGGATCCTCCGGATTAGGGTAAGAAACAGTGGGAAAATCTCCGTCCGGCAGTTCCTGTTCTTTCACTACGTAAACTTTTTCAAAGCCCAGCTCTTTCAGAATCCTGCGTACCGGAAGATTTCCCGTACCGTGAAGAGGGGTATAGACAATCCTTAAATTTTTTGCTTCTTCTTTAATGATCTCGGGCCGAAGCGTCAGGCTTTTCAGGGCTGCAATGTATTTATCATCTATCTCCTGGCCAATAACCTGATAAAGTCCTGCTTTTTTTGCTTCCTCCAGTTCCATGGTCTTTACGGCGCTATAGTCTGTTACTTCGTTTACTTCCTGAATAATCTGCCAATCTCTGGGACTGGTAATCTGGGCCCCGTCCTCCCAGTACACTTTATATCCATTATATTCCGGCGGATTGTGGCTGGCTGTCACTACAATTCCCGCCGTACATCCCAATTCTCTTAAAGCAAAGGAAAGCATAGGGGTGGGGCGCAGAGATGGAAAAATATATGCCTTGATTCCATTTGCCCCCAGGCACAAAGCCGCTTCCCTGGCAAATTCCGGAGACATATTTCTGGAATCATAAGCGATGGCCACGCCTTTTTCCTCTGTGTGTTCTTTACGGATATAATTGGCAAGTCCCTGGGTAGCTTTCCGCACAGTGTAAATGTTCATCCGATTTGTGCCTGCGCCTATAACGCCTCTTAACCCGCCTGTTCCAAATTCCAGTTCCCGGTAAAACCGATCCTGAATCTCCTTTTCATCCCCTGCAATTTTTCTCAGCTCCTCTTTCATGTCCTGATCAAAATAAGGGTTTTCCAGCCATTCCTCGTACCGTCTCTTCGCATCCATTTTGTATTTCCTCCTTATTCAGTTTCCGTTTCCCGTATAAATCTAAGGAATGCGCCGCATACTTCCTGATGCCGCCCCGTATCGGGAAATACAAGAAGCAAGGGTTCTCCCGTTTCGTTTCTCAGGTACTTGGCCAGTCCCGTATCTTCCGCCCTTATGGCCGCAGCCTTCCCGGCCTCTTCATAGACAGGCAGACCTTCAACGTCCCACTGGTCAAGGCTGTAAAAGGCTCCTCCCAGTTCTTTGCAGTATTTATAAAAGCTCTCCGGCATAAGTACTGCATCCAGCTCCTGGTTTCTCCATTTAAAAAAGAACTTCTCATAAGAGCTTTCATTGATCCCTTCCAGTTGAACGTCTCCATAGGATATGTTAAAATCCGAGTCCACTTCCAATAAATCCGCCGGAAGTTCCGATCTTTTGGCAAAGGCCGCTTCCAGTTCCATGTCTCTGGCAAAATTAATATCCTGATTAACCAGCGCACAGGTGAAAACAGGGCGTTCCTTGGGAAAGCCAAAATGCATAATCAGAAAAAGGATCAGGCAGACAGCGGCGGCAGCCCCCAGCATATGGTACCAATAATAGGCCAGTACATATTCCGCCTTTTCCCTGCCATTCATATTAGCCGTATTTTTCCGGATTTGCGCTAAAAAGGACCTCATACCGCTGCTCCTTCCCAATCTTTTTATCGTTATGCATCCAAGCCGTTATTCCTTTTTCAGAAGCTCCATATTCTGTTTAATCAGTCCGCACCTCTGCTTTACGCAGTCCGGGGACCTCAGGGCATCCTTAGGCGTATGGAACAGGTAATCCTCCAGCTTATCTACCGTCGTAGTGGCCACATGCATTCTGGTGTCACAGGAGGCATAATAGATATATACGTCTCCGTTATCCCTCGCAATGGCTCCGTTAGTAAATACCACATTAGATACATCCCCTACTCGTTCAGTCCCCAAAGGTACCAGAAATACTCCGGAAGGTTCTGCAATCACCTTATCGGGATGGTTTAAATCCGTACCGAAAGCATAAAGGACATACCGCAGTCCGGCTGCTGTGTTGCGGACTCCGTGAGCAATATGAATCCAGCACTTCTTTCCCCGAATCGGCACCGCTCCGGCTCCGTTTTTGGATTCTGTCAGCGTGTGGTAAATTCTCCTGCTGATAATTTTTTCTTCATCTATTACTGCGTGCTCAATATCATCACAAAGCCCGAATCCAATTCCGCCGCCGGATCCTGTTTCTATAAAGCCGTCCATGGGCCGTGTATAGAAAGCGTATTTGCCCTCTACAAACTCCGGATGAAGGGCTACATTCCGCTGCTGGGGAGAACGGAGAGTCGTTAAATTATCCAGTCTCTCCCAGGTCTTTAAATCCTTTGTGCGGACAATCCCAGCCGCCGCAACTGCCGCAGACAAATCGGGATTGCTTTTATCCTTGCTCTCAGAACAAAACACCCCATATATCCAGCCGTCCTCATGCTGTGTCAGCCTCATATCGTACACATTGGTTTCCTCCGGACAGGTATCCGGCAGCACTACCGGGTAATCCCAGAAACGGAAACCGTCTATTCCCGTGTCGCTTTCCGCCACAGCAAAAAACGATTTTCTGTCATTGCCTTCTACCCTTACTACCAGATAATACTTTCCGTTGAGCCAAATCCCGCCGGAGTTCATTACCGCGTTGATCCCCAGCCGCTCCATAAAGTACGGATTGGTTTCCTTATTTAAATCGTATCTCCAGTGAACCGGCGCAAACTCTCTGGTAAGCACCGGAAACTCATACCGGTCATAAATCCCATTATAAAAATCTGTTTTCCGGTTCCGTCTGTTTATAAGGCGTTCCACCTTCGCTTTTTCCACATAATACTGCTCATGCAACATTTCGTATCCTCCTGATTACTTCGATACACATTCTACCGTTGTGGTAAGGGCATTTCCACGGTTCTACAATAGGCTTTTCCAGAGGCTTTCCGCCTTCGTCCACAGACCAAAACCACTCCGAACCCTCTCTTTTGTCCACCAGGTTTTCTTTGATATATTCCCAGATGTCCCAAGCGGCTTCCAGATACCGGGGTTCCCCTGGGGTTCTCTGCCAGCCGTTTAAAAAGCCTACCACAGCCTCCGCCTGAACCCACCAGACCCTGGTAGTATCTACGATGCCGTTTTCCGCTTCATTTGCAAGAGAATGATTCCTATAGGCCCGCTGGAATATATTCGCTGTAATTTCTTTTGTAACAGGCCGCAGTTTCTTCACATATTCTTCATCCTTTAAAATGTCCAGCCCCCTGTCCACCAGCCAAGCGCTTTCAATATCATGGCCGTAAGAGTACAGATCAATCAGGCTGTTCCACTTCCAGTCAAAAAATACTTCCTGGCGGCCCAGCTTGGGATTATACACCTTATCTGCAAAAAGGCTTAACAGGAAACGGATTTGCTCCCCTACTTCCGGATCCCCCGTTACACGATATAATTCCGTATAAGCCTCAAATACGTGAAGCAAGGTATTCATAGTCTTTTCCGCCATGACTCCGTTCTCCGAAAGCTTATCGTTGGCTTCCGGTTTAAATTCTACGGTAAAGGCCTCCAAATAGCCATATTCATCCCTGCATCTGGTTTCAATCAGCCGGTACAGCTCCCGCGCCAGCTTCAGCGCCTCTTCATCCTTAGACGCGTCGTAATAAGAAGAAAGGGCATAAACCGCAAAGGCCTGATTATATGTATGTTTGGTAGTATCTTCAGGCTTTCCGTCGTAAGTCAGGGACCAGTACACGCCGCCATTGACTTTGTCCACGCAGCAGTCCCGGAGGAATTTCCAGGCGTGTTCCGCTTCCCGGAGGATGGAATCATCCCCCAAGAGCAGATAAGCATTGGAAAAAAACCAAAGAATGCGGCTATTTAAAATGCAACCCTTTACCGCCTTTTTATCCAGCTTCAAATCATATCCCAGCCAGCCGTAATACCCTCCGTGCTCCTCATCTCTGAGATTTTTCCAAAAGGGTATGATTTTTTTTGTAAGATGTTCTTTTACATCTTCTGAAAATTTTTCAATATCTTTTATCATTATCTTCTTCCAATCTCACTGTCATCCGGCCGTACTACCGAATGCTCTTTGATATAAGAAACCACCTGATCCACTGTTGTAAAGGCCAGACCCACGTAGGAATCTGCGGCTCCGTAATAAATGGCGATCCTCCCTGTCTCCCCATCATGAATGGTAGCGCAGGGGAAGGTTACATTTGGAACAAATCCCCTTTCCTCATACCATTCTTCCGGGGTAAGAAGGAAGTTTTCACAACGGTACTTCACTACAGAAGGATTATCTATATCCAGGACAGCGCCGCCTATGCTGTACACATAGCCGTTACAGGTTCCCGTAACCCCATGGTAGAACAGCAGCCAGCCTTCGCTGGTTTCAATGGGAGCGGCTCCTCCTCCGATTTTCACAGACTCCCACCATTCCGGGCTCTTTCCCATAACATGGCGGTGTCTGCCCCAATAAATCATGTCCGGGCTCTCCGAAAGGAATATGTCGCCAAAAGGCGTATGGCCGCTGTCACTGGGTCTGGACAAAAGGACAAAATTTCCGTTTATTTTCTTTGGAAACAGCACTGCGTTTCTGTTAAAAGGAAGGAACGGATTTTCTATTCTGGTAAAGGTTTTAAAATCCGTAGTTTTGGCCATGCCAATGGACGCCCCGTAGAAATCCTGGCACCACATGATATAATAAGTTCCTTCAATCTCCACCAGTCTCGGATCGTAGGCATAAACCGGCATAAAATCCCGGCCTTCTTCATCCTTAAAGGGGATTTTGTCTTTGTCAAACTCCCAGTGAATGCCGTCCTGGCTTCTGCCTAAATAGATATGGGGAATGCCGTTAAGCTGTTCGCCGCGAAAAACTCCAATAAAAGCCCCTTTATAGGGGATTACCGCACTGTTGAAAATCCGGGCCACTCCCTCTACAGGGTTCCGGCCAATGACAGGATTTTCCTTATATCTCCACAAAGGCATCCCCTGGGGGGTGTCAGGCCGCTCCTGCCAGGGCATATTCGGCACATTAGCTCCAATTATTTTTACATTGCTCATAGTCTGTCCTCCGCAATTTTTAGTCCCGTCACCATCAGCCTTTGACAGCTCCCGCCGCCATTCCGCTGTAAATCTGTTTCTGGAATATCAGGAACAAAATGAAAATCGGTATAATTGTAATCAGTACGCCGGCGCAGATATAGTTATACTGGTTGCCGTAAGGCCCCGTAAAGGTATACAGCGCCGTGGAAATGGTCTTTAATTCTTTAGACTGCAGATAGAGATTTGACATATAGTACTCGTTGTAAACCCCTACGCCCTTCAGAACGACAGAAGTTACAATGGCCGGCTTTAAAAGCGGAAATAAAATCTTAAAGAACACTCCAAAGTAGGTACAGCCGTCCATAATCGCCGATTCGTCCAAAGAGACGGAAAGATTTTCAAAAAACTGAAGGAAAATATAAATGGAAATAATATCCGTTCCCATAAGGGCAACCATATAGCCGTACAAATGGTTGATCAATCCCAGGGAATACATAATCTGGTAAACCGTTACCTGAGTGGCAATCCCCGGAATCAGCGCCGCAAACATAAAGAGATTCTGGATAATTGCATTGCCTTTAAATTGGAAGCGGTTCAGGACATAGGCCAGCATAGCTCCGATAAATACAGAACAAAAAAGAACCACAATGAGAACAATGGCCGTATTTATAAAACCCTGAAGCATATTGGCCTGCTTAAACGCAATCCGGAAATTCTCAAAGTTCAAAAAAGAAGCCGGCATATCTAAGGGCGAGGTCGCGTTATATTCCTCCGTGGTTTTAAAGGCTGTCAGTACACAGACGCACACCGGAAGAACCGCAATCACCGCAGCACCAATGAGCATAATGTACTTAAAAATTGAGAAAACCGCTGAATACAGATTTATTTTCTTATTCATTATCCGCGTCCTCCCTTCTTTGCCGCTCTTTCTGCTTTCTTTCTCTTTCTTACAGCGGCTTTCGATTCATCGGAAGTTCCATCGTCAAAAACATATTTAAAGAACAATTTCTGGGCCACTGTACACAAAATAATAATTGCCAGCAGCACGATGGCCATAGCGCAGGCCAGCCCTACTTTCTGGTTTTCATGGGCCAAACGGTTCATAATAACAAAGTAAGTACCGGTTCCCATGGTTCCGTTTGTAATAACGTAAGGCGGTTCAAAGGCGCTGAGAGAGCCGCTGATGGAAAGAATCAAATTCAATACTACAATAGACTTAATGCTCGGCAGAATTATATAGATAAACTGATGCCATTTATTGGCGCCGTCCAGGGAAGCCGCTTCATACAGTCCCGGGTCTACCGACATCATGGCTCCTAAAAACAGAATCATATTCTGTCCTGTATACCGCCATACAGACGTAGCTGCCAGAGAAATGTTATTGATTTTTTTATCCTGCAGCCACATAGGGATATTTTCCAAGTCCATTCCAAAAAGCTGCAGTATGGAGTCCAGAACATAGCCTCTGGCATAGAAGAATTTAAAGATAAATCCTACCGCAATGCCGCAAATCAGATAAGGGAAGAACATACACCCCTTAAAAACAGCGTCTCCTTTTACATGAAAGATCATCAAGGTAGCAAAAAACAGCGCCAGAGAAAGCTGGACTACCGCTCCGCCCATATAATAAACGCTTACTAACAATGATTGGAAACATTCCGGCCGTTTGAAAACATCTATGTAATTTTGAATCCCCACCCAACGCTTAGGGCCGATATACTTCATATCGTAAAAGCTGAATTGAATCATCTTTCCAAAGGGGATATAAGTAAACACCAAAAGCAGAAGAAGGGGTACAAACAAAAACGTAATAATTACCAGACTCTGCTGAACTTTTTTCCGGCTGAACCACTGGGAGAACGTACGGTTCCCCGCCAAACTGGCCGATTTCTGTTTTGCCATAACAAACTCCTTTCCCGTATTTTCTCTTTAGAGAAGGAAGAGCCGCCGCACAAATAAAGCAGCGGCTCCAAACTGCTGTTTATTCGGTTACTTCAACGCCAAGCCTTTCCTGGGCCGCCGTCCACTTTTCATTCCAGGTACTCATAAGATTGTCCAGAGTATCACTGTCATACAGCGCCGCCTCCAGTACCTCGCTTACCGCATAGTCTCCCGTAAGGAGTTCGCTCTCATTGCACATATCGTCATACAGGCCTTCCTCGCCTTCCAGTGAAGGATTGTCAGAGAGCAGTTCCGCTCCTTCCAGACCGTCCAGACAGTCGGGAAGCTCGCTGTTCTTTAATGCCGGGATGCTTCCCTCATCTGCGAACATACTGGATTCTTCCAAAATCCATTTTACATACAGCATAGACGCAATCTGATTATCTTCGCTGGCCTGACAGTTAATACCATAAGAATAGTTTCCGCCGCTGCTTACATACTGTTTGCCGTTGACAGAAATGGGGAAGGGCATATAGCCAATATCCTCCGGATGCTCTCCGGCGCCCTTAAACTGCTCCACACACCAGGAACCCAGAACCATGGTAGCAATCTCTCCGTTATTAATTCTTCCTTTAGAAGATTCCCAGTCGCTGGAAGCCGGATCTTCTTCAACCAGTTTTTCATTAACAGCATGGTAAAGAGTGTAGTAAACGGCGTAAGGTCCCGTCATATCGTCATTCGGGGCAAAGGGATCCTTCATATGCAGCAGCTTATTATTTTTAAAATCCACATCTCCTGTAGCGGCAATCCCTGTATAATCATTCCATGCTCCCATTGTCCAGCCTGCCGCAAAATTCGTATACAGAGGAATCGCATCTGTATTCTCCCGAATCAGCTTTAAATCTTCAATAAACTCATCCGGGGTTTTGGGCAGCTCCGTAATGCCTGCTTCCTGCCAGACCCGCTTGTTGTAGGCAACGCCGCTGGCCGTTCCGCCGTTGGCAATACCATATACCACTCCGTCATAGGTTTTTTCCTGACAGTAGTTATAGATACCGTCCAATACGGCGAAATCTCCCATAGGGGTAAAGAATCCGGAAAGCTCGCTCTTGTCCACGCTGGAAGGAATATAGCAAATGTCGCCCCAGTCTCCTGTAGACAGTCTGAGCTGCAGGGATTCCTCATAATCTGTGATCCCCTCATACTCTACAGTAATATTGGGGTACAGAGCCATAAACTCCTCTGCATACTCTTTGTATACTGTGTCTACAATATCCGTTCTGTTTGTAAGGATTTTTATGCTTGCCTGCAGATCCTTATAATCCTCGCCCAAAGCAATGTCGTTAATAGCCGGCACATTGGCTCCGCTGACCTCATCCTTTCCCTTTTCCTCACCTTGGCTGCTGCACGCCGCCAGGGAAAGGGCCATCATGGATGCAATTGTTACGGCAGCCGTTCTCTTCCACAGTTCCTTTTTCATATTAGTTCCTCCTGTTTTTTAAGTTATTTTAATCTTACATTTAATTTATTTTAAAGTCAACATTTTTCTTCTTTTCATGGTCAATTCTACTATTTTTACAATTTGAAAACCCTGTTTTTGTCGGTTATTTGCTAAATTATTTCCCGCTTTAACGCTTAAATTTTAGTTTAATCTCTATAATTAGCTTTAATTTAAGTGAATAAATTAAGTTCTTATCACTATTCCATGTAAACATTTTCTCTGAACGCAAAAAAGAGATGCCCTCCCCTTGGGACATCCCTTTCCTTCCGTTTTTTCTATTTTTAGCCTTTTACCTCTTTAAATTTTTTACGCTTTGCCTTTCTATTACCATTCCGTCTATATATCTGGTTCCCCAGTATTTGTCGTCCCCCTTCATTTTCCCCTTTAATAGCTTTACTGCCCGCCGCGCCATTTGCTTCATATCTACACTGAAGGTAGTGAGTTTTTCAGCAAAGGGGCTGCCATACAAATAATTGTCGTATCCCACAATGGACACATCCTCCGGCACCCGCAGCCCTCTCTCTGACAATTCATTATATAAAAGGCCCGCCGTCCAATCGCTGTTGCAGACGAAAGCCGTAGGCAAATTCTCCGGTATTTCTATGTGCCCCAGCCCTTCTGTCAAGTCCCTGTCTTCCAGAACCCAATCGTCCCACTCCCGTACTCCGGCCTCCAGCATGGCTTTCTTATAGCCATAGTAACGATCCAAAATATTCTCATTGGCCCGGATAGAACCCACAAAGGCAATCTCCCGATGGCCCCGCTCTAAAAGATAGCGAGTCATCTTATACATTCCCACATAATTGCTGGACATAACCGCGTCACACTGAATCCCTTTCATCCGGAAATCCAGAAGCACAATAGGAACGCCGGCAGCGGCCACTATTTTCTTCACATAGGACTCCGACATCCAGCCGATAATAATCAACCCGCTGATAGCTTTTTCCTTCACCAGCTTAGGCAGTTCTTCCTTTTCCTCGGCATCAAAGGTCAAGATCTCCAGCATGGTGACGCTTTGCATCTTCGACGCCTCGTAGACTAAGTGCTGATACATGGCCCAGTAAAAAGAATTTCCCACTGTAATATACTTTTCTGAAGCAATGACCCCCATCACTCCTCCCTGGGAGGTCTTTTCTGCTTTCTTTTGATTGTAGCCCATTTCTCTGGCTGTTTTTTCAATAAGCTGCCGCAGCTCCTCGCTGACGCCTTTTTTTCCGGACAAGGCATTGGACACCGTAACCACGCTGACGTTTACGGCCGCGGCAATGTCCTTCATTTTGACCTCTGCCACTACTGCTCCCTCCTCATCTTTACTGTATTTCCCAAAACCAGCCTGCCGCCTACAATCCGCACTCCTCCGGCCCGTCCTTTCCCTTCAATCCTTTTCAGTAAGGTATCTACGCTGATTTGGGCCAAGATTTTCTCGTCATTTTCATAAGTCGTCAGTTGAATGTCTCCAGGCAATTGGGCCTTATAATCGTCGAAGCCAGCCACAGACACATCCTCCGGGACCCGGATCCCCTGCTCTTCCAGCTTTTTAATAAGGATCCCGGCAGTTTTATCACAATTGCACACAAACGCCTCCGGCAGCTTACCAGGCAGTTCGATCCGTATGCGGTAATCTCCGTTTTCAAAATCACGATCCGGCAAAACGCGGATCCAGGCATCCTGAATCCCCGCCTGCCGAAGCGCCTTATGGTATCCCAGATACCGATCCGTAATGTTTTTAGTGGCGCAGGGCGTCCCCACAAACATCAAATCCCGGTACCCCTGTTCCAAAAGAAACTCCGTCACCTCATTCATTCCGCCAAAGCCGTCTGTAATAATATAATCAATGTCTTCGTATATGTCGTAATAATCTACGCAGACTACCGGTGCGCCATAAACCCTTACGGCCTGAATATATGCTTTTTTCAATTCTCCAATGAGAATCAGTCCGGCAATTTTCTGCTCTGCAAAGGCCTCGAAAGGCTCCTGCAAAGTTTCCTTTTCATAGGTCACCACTTCCAGCACTGTCAGGTGGCCTTTTTTCTGCACTTCCGCTGCAATTCGCTGGTAAAGATCCATATAGAAAGAGGGAAATTCTTTCACATATTTTTCTGCTACCGCCACTCCTATGATATAGGAGCCCTGTTCCTTTCTTTCCTTCGTCTTTCCCTGATACCCCATGGCTGAGGCGGTTTCCTGTATCTTCTCCCTAAGAGCCTGACTGACCCCTTTTTTCCCCTGAAGGGCATTTGACACTGTAACAATGCTGACATCCAGCGCCTTAGCAATATCTCCCAGCTTTACGTTCTTTTTCTGCAACATCTACGCCTTCTCCTTACGGTTTTTATCCAATCTCACGGATCTCCACCAGCCGGCTCCTGAAATCTCCCATTTCCGCCGGAATCCGAATCCCTGCCTGCAGCAGTGTGCTGCCCTGATATTCCTTTCCTTCTGCAGCATACCGCCGCTCGGAATCCAGTCCCTTTAATCTCAGCAATCTGCTTTTTGCATTTGCTCTGGCCCGCACTTGCACATAGAACAGTACTGCCTGACTTTTATCCTTATCTACAATCATCCAACTGTCATAATACCCGTTTTCTCTGAAGGATGCGAGGCGGTAATAGTCCCCTTCCCGGATAAGATCGTTGTATTTGTGGTACTTTTCTACCTGTTTCTTTACCAGTTCCTTTTCTTCCCGGGACAGTTTTGTAATATCCAGTTCATAGCCAAAGGTTCCCAGAAGGGCTACATCTCCTCTGGTTTCAAAAGGCGTCACTCTTCCTACCGAATGATTTGGGCATACGCTGACATGGGCGCCCATGGAGGACACGGGATACAGCAGGGCGGTCCCCTCCTGAATAGCCAGACGTTCTATTGCGTCGGTATCGTCAGAACACCAAATCTGGGGGCTGTAATAAAGCATTCCCGCATCAAACCGGGCGCCTCCGCCGGAACAGTTTTCCAGAAGGATATTGGGGAAATCTGTAATCAGGCGTTCCTGCATCCGGTACACGCCCAGCATATACCGGTGATACAGCTCTCCCTGGCGGTCTTCCGGCAAAGCAAAGCTGCCCATTGTAGAAAGCTGCCGGTTCATGTCCCATTTCACGTAAGAAATATCCGCGCTTCTCAAAACTGCGGCTATTTTTTCGTAAATCCCGTCTACCACCTCTTCTCTGGACAAATCAAGCACGTACTGGGCCCGACTTTGAGTAATACTCCTTCCGGGAATCTGGATGGCCCAATCCGGATGCTCCCGATACAGTTCTGATTCCGGTGAGATCATCTCCGGCTCTACCCAGATTCCAAACTTCATCCCCAGCTTCTTTACGTTTTCTACCAGGGCATTAAGGCCGCCCTTTATCTTTTCTTCATTTACATACCAATCCCCCAGAGAGCTGTCATCCAGATTTCTTTTTCCAAACCATCCGTCGTCCATTACCAGCATTTCGATTCCCAGCTCCGAGGCATCCTTAGCAATCTCCAGAAGCTTTTTCTCGTCAAAATCAAAATAGGTGGCCTCCCAATTGTTAATCAAAATAGGCCGCTTCTCATGGAGATAGGGACTTCTGATTAAATGATTCCGATAAAAATCATGGAACGTCCTGGTCATCTTTCCAAGTCCCTCATCTGAATACACCAGTACCGTTTCCGGCGCTGTAAAAGCTGCTCCGGGATCCAGCTTCCAGGTAAAACCTTCCGGATGAATCCCCATAAGCATTCTCACGGAATCAAACTGGCTTTTTTCCGCCTGGGCTATGAAATTTCCGGAATAAACAAAGTTCATCGCAAAAACCTCTCCCGTATCCTGGGTGGTTTCCGGCGTTACCAGAGCCATAAAGGGATGTTCCTGATGGCTGGACTCTCCCTTAAAGGACGCAATGTTCTGCCGCCCATATCCCAGTTCCATACGCTGAATATGCCGTTCTCTGGCCCAGGAACCAAAAAGCCCCACAACCTGAAAATTCCTGTCATCCATATCCAGGCAGGCAGAAAGTACCTTCTCTATGTAAAATGCCTCTTTTCCCTGATTTTCCACCAGAACAGAGCGTGTAATAACGTCGGAGCCTGCAAACACTGAATAAAGAAGGGTCACTTTCATTCCCAGAGTCTGATCCCTGCAAAAAATTTTCAAAGTCATGCAGTCTTCCTGGTTCCCCCAGGATGCAGGCAGCCCTTCCAGCCCAGGCTTTCCTTTTTGGATCTCATATCCCTCATAAAACATCTCGCTGGCCCGAAAGCCCCCCTGGCTTCTGATGCACAAAGCGCTTTCCCTGTAGTCTCCCATTCCGGTTTCAGGATATTCCATAGGCGCACAGTCCAAAAAAGCCCCTTTCTCCCTAAGATTTACCGAAGGTGTCCCCGGCGCCTCATCCTCCCGGAGCAGATACCGAATATCCGTATCCTCCAGACGTTTTCCATAATACAAATGTCCCACATAACGGTTATCCAAAATAGCGATTCCATAAGTAGAGTTCTCCGTATGGAGTAAAAAAACCTGTTTCCCCTCATCAGCAACAATCTTCATTTGACACACCTCGCGCTTAATTTAATCATTTTTAATGTTCTTTTTTTAACTATATTTAATCATTTTTAGCGGTTTGTCAATAGTTTTTTAAGGTTTTTCTCAGAATATTGATCTCCTGCCGCCTCTGCTTTCCAAGCAAGCAGTTTTCCACCAGCACAAAAACGCCCTCTGAAAACGGATTGGTTTCCAGAAGGCGTTTCCGTATTTTTTATGATATGGTGAATCATCTAATTATCTGTATCGCCACGCAGCGAACTGAAACAGCGCTTACTGTAAATCTTCTTTCGTTATTTCTATAGACGGATGATGTGTAAGTTCTGTCAAATCCACATCTAAAGGCACGCTGTAAACCATATAATAGTTGTCAGGATTAGCCGCTATCAATTCATGTATTTTTTGCTCCGCCAAATTTTTATCGTTTGTAGCATATACAACTGACACAACACCTATTTTGCCAGCTTCTGTACATTCCACATTACCGCATAATATCAATTTTAGCGTTGCCTTCCCATTTAAGCCTTGTTTCATATATTCTTCGTACTCCATAATCGTCACCCCACAGCTTCAGATTTTATCATTTTTTCACTTCCATAATGCTATACATTTAGCTTTTATAACCGGTTCTCGTTGAGGGTTCTTCCGGGATTTCTCACCCCCTCTTTCTTGTATCAATCATTCCGTATGTTCTCAGCTCTGCAAGGAAAGATCTCCGTCTGAAATACAGTTCTTTATAATCCAAAAAAATCCTCTGTTTTGCCCCTTGCAGCCCCCGCGATTCCATAACCTCTCCCAATGCCGCAATATAAGACGCACATTCTCCGTAATAATTGCGCCTGCTGGCTTCCATAATTCCGGCTACGCGTTTCTTTATCAATTTCTCAATCCACTGGATATACTCCTGTTTCTGGGCTTCGCTCAGTTCAAAAGTTTCTTTCCACTTTTTGAAACATTCCCAAAACAACGTTTCCGAAGTACAGTCATTTTGTATGTCTGTCCCTAACTGATATTCATTCTTATCAAAATTTACTGCCGTGACAATTCTTCTGCACATCTCCCTGCCGCCTGTTTCCAATTTGCCGTTTTCCAGCAAAAGCAATAAGAAAGCAGCCAGACCGCATTTCATAAACGTAGAACTCCAGCCCAAAGCATTCTTAACATTCATCACATGTTCTTTTACATACTGAAATTCACCGCCTAAAAAGGCAAGCATAGATACCGTTTCTGAACGAGGGCGGTTGATTTTTAATTCTCCGTCCTGCACATACGCAGAGCTGCTGCTTCCCGCTGTTTTATACATGCTGTGGTAAATCTGTCTAATCTCATCTGAAAATACATTGCCGTCCGAACTCTCTAAGAATAGCCTCATATAATTTGCCACCGTTGTTTCTGAACGAAATACCTCCAGCCAATATTTCTCCGCTTCGGCTTTTTTCCCATTCTCTAATGCCAGAAGGCTTAATCGCTTAGCGATTCTGCTCCGCACAACATATTTCACACTTATTTTTTCCAGCGCCTCATTACCAACAGAAAATAGCTCCCCGCTGTCCTCTGTGTTCCACACAGAATCCAGATACTGCTCATACAATGCCGGATGCTGTTCACAAAACTGCCGCGCATGACTCAGCAAAATCTCCGGATCCTCTGCCAGTTCCAAAGCTTCTTTTAAAAAATTTTGGGCATAGCGCGTTGGGATTTTCCCGAGATACGCAGTCCAGACCGGAAGAAACTCTGTAATGTCTGCCAGTTCCTCCCCGTTTTGCATCACTCTCTCCAAGGTCATATTCCTCAGATGTGAGTTTTCAATCATCCTGTATAACGCTTCGGCCCGATCAGCCAGATTATTCGCCTGGTATGCCAGATATAATCCGTCAATTACCATCTGCTCATAATCAACATTGAGTAAGTCATGAGATTCCAGCTCTGCAAGGGAAAGAGGCTCATAACAATCCCACTCATCGGCTGCAACACATATTTCCAGTCCAATCAGCCGCTCTGCAATTTTATATCCATATGTATATTCTTCGCAATCAACGCATTTATGAACATACTTACATGCGTCTTCAATAACATCTCCAACTCCATGGGGATCTGAAAAAAAGACTTCTTCGTCATCACTGTCACCCCACTCATTGTATTCATAATTAGGTTCGCTCTCGATGCATAACTCACCTTCTTCAATTTTACAGATTTCCTTTTGGAGCCTGACACATTCTTTTTTAAATTCCTCAGCTATTTTCAATTTTTTCTCAGCCTCATTCACTGTTCCAGACTGAGGTTCTGATAAAAATAACTTTAGCCTGTCCAAATAGTCCGAGCGCTTTGCTTCCGATAATAGCCGCCCATTTTCATGAATAACCGCTTTCAGTTGATCCGCTGTCATTTGCTCCGTTAACGCGTCCACCTGGAGCAGAAATTTCCGTAAATTCATTGTCCCTCTCCTTTAATACATTAGCAATGTACATCCTTAGTCGTTTTGTCCTTTTGAACGTTTCATAATCCATGTCATACTTTCCTGAAGATCTGTACTGAAGTCTGAAAGATCCTCTAACGTAATGGCCGCCTCCAATTTCCTTCAATGGGGCGCATTGTATCATAACTCATAAAAATAATCTCCTGTATTATGGCCTAAACTGTCTCTGCTTCCCGTTGTATCCCTTTTAGAGTTCCGGCCATCTTCTTTTACACCAGTGGTCAGGGCCGGCTAAATTTCAGTTGATAGTAACCCCCTTGTATCCTGACAAACTGGCACACTATCAACTTACGAAAGTTTGTCGGACTCCTTGCCTGCCTATAAGAAATATAATCCCTTACATTGTGTTCTTATCGCATATCTTGATTTTAACACATGAACAGGGGCTTTGCCACCAGAAATCAAAGGGCAATTTCCATTGTATCTTTCAGATGTGTACAAAAATAATTATTTTTTCCAAACAGCTTTCAAGACGGTATCACGGCAAAGGTTCAGTATGTATTCTCGTCCGGCTCCGGCGCTTGGAAATGGTAATTCCTTTTTATATAATAAGAGGGAAACAGCACTTCGACTGTCCCCCTTTTGAATATCATTGCTATATGCTATTTTCTTTTTGAGATAACAGAATCAATCAAACCATACTCTAAGGCTTCGTCTGCACTCATAAAATTATCTCTGTCTGTATCTCTTTCAATCTCTTTAATACTACGTCCTGTGTTTTCAGCTAGAATGCGATTTAATCTCTGTTTATTTTTTTGTATATGTTCTGACATTATTCGTATATCACTGGCTTGTCCTTGAATACCATTACCATGTATGGCTGGTTGATGTATCATAATTTCCGAATTAGTTAATGCCATACGTTTTCCATGTGCGCCACCCGCCAATAAAAAAGCTCCAAAACTTGCGGCAAGTCCTACGCATATTGTAGAAACATCACACTTGATATACTGCATAGTATCATAAATTGCAAATCCTGCTGTTACCGAACCTCCAGGACTATTGATATAAAGTTGTATATCTTTATCCGGGTCTTGTGCTTCTAAAAAGAGCATTTGTGCTATAATTAAACTGGCAGAAGTATCACTGACTTCTTCTCCCAAAAAAATAATTCTGTCGGACAGTAACCGCGAAAAAATATCATAACTCCTTTCTCCACGGCTGGTCTGTTCAATAACATAAGGAATCGTACTCATGCTGCAATCTCCTTGATTTCTGCAATAAATTTGTAATATTGGGGCATACAAGAATGGTACATAGAAATTCTGCTTTGCTTCGGCAAAAAGATTCCAATATTCCTATAAGTTTTAGGCGGATATAAATATAGTTGTTTAAAAGCAAAGGAAAATGCCTGTTGTGTATCATATCCGGCTTCATATGCAATTTGTGTTATTGGTTTATCAGTTTTGACCAATTTTTCAGCCGCAATCGTAAGTCTGCGGTTTTGCAAATATTTATAAATTGTAATTCCTGTCTGGTCTGCAAAAACTCGATTAAGGTGGAATTTAGAATAGCCAATGCTTTTTGATATACTATCTAAGTCGATTTCTTTTTCTATATTTTGCTCGATATAGTCTATGACTTTCTTGACAACTTCTTTTTGTTCTTTCATTGCATACCTTCCTTCCATTCCTAACCATTATAGCAAGTTTAGGGGGATATGTCTTAATAAAAAATGCTATTTTGGTACCAGATTTTAAAGCAGTTATAATGCGGTCTGTTTCCTGCCTTATTTCCTTTAAGATACGTTTCTGCCATATCTTCAAAAAATTTGTCTTTAATAATATAAAAGCCTGCTTTCTTCTTTTATCTCTTTATTTTTCCTACAAAAACTTTACCCTCACTTTACAGCACATGAGTCAAATAATCGTTGATACTTTTTCTTATTTTTGATGACTTAGCTTTTTTATTAACTTTAGCATTTTTGATAAGTTTTTGTTACCGTATTATTTTAGGTATGCTACAATGTAGGAAACGGGATAGACTTTTTCACGGGAGGGATTTATGGAATATACGATACGGGAAATGACAGTGGAGGAATATCCACTGCTGAATGATTTTTTATACGAAGCTATTTTTATTCCAGACGGTATAGAGCCGTTGCCGAAAAGTATTATCGCTTCTCCCGAATTGCAAATTTATATAGAGCGTTTCGGAGCGTTAAAAGATGATTTTGCATTAGTTGCAGAAGTTGAGGGGAAAATTGTTGGTGCTGTTTGGGTACGCATTATGAACGATTACGGACATACTGATGAAGAAACTCCCTCCCTTGCAATCTCTCTGTATAAAGAATACAGAGGCCAGGGGATAGGAACCAATATGATGAAAGAAATGCTGTCTTTGTTAAAAACACATGGTTATAAACGTGTTTCGCTTTCTGTTCAAAAAGCTAATTATGCGGCGGAAATGTATCGAAAAATGGGATTCGAAATTATAAAGGAAAACAGAGACGAATGGATTATGCTATGGCGGGAGGCCAGACATTGATATACTATATAAACGCATACACAACACTAATCAGTGCCGTTCTGGGCGTTTGTTTCTCAATAGGAGCAGTCATAGCAGAAACAGAAACCAGTAGGACAAATGCCCTGTATATGTTCGCCAGAAGCCTTGCTTTAACGTGTGCCGCAGTCATTCCTATATGCAGAAATGCACCTACTATTTTATTCGTTGCTACAATGGCAATGCTGATAGTACAGATAGTTGACTGTATTATCGGTATCGTTATAAAAAGTAAAATGCGTATAGTTGGACCGTTTATTATGGCAGTCTGCCACGCTGTATGTTTATTGCTATCTATATAATTTTCAGAAAAGGCGCAGGATTATGATACTGGGAGAACGAATTAAGAGAATCGGATTAACGCAACGGGAACTAGCCTTGAAGCTAGGATATGAGGAGCGCAACGCTGATGTTCGTGTAGCACAATATGAATCCGGCTATCGTGTTCCTAAAAATAACACTTTATTCATTTTTTAAGTTGCTCTCTAAAGAACAAGTGCAAATATTGCTTATACTACTAAAAGCACATTTTGTTTCAATTTATAGTGGAACGAGCGTTAGAATCCAGAATGCTGCACAGATTTTACAAATTATAAAATCTCCATTGTTAGGTGACCGTTTAAATGAAATAATAGATTACATGCTTAACTTTAATCAACGCAAAATATTAAATAATGTTTATAAAGATCAAGGCTTTAAAGAGCTATGTCATGGAATTTTAAAATTTTAAGTATCAAAAAGGTATCATACCTCACATCAAAAGCCGGAAAGTCCGCGAGGCTGTAAAAATTTTTGTGTCTTTGAAAGCAAATCTTTCTGATAAGAAAATAGATATGTAAGATTTTGCTGTCGAATTTATGGTT
>CAMMNN010000011.1 GCA_946498245.1 uncultured Clostridium sp. | reverse complement strand
CGGACAAACGGTTTTCAAGACCGCCTCGTTATGACCACTTCGATATCTCTCCAAACGTGCTCGTCTATTTTATCAGACCGTTTCGCGTTTGTCAAGTACTTTTTTCTTTTTCTTTCGAAGTTTTTTGAGTGGCTCTTATTTTGTAGGCCTCTCGACAAGCGACTTGGATATATTACCATTCTTGTCTCTATTTGTCAACAGTTTTTTTCAATTTTTTGTTAATCAGTTCAGCCATGCAGCCCTATACGGCGGACGCCCTTCATGAATCATTTGACGGCCTTCCCACTTTCTCATTAATCAATATGGTAGAACCCGTCAAATGATGAATGATATGGCTGAACTGTTACCAAAGTACTCCATGGGAGCTTGCTCACAATGCAGTGTTTTTTCGTATAAGGCTATAGGGCGGACGCCCTTCATGAATCATTTGACGGCTTTCCCCCTTCTCATTAATCAATATAGGAAATCCGTCAAATGATGAATGATATGGCTGAACTTTCCCGCATTTCAGTGCATCGTCCCTAGCGCCAAAAGCGCTTCTGCAATAATCATATCTTCCGGGGTCGTTACTTTTATATTGGAATAGCTTCCCTCTATCAGCCGGATTCTGCGGTTAGTCATAGTTTCCAGCACCATAGCGTCATCAGTGATGTTTTTCTGGTACTCCTCTTTTGAAAACAGCTTGTCATATGCCTGACGAATCCAGGCATAGCAAAAAGCCTGAGGAGTCTGTATCTGCCACACTAGATGGCGTTTGGGAGTATCCGCCACAAAGCCATCGGCATCGGAAAGTTTAATCGTGTCTTTTACAGGCATCCCTATGACGCAGGCACCGTATAGTCGGGCCCCCGCCGCTGCGTCGTCAATTATTTGGGGAGTCACCAGGGGTCTGGCACCGTCATGAATTAGGACCTCACTGCAGCCCTCCGCTGCTTTCAGTCCTTCATAGACGGAATGGTACCGTTCTCTGCCTCCGGCAATTACGGCTTTTACTTTAGAAAAGCCATATTCCTCTACAATCTCATTCCGACAATATGGGATTTCCTCTTCCCCCGTTACCAGGATCACCTCATCCACAGCACTTTTCTGAAAGGCTTCCAGGGTATGGGCAATGAGAGGCCTTCCTTTTAATAGTAAAAACTGCTTCTGAACCGTGCTCTGCATCCGGCGGCCCTGTCCGGCGGCCAAGACAATAGCTGTAACCATACTCTTTGCTCCTCATTCCCTTTCCAAGTCTTCATGCGCCCTGCAAATATCTGTATCTCCCATACATTACAATCTATCGGGCGCATTTGACATCCCTGAATCCATGCCGCTTGCCAGCGGCGGCCGGCTATTGTAAGTCTTCATGTGCCCTGCAAACATTCGTATCTCCCATACATTACAATCTATCGGGCGCATTTGTTATCTTTCTCCCAGTTTCAAGTTGGGGACCGCGTTTAGATCCCAGCCGTGTCTGGTTCCTTTCTTATATTCATAGTATGCCGCTGCTCCTATCATAGCCGCATTATCTGTGCAGAACACAGGAGACGGATAATAAAAAGCAAGCCCCTCTCTCTGGCAAGCTTCCTGCATTGCAGCCCGCAAGGCGGAATTAGACGCTACGCCTCCTGCAATGGCCAGCTTCGGGTACCCGTATTCCTTTGCCGCCATAATGGCCCTGGAAACAAGGGATTCTACAACGGCATTCTGGAAAGATGCCGCCAAATCCGGTACGTTAATTTCTTCTCCCATCATTTTTGCATGATTAATGTGGTTCAAAACCGCTGATTTTAAACCGCTGAAGCTAAAATCGTAGGGACAGCCCTCTATTTTCGCTCTGGGGAACTCTATCGCATGGGGATTGCCCTCTTTGGCCGCCTTATCTACTTTCGGGCCTCCGGGATACCCTAAGCCCACAGCGCGGGCCACCTTATCAAATGCCTCTCCGGCGGCGTCGTCCCTGGTCCTTCCAAGAATTTCAAACTCCCCGTAATTTTTTACAATTACCAGGTGGGTGTGTCCTCCGGATACAATGAGGCATACAAATGGCGGTTCCAAATCCGGATGCTCAATAAAATTTGCCGAAACGTGGCCTTCAATATGGTGAACGCCAATAAGAGGCTTCTTTGCCGCATAAGCAATGGCCTTTGCCTCTGCAACGCCCACTAAAAGAGCCCCTACCAGCCCTGGTCCGTAGGTAACGCCAATGGCGTCAATTTCTTCTAAGGTTACTCCGGCCTCTTCCAGCGCCGCTTCTATGACCTGATTGATTTTCTGTATATGCTTCCTGGAGGCCAATTCCGGTACTACTCCGCCGTACAGAGTGTGAAGGGCAATCTGAGATGAAATCACATTGGACAGCACCTGTCTCCCGTTTTTTACTACTGCTGCCGCAGTCTCATCACAAGAGCTCTCTATTGCCAGTATCAGTACGTCTTCCGGTTTTTCCTTAACCATGTTTTCTCGTCCTCTCTTTATCCTGCATTCACATTCCTCTGAATACACTCTGCCTGTCTCTGACAGAAGCGCACACTTTTCTACAACATTTCTTCGCCATCAAAATCCAGGGAGATGGTGTAGCCGTCCTTGGCGGCCCTGGCATTGGGGAAGATTTTTCTCACATCTTCCATATATTCTTCCGGCCTGGTGAGGGAGGGGCTGTAGTGAGTCAGCCACATCCGCCGGGGAAGAGCCTCCCGGGCCAGGGACGCGGCTTCATAAAAGGTCATATGCTTGTTCTCTCTGGCCTTTGCTGCTTTGTCCCGCTCTCCGTACATTCCTTCGCAAATGAAAAGATCTGCATCCTTTGCGTATTCCGCAATAACGGGAACTGGCCGGGTGTCCGTACAGTATGCCACCTTCAGTCCTCTCCGGGCCTCGCCCAAAACCATATCCGGCGTCAGGATCCGATCTTCGGCGTCAATGGTTTCTCCCATCTGCAGTCTTTTCCAATACTTCTGGGGGATCTCCTGGGCTTTTGCCCGTTCCACATCAAACTTTCCTTTTCTCGGAATGGAAATACGGTAGCCGTAGCAAACCACATTATGGTTTACACGGTAAGCGTCTATGATATAAGGACCCAGTTTTAATTCCTGGCGGTTTTCTGTCAGTTCGATAAATCGCAGTTCAAAGGGAAGCTCCGGCGCAATGACCCGCAGAGCCCCCACTACCCGCTCTAGCCCTCTGGGGCCTATGAGGGTCAGGGGTTCCGTTCTCTCCGCATTTCCCATGGTAAGCAGAAGGCCCGGAAGTCCGCTGATATGATCCGCATGGTAGTGAGTAAAGCACAGAATGTCTATGGGCTTTGGGCTCCATCCTTTTTCTTTTAAAGCCACCTGAGTTCCTTCTCCGCAGTCAATCAGCAGGCTGCTGCCGTCGCACCGGGCCATCATAGCTGTAAGCCATCTATAAGGAAGGGGCATCATTCCCCCGGTTCCCAGCAAACAAATATCCAACATATTTTTCTATTCTTCCTTTCATATTGCAACCGCTTGGCCGGCGGAGCCTTGATTTACTCCCACACCGCCGCCAGTTTCGTCAAATCATCTATAATCCGTTCATCAATATAGCGTTCCAGGATCTCGTAAACTACTACGTCCGGATTTTCTTCCGCCATTTTGGCCTCTGCACCGGAGTTCCACCAGTACGTATCCACCCGGGCAAAGTAGCGGCTCATAGTCGCAGCCACAGCATCCGCAAAAGAATCCCGGTAAATCAGGATATGCCGGGGATCCGGAGCGTTCTCGCTGGTGTAAAATTTTAAAGAAGGATAATAACTGGTATCTTCCTTCATTCGCAGCACAGTTTCCGGAAGGTAGTCCTCCACGATTACTTCCGTTTCGTCAAATTCCTCAGAAGGCAGGTGGGCCAGTCTTACCAAATCCCCGGTTCCTCTGGGGCTGTATTTTAAGGTCACCTGGCTGACATCTGCAGGCGTTCCTCCCAAAGCTTCAATTAACTCCTGTCCCGCCAGGAAGCCTCCCGCATTGTTCCAATGGGTGTCGGTCTTATAATACCATTGGTAAGTCTTGTCCGAAAAGCATTCTTTAGGGTATACAATAGTAATGTCCGTAGAGTTTTCCAGGTACTCCGCAAGAATATCCAAACGGTTCTTTTCATTTACTACTGTCAGATAGTCGGGCATATACTCCCCATAAATCCGCTCTTTATTGGGGGCCAAAAGGACAACAAACTCAATCCCTCTGGCACTGAGTCTGGCATCCACAGTATTCATCAGTTCCGCCACCTGCTGATGCCACTCTTCGCTTCGGCCGCCCAGCCCCCGGTAATCCTCCGTGCTGTTCTGGCCTGCGTAAAACAGCCAGCCGTCTTTTCCCAAAGTAATGGTAGGGGTATCCGTAGCCTGAAACAGATGGTAGTCAATGCCGGCGTTAAGAGCCACCAGATTATCTCTCATAGGAGAATGATCGTTAATATAGCTTTCAATCTGTTCCCCGCATTCGTCCAGGTTTGCCATAGAGATTTCCGGGAACGTTTCCAACATTCTCTGCTCCGCATCGCTGTAAGTCTCAGCCCTTCCCGTAACCCCCTCTGCCGTAATCCAGACACCTGGCACAGCTAAAAAAAGTATGAACAGAACAAGCATACATTTTTTCATGAAGTTCCTCCTTATCAGAACCGGAAATAAATAAAGGGATTATAGGTACTGCTGACAAGCTGCATCATGGAATACAGGAAAATAACCGCCATAATCCCTACGTCCAGGATTCCGATGCGCTCTTCGTCGTACAGCCACGTTTTCAGCTTCGGGAACCAGCTCTGGAGCGGTCCGCACAGCAATATGCCGGCAGCGGCCAAAGCTACGGTTTTCCTGGTAATAAACTGCTGAACCGGATACAGGCCGGCACAGGGAAGAAACATATTTTTCAGCAGAATCAGAATCCCCCGGCAACTGGTCACCCGGAACAGGAGCCAGCCAATGAGGACGAGAAACATGGTCCCCAGCCACCCCGGTTT
The DNA here is from genome assembly GCA_946498245.1 of uncultured Clostridium sp. Taxonomy (GTDB): domain Bacteria; phylum Bacillota; class Clostridia; order Lachnospirales; family Lachnospiraceae; genus UMGS1370. The sequence continues at coordinate 81,678 of CAMMNN010000011.1, read as the reverse complement.
TTTTCCCGTAATGCGTTCCAGCACAATTAAAACACCGTAATACATTCCCCATAAAACAAAATTCAGGGAAGCGCCGTGCCACAGGCCCGTAAGACAGAATACAATAAATAAATTTACGCAGGTTCTGGCCATTCCCTTCCGGTTTCCGCCTAATGGGATATACACATATTCCCGAAACCAGGTAGAAAGGGAGATATGCCAGCGCCGCCAAAATTCCGATACCGATTTGGACAGGTAGGGGTAATTAAAGTTTTCCATAAAACGAAAACCGAACATACGCCCCAGACCAATGGCCATGTCCGAGTATCCGGAAAAATCAAAATAAATCTGCAAAGCGTACAGCCCTACTCCGGACCACGCCAGAGCCGTTCCCACATGCTGAAGAGGTAGTCCGTAGATCTGATCTACAGCCAAAGCCATGGAATTAGAAAGGATTACTTTTTTTCCAAGCCCATAACAAAAACGCTTGATTCCAAAACAGAATCCCGTAAGATCTGTTTTACGGCTGGTGAGCTGCTCTTCAATATCGTGATATTTTACAATGGGGCCGGCTATGAGCTGAGGGAAAAAGGAAATGTAAAGGGCCAGATTCCACAGACTTTTTTGAGCCTTATTTTCCCCTCTCCATACATCTACCACATAGGACATAGCCTGGAAGGTATAGAAAGAAATCCCGATAGGAAGGGCAATATTTTTATATGCCAGCACCTCTCCTCCCAAAAGCCGGTTAGCAATCTGGAGGAAGAAATTAAAGTATTTAAAATATCCCAGGAGACACAGATTGGCCGCAGAGCACAGAACCAGCAGAAATATCCGCAGTTTTTTATTTTCCCCTGCTTTTTCAATAGCCAGTCCAAACACGTAGTTCATGCAGATGGAGCAGAGCATCAGCACGATATAGCGCGGCTCTCCCCATGCGTAAAAAAATAAGCTGAATATCAGCAGAATCGTATTTTTTACCTTCAGCCCTGGCAGAACAAAATACAGCAAAAGTACCAACGGCAGAAAAAACCATAAAAACACTTGGGAGCTAAAGAGCATGGTATACCACCTTTTCTATTTTTTCGGTTATGCCTACTACTATAGCACAGGCTCAAAAAGTTGACAATAAAAAAAGTGTACGCCGGGGTGCGGCTGCGCCGGCAGTGATTTTTCTCTACACAAAACAGCGGCAGCCCTTTGTTTCCCTCCCGGGAACCCCTCAGGCAACCGCTGTTTTCGTATTGCTGTTATTTGTTTCTTTTTAGGAGAGCAGCTCTGTCTGCTCTTCTACGTCAGCTTCAATGCGGAATTGGTTAATCCAGTCGTCGTAGCAGGCTTCGCAGAGATCGAAATGGTGAATCTCTCCGTCCTTTTCCGAAAAGAAGTCCCATGTGTGGTCTATCATAATAACTCCTTCTCTTACGATACCGCTTTCTACTACCAGTTTCTTTCCGCAGCAGTTGCAGACTACTGCCTCCAACTGCCCGTTCCTTGTGTACTTTCTCATAACATAATCACCTTTCCTCCAAAATCGGCACTGCCTGATTCTTCTCCATTATATACGCTTTTTTGTCGATTTTGAGTGGAAAATGTTTCATATCCTCCGGTTCCACATAATCACGGCATTTTCCTTTGGATTCCGGTAGTAATCGCGGCGAATGGCTTCGTCGGCAAATCCCCAGGTTTTATAAAGGTTTCGGGCTGCAGCATTCCCTTCCCGCACTTCTAATGTCAGGGCCGTAACCCCTTGCTGTCTGGCAAATTCTTCCATGGCAGCCATCAATTCCCCGCCGATTCCTCTTCTTCTGGCCTGGGGCGTCACGCAGATCCTCTGGATTTCCCCTTCTCCCGCCACAATACAGAGAGCGGCGTACCCTACAGCCTCATCTCCTTCGATGGCAATCCAAAAGAAATTCCAGGGATTTTTTATGCCTTCCTCTAAAACGCTGCCGGACCAGGGGTCGGGAAAACAGGCGTTTTCAATGGCTACGGCAGCCAGAAGATCCTCTTCATCCATGCGGCGTATCATAGGGCATGATCCCCTTTCAAAAGCTCTTTTCCTTCCCGTTCTCTCTCCGCCTGGGACTTCCGCAGATAATCCGGCTCATGGCTGGCGGCGTCCTCTATTTTCCCTTCTTCAAAATACAAGGCCCCCAGGGCCGCCACGCTGGCAGCCCGCTGCCGGTTTAAATGAGCAGGGGCAAAGGCAAACGGCGTCTTCATGTCCCGGCATATCCTTTCCCGATATACCGGCACTCCGTCTCCCAGAAAGATCACGTCTTCTCCCAATTGGTTCAGTTCTTCTATTAAATCTCCCAGGTCTGCGGCACATTGGGTTTTTACTGCTTCTAACTTCTTTTCTGTCCGGTAAATGCCGGTATAAACCTGGTTTCTTCTGGCGTCCATAATGGGGCAGACCAGAGCTTTGGCTCCCCACAGGCCGTATGCCATGGCGTCCACAGTGGGAATGTGGATCAGCGGCTTTTTCAGCGCCAGCCCCAGCCCCTTGGCTGTGGCGGATCCGATTCTCAGGCCCGTAAAAGAACCAGGGCCTGCAGATACCGCAATGGCGTCCAGTTCCGACAAATCCATCTCCAGAAGGCTTGCCAGCTCGTCCAGCATCGGAAGCAGCGTCTGGGAATGGGTCTTTTTATTATTCATGGTATATTCCCCTGTGAGAGTGCCGTCTGTTACGATAGCGACACTGGCCACCAGGGAAGAACTTTCAATTCCTAATATTTTCATTTTTGCCTCCAAAGCGCCGGACTCACCGGTTTTCCAGCGTAATTTTCCGGTAGTCAAAGCCCTTTTCCAGATTCTTTTCTATAGTAATCCAAACAGTATGTTCCGGAAGGATCTCCTGAATCAGTCCGGGCCACTCGATTAAACTGACTCCGTTTCCGTAAAAGCAGTCTTCATAGCCGATTTCGTCCATTTCGCTTACGTCTCCAATCCGGTAAACGTCAAAATGGTAAAAAGGCAGCCGCCCTCCGTCGTACTCCTGGACAATCGTAAAGGTAGGGCTGTTGACCGGCTCCTTTATTCCCAATCCGGCGGCAAAGCCCTGGGTAAAGACGGTTTTTCCCACTCCCAAATCCCCGTTCAGGCAATAGACCTGGCCTGCCTGGGCCTTTTGTCCCAATTCTTCTCCCAAACGGTAGGTTTCTTCCGGCTGAAAGGTTTCTTTTATCATCATTTTCTCCCTCTTCCTGAACCCAGGGGCATTTTTTCCCGTACCAGTTCTTTTAACTTTTCCTCCTGTTTCTTTCCTCCTACAACGGATTTGGGAAGAAGGAAGGCGTGGATCCGATCCCGGTAAATAATAAACTGACTTTTACTCTCCGCCACCAGAGACAGCCCCTCCCAGGGAACTTGCGCCTTTTCGCCCCTCTGCTCAATGGTCAGGCCGGATTCCCCAAAGGAAAGGATCATAGGATCCTTCACCATAGGCGACTTGGCCTGCCGCATAGCCTTTAAATAGAGAGAGGCCGGCTGCCAGACCGTAAACATCAGAGCGCACACTACCAGCAGGAGGCGGTAAGCTGCCGATACGGAAGCCCATTGGGTAATCAGCAGATAAATGGCAGCCACGGTAAATAAAAGGTTAAAGATCCCCAAAAAGCCTCTGTTGGAATGGTACATAGAAAATTTCCACAGTTCCTTGGCGTCAAGGCGGACAGAAAAGGAAAACAACGGGATCTCCTCCTGGGTCTTTTCGCCTGTTTCCTCTTCCGGCGCCGTCCGGACTTTCATTTCTTCTTCCACTTAATTTCTCCCTTCTGTTTTCACAGCTTCATGGTCAAAGCGATTCTCTTTTTCCCTAAATCCACTGAGAGGACTTTTACCTCCACTACATCTCCCACGCTGACTACCTCCAGGGGATGCTTGATATAGCGATCCGTCATCTGGGAAATATGCACCAGGCCGTCCTGGTGAACCCCAATATCTACAAAAGCGCCGAAATCGATTACATTGCGGACCGTTCCCTTTAAAATCATTCCCGGCGTCAAGTCTTTCATATCCAGGACGTCTGTGCGCAAAATGGGCCTTGGCATCTCTTCTCTGGGATCCCGGGCCGGCTTTTCCAGCTCGCCTGCAATGTCCATCAGGGTGATCTCCCCTACTCCCAGCTCCTGGGAAAGTTTTTTGGCATTGGTTATTTTTTTCCGGATTCCCTGTAAACCTCCGGAGGAAATTCCTGCAAGATCGTATCCAAGGCAGGCCAGAAGCTTTCCCGCCGCCTCATAGCTCTCGGGATGGACAGAGGTTCCGTCCAGAGGATTTTCCCCGCCTTTAATCCGCATAAAACCGGCGCACTGTTCAAAGGCCTTGGGTCCCAGCTTGGGAACCTTTAAAAGCTGGCGGCGGTTGGTAAATGCTCCGTTTTCTTCCCGGTAAGCCACAATGCTTTTTGCCAGACCCTTGCTGATGCCGGATATGTATTCCAGCAGGGAAGCGCTGGCGGTATTGAGATCCACGCCTACTTTATTAACGCAGTCTTCCACTACGCCCTGAAGGGTTTCGCCCAGATGCTTCTGGTTCATATCGTGCTGGTACTGGCCTACTCCAATGGATTTGGGATCGATTTTTACCAGTTCCGCCAGCGGATCCTGCAGGCGGCGGGCAATGGATACGGCGCTTCTCTGTCCCACGTCAAATTTTGGGAACTCCTCTGTGGCCAGCTTGCTGGCGGAATAAACGGAAGCTCCGGCTTCGCTGACGATAACGTACTGAACCCGTTCCGGAATTTCTTTTAAAAGATCCACAATAATCTGCTCCGATTCCCTGGAAGCCGTTCCGTTTCCTAAAGAAATCAGGGAAATATGGTATTTCTTAATGAGGTTCTTTAAAACCTTCTTAGATTCCTCCACCTTATTCTGGGGGGCAGTAGGATAAATCACAACGGTGTCCAGAACCTTCCCGGTTCCGTCTACTACCGCCAGCTTACAGCCTGTACGGAAAGCCGGATCCCAGCCCAAAACCACTCTTCCCTCAATGGGAGGCTGCATCAAAAGCTGTTCCAGGTTCTTTCCAAACACCTTAATAGCCCCATCTTCCGCCTTTTCCGTAAGGCTTCCCCGGATTTCCCGCTCAATAGCCGGGGCAATAAGGCGGTCGTAACTGTCCTCTACAGTTTCTTTTAAAGCCTGGGTGGTATAGGGATTGTCCCGGATAATCACTTTCTTTTCCAGATACCGGATAATCTGCTCTTTGGGAGCTATAATCTTTACTGTCAGGAATTTTTCCTTCTCCCCCCGGTTTAAAGCCAGTATCCTGTGGCCCGCCGCCTTTTTTACAGGCTCCTCATGGTTATAATACATTTCATAAACCGACTGGGCCGTTTCGTCCTTAGCAGCGGAAACAATGCTTCCCTGTTCTGCGGTGATTTTCCGGATATATGTGCGGTATTCGGCATTGTCAGAAATCCCTTCCGCCAGAATATCCTTGGCCCCCTCAATGGCTTCCGCCGCCGTTTTTACGCCTTTTTCTTCTGAAATATAAGGCTGGGCCAAATTTTCCAAAGGCTCCTTTGCCATCTGAAGGGCAATGGTATTTGCCAGAGGCTCCAGCCCCTTTTCTTTGGCAACAGTAGCCCTGGTACGACGTTTCGGCCGGTAAGGACGGTACAGATCTTCCACCGCCACTAAAGTAGCCGCTTCCAAAATCTGCTTTTCCAGTTCCGGCGTCAGCTTTTCCTGCTCCCGGATGGAAGAAAGAACCTGTTCCTTTTTCTCTTCCAATCCCCGCAGGTACCGCAGCCGCTCATCCAGAGTCCGCAGCACTTCATCATTTAAGGAGCCCGTGGCCTCTTTCCGGTACCGGGCAATAAAAGGGATCGTATTTCCCTCATCAATCAGCTTCACCGCCGCCTCAACCTGATGGCGGCCGATTTTCAGTTCGTCCTGCAATGCTTTAATAATATCCATATTTTGTTCCTTTTTCTAGTTTTCTGTCTGACACTAGCTTATTATAATTCATCCCCGCGGCTTATGCAAGCCATAAGTCCCTCGGCCCATTATAGACACGGCGGGTTTTTCGTGTTACAATACCTTGTAATTCACTTGATTGAAGGGAGGATTTATATGTCAGATTATAATCAAGACAATTCTTATACGGATCCCACCCCCAATACGGAGGGAGGGAATCCGGAGCATCAGGGACAGGGAGGCGGAGATCAGAATCAATGGCAGCAGAGCCCTAACTCCAATTCCTACTATAATATGCCGGATTACAACCGTTCCTATCAGGGATACGGCTACCAGCAGGGGTATCCTGGCCCGGGCAGCCAGCCGCCCAGAAGGGAATCCAACCCTCTGGCCGTCACTTCCATGGTGGTAGGTATTTTTTCCATTGTCACCTGCTGCGCTTCCCCCCTGGGAATCGTTCTGGGAATCCTGGGGATTGTTCTGGCCATTCTGTCTAAAAAGGGCCAGCCATTTTCCGGCTTTGCCATCGCAGGCCTTGTCCTTTCAGGAGTCGGCATCGTTTTAAGCCTTTTGCTTTTTGCCTACTATATTCTGGTACTTTCCTTAATGAGAGATCCGGAGTACGCCTCTATTTTTAATGCTGTGCTGGAACAGTATGAGGCCTTGAATTAAAATCATAAAATCAACACCATCACAAAAGGGGACAGCGTTTTACATCAGCGCCGTCCCCTTTACTATTAACATATAGTTTTTAAAAATCCAGTTGGCCAGAACCACCAAAAGGGCTCCCACCGTCCACAGCCGGTACCTCTTTTCAAATCCCTTTACAGGTTTTCCAAAGATACGTCCGGCCAGCCAGAGAACCCCTTCTACGGCTGCCGCCGCTGCCATATACGGTACAAAAGGGTGGTAGAAAAAGCTTTTCCGGATATTTCCGGAAAGGAGCGCCAGCACAGCCCGGGTTCCTCCGCAGCCCGGACAGTACAGCCCTGTAAAAAGGCGGAAAAGGCAGGGAAGGCTTAAAATAGCCGCTGCCATTTCCTTTATCCTATCCCACAGCAAAGGTCCTTCTTCCCCCTTTGTTATTCCGCCAAATCAAAGGCGTCGTGTACCAGACGCATGGCCCTGCTGGCGTCGGCCTCGTCAATGAGAACAGTAATTCGGATCTCTGATGTGGCAATCATTTTAATATTTACGTTTCCATTGGAAAGGGCCTCAAACATTTTCGCGGCTACGCCGGGATTGCTGACCATGCCGGCTCCGATAATGGAAACCTTGGCCACCGTTTCATCGCAGGTAATGCGGCTGGCTGTCATCATCTCCATATTTTCATTGAGAATATCCAGCGTCTCCGCCAAATCCGTTCTGGCAACGGTAAAGGAAATATCCTTGGTTCCTTCCCTTCCTACAGACTGAATAATAATATCTACGTTAATCTGGTTTTTCGCCAGCATATTAAAAATCCGGAAAGCGATTCCAGGTCTGTCCTCCACTCCCAATACGGAAACCCTGGCTGTATTTTTATCCACGGCCACGCCGCTTACCAACATTCTCTCCACTTTCGTTTCCTCCTTTACAATGGTTCCCTCCGCCCTGGTCAGGCTGGAAAGCACCACCAATTCTACTCCGTACTTTTTGGCCATTTCCACAGAACGATTATGCAGAACCTTTGCACCTAAGGAAGCAAATTCCAGCATTTCATCGTAGGAAACCTCAGGAAGCTTTCTGGCGTTAGGCACGATTCTGGGATCCGCCGTATAAACGCCTTCCACATCAGTGTAGATCTCACACCGATCCGCATGGAGAGCCGCCGCAATTGCCACTGCCGTAGTGTCGGATCCTCCTCTTCCCAGGGTAGTCATATCGTCATACCGGTTGATTCCCTGAAATCCCGTAACGATTACGATTTTCCGTCCGTCCAGCTCATGGCGGATCCGTTCCGTTTCGATTTTTTTCAGTTTCGCTTTGGTATAAGCGCTGGTGGTTCTCATAGCCACCTGGGCCGCGTTAAGGGAAATGGCCGGAATCCCCAGAGAATGCATTGCCATAGCCATAAGTGCCACGGACACCTGCTCTCCGGTAACCAAAAGCATATCCAGTTCCCGCTTTGGCGGATTAAAATCTATTTCATGGGCCTTGGCTAAAAGCCCGTCTGTGGTCTTTCCCATGGCGGAGAGAACCACCACAACGTCATGGCCTTTCTCATAGTCCTCTGCACAGCGTTTCGCTACATTCAGTATCTTCTCTTTGTCAGCGACGGAACTCCCGCCGAATTTCTTCACTATTAACATGGTTTCCTCCCGTGTTTCGTCCTCCCGGACCAGCCTTTTGCTGTCCGGCGGGGCTTATTCCGCCCGTATTGCCTGAATCACAGCGCCGTCCATTCCAGGCTTCTTTAAAAGCCCCTCTTTTCTCCGGTTAAACTCTCTTTCCGTCATGGGGCCTGTTAAAAGAGCAAATTCAGACAGATTGTCCAGGCGGACAGTTTCCTCCGCCCCCATTACCTCTATAGCCGTCTGCATATCCTCTCCGGCGATCCGTACAAAATAAGAAAAGACGGTTTCCTCAAAGGCTGCAATGTCCTGCTTCTCCTTTGTCCAGCCCAGGGGAATATTTTCATTGCAGAATTGGGCGGCTTCAATCATGTCCGCCACTACGGCGCTGGCCGTAGGAAGCTTTCCGGCGCCGCTTCCGAAAAACATGGAAACTCCCAGCATATTTCCCTTTACCATAATTCCATTGTAAACGTCATTTACAGAGAACAGAGGATTTTCCGGACCGATCATAACCGGGGCTACAAAAGCGGAAACCTTTTCTTTTTCAATACGGACGGAACCCAGCAGCTTTATGGATTTTCCCAGCTTTTCCGCATATTTAAAGTCAATATCCGTAATTTCCGTAATTCCTTCTGTACGGATTTCCTGGTAATCCGTCTCTTTCCCTGTAGCCATAGCCGTTAAAATGGCCAGTTTGCGGCAGGTATCGTGGCCCTCCACATCCGCCTCCGGGTTTCTTTCGGCATAGCCCAGATCCTGGGCCTCTTTTAAAGCCGTTTCAAAGGTTTCTCCAAAACGGTCCATTTTCGTAAGAATATAGTTGGTGGTTCCATTTAAAATACCGGTGATCTCCTGGATCTCCTCTCCCGGCAGGCAGCGGTACAGGGTCCGGATAATAGGAATCCCGCCGCCGGTACTGGCTTCAAACAGAAAGTTTACCTGCTTCTCTCTGGCAATTTCAAGGAGCTCTGTACCGCAGGCCGCCACCAGAGCTTTATTGGAAGTGGCTACGTGTTTGCCGGCCAGAAGGCAGGCCTTTACAAACTCATAGGCCGGATGGACGCCGCCCATGGTTTCTACCACAATCTTTACATCATCATCCCTAAGGATTATATCCAAATCATGGACTACTTTTTTCTCCACCGGACTTCCCGGAAAGTCTCTCAGATCCAAAACGTATTTTAACCGAAGCTCTTTCCCGGTTTTTTTCATAATCTCCTGCCGGTTTCTCTCCAGAATCTCCGCCACACCGGATCCGATGGTGCCGTACCCCATCACCGCTGTGTCTAAAGTTTCTGTTTTTTTCTGTGCTGCATCCATTTTATGCTCCTCCTAGAATCTATTCTCGCGCCAGTATTTTTACGTAACGGATGCCCTCCATGGCTTCCATCTCTTCAATCATGCTGGAAATATTTCCCGTATGGCTCTTTACCTCAACGCTCAGGGTCAAAGTCGCAATACCGTTTACCGGAATACTCTGGTGTATGGTCAGAATATTGGCTTTATACACTGCTACCGTGTGGAGCAAGTCCGACAAAAGCCCCTGCCGGTCGTCCATTTGAACCACCAGGGTAATGGTTTTGCCCTTTGCGTTGTCATAAAAAGGAAAAATATCGTCTTTATACTTATAAAAAGAGCTTCTGCTGATCCCCACCCGGTCAGTCGCTTCCTGAACAGTGATAGAGCGTTCTGAGTCCAAAAGCCGTTTCGCTTCTACCACTTTCAGGAGTACCTCCGGAACTGCCCGCTGTTTTAACACGAAATATTTATTCTGTTCTTCCATGGCCTTCCCTTTCTCTCGCGTATGTCCGTGTCAAAAATACATTTGTGCTCATGAAGAAGATATTATCACATTTGTTTTAACTATGCAACCAATTTTCGCGGAAAAGGCCGCTGTCTCTCTTTCAAAAATACTGCTGCAAAGAAAACAGGCAGAGGTTCGTCCATGAAAGGCGGACGCTTCTCTGCCTGCTGCATATTCTTCTTATTTTTCTCAATCCGCTCCCTGGGCGTGCTTATCGGGGCACCCCAAACTCAGCCATTTGAGGTAGGCGCTGATAAAGGGATCCAGATTGCCGTTTAAAACGCTGTCTGCATTGCCGATCTCTTCTCCGGTTCTGTGATCCTTCACCATGGTATAGGGCTGAAGGACGTAGGAGCGAATCTGATTGCCCCAGCCGATTTCCTTTACTTCCCCGCGAATGTCCGAAAGCTTTTCTGCATTTTCCTGCTGTTTCAGCATATACAGCTTTGCCTTTAACATCTGCATGGCCTTATCCTTATTCTGGAACTGAGAGCGCTCGTTCTGGCACTGTACTACAATTCCCGTTGGAATATGGGTAATCCGGATAGCCGATGACGTCTTGTTAATGTGCTGACCGCCGGCGCCACTGGAACGGTAGGTGTCGATCCGCAGATCGTCCTGATTGATTTCCACGTCCAAATCTTCCTCTATATCCGGCATTACATCGCAGGATACGAAAGAGGTCTGGCGTTTGCCGGCAGCGTTAAAGGGAGAAATCCTTACCAGACGGTGGACCCCTCTCTCGGATTTGAGATAGCCAAAGGCATTCTCACCATTAATCTGAACCGTTACGGACTTAATTCCCGCCTCGTCTCCGTCCAGATAATCCAAAACCTCCAGAGCAAAGCCCCTGGCCTCCGCCCAACGGCAGTACATTCGGTACAGCATACTGCACCAGTCGCAGGACTCCGTTCCTCCGGCTCCTGCATTCAGGCGGAGAATGGCGTTGCACTTGTCGTATTCCCCTGTCAGGAGCGTCGACAAGCGCATGGTTTCCAGCTTTTCGGAGAACTCGTCCATCATCTCCTGGATTTCCGGAATCACCTCCGGATCGTTCTCCTCATAGCCCATTTCAATCATCAATTCAATTTCTTCGTAAAGGTCTTCCAAATGTTTGTAGCCTTCCACGGTGTCTTTTAAGTTTTTGGCTTCCTTTACAATCTTGGTGGAACGCTCCGCATCTTCCCAGAAGCTGGGTTCCTCCATACTTTTATCTAATTCGTCGATTTTCCTTAACTTAGCATCTAAGTTAAAGTGAATCCCTCACTTCCACTAATGGTTTCTTAAAGGTGGACAGTGTGTACTTAAACTGATCCAATTCTACCACAAGCTTCACCCTCTTTCTTTTTTAATGCTTCTTTCCCAACCGGCTGAACGCTATACCGGCTTTCTGCCGCAGCACTGCTTGTATTTCTTTCCGGAGCCGCAGGGACAAGGATCGTTAGGATAAATCTTCTGCGCCGCTCTGCGTTTGGGAGCGTTGGCCACAGTCTCGTCCCGGTTGGTTCCCGTCACTTTAGCCGCCGGCTCTCTCTCGATCTTCTGTTCTACTCTGATGTGCATCAAGATCCTTACGGTATCTTCCCGAATAGCGGCGGTCATAGCGTCAAACATCTCGTAGGCGTTTACCTTATATTCCACTACCGGATCTCTCTGACCGTAAGCCTGGAGGCCAATACCCTCTCTTAACTGATCCATGTCGTCGATATGGGCCATCCACTTGTTGTCAATTACTTTTAAGAGAACGACTCTTTCAATCTCCCGCATCTGCTCCGCCTGGGGGAACTGAGCCTCTTTCTCTTCATACAGCTTAATAGCCGCTTCTTTGAGCATATGCTTCAGCTCATTCTTCTTCATGCCATTTCTCTTTTCATCGCTGAGGGCAATGGGAGCAATGGGAACCACTGGCAGAAGAAGGCTGTTTAATTCGCCCAGATCCCAGGAGGCAGGACTCATTTCGTCGGAAATAGCCATATCCACGGCGTTTTCTACAATATCCGTTACCATCCGCAGGATTACATCTCTCATGTTGTCGCCGTCCAATACCTTGCGGCGTTCTGCATAGATGATCTCTCTCTGTTCGTTGTTTACTTCATCATATTTTAACAGGTTTTCGCGAATACCGAAGTTATTGGTTTCGATCTTCATCTGGGCTTTCTCAATGGCATTGGAAAGCATTTTGTGTTCAATCTGTTCATTTTCCGGAACACCGATAGCCTCAAACATCTTCATTAAACGCTCGGAGCCGAAAAGGCGCATCAAATCGTCTTCCAAAGACAGGTAGAACCTGGATTCGCCCGGATCTCCCTGACGTCCGGAACGGCCTCTTAACTGATTGTCAATACGGCGTGACTCATGGCGCTCCGTACCAATAACCTTCAGACCGCCCGCTTCTCTTGCCGCCTCGTCCAGCTTAATATCTGTACCACGGCCGGCCATATTGGTGGCAATGGTAACAGCTCCGTGAATACCGGCGTCCGCTACGATTTCTGCTTCCAGCTCATGGAATTTAGCATTGAGGACTTTGTGAGGAATCCCCCGCCTCTTTAACATACCGGAAAGCATTTCCGATGTTTCAATGGTAATAGTACCTACTAAAACAGGCTGGCCTTTCTCATGAGCCTTTGCAATCTCCTCTACTACGGCGTGGAACTTTTCCTTTTTGGTCTTGTATACGGCGTCTTCTTTATCCACACGCTGTACCGGCTTATTGGTGGGGATCGCGATTACGTCCATGGAGTAAATATTCCGAAACTCCTTCTCCTCCGTCAGAGCCGTACCGGTCATACCGGCTTTCTTGTTATATTTATTAAAGAAGTTCTGGAACGTAATGGTGGCCAGAGTCCGGCTTTCCCGGCGCACATTTACGTGCTCCTTTGCCTCAATTGCCTGATGAAGACCGTCAGAATACCGGCGTCCCGGCATAATACGTCCCGTAAACTCGTCTACAATAAGAACCTCGTCGTCTTTTACAACGTAATCCTTATCCCTGTGCATCAGGTTATTGGCCCTCAAAGCCAGGATAATGTTGTGCTGAATTTCCAGGTTCTCCGGATCCGCCAGGTTTTCAATGTGGAAGAAATTTTCCACCTTCTTTACGCCCTCTTCTGTCAGGTTGACAACTTTATCCTTTTCATTGACAATAAAGTCGCCTGTTTCCTCAATCTCTTCACCCATCAAAGCGTTCATCTTAGAGAACTCGCCAGAAGCCTCGCCCCGTACTAACTGGCGGGCCAAAATGTCACAGACCTCGTATAGCTTTGTGGATTTTCCGCTTTGGCCGGAAATAATCAACGGCGTTCTGGCTTCGTCGATTAACACAGAGTCCACCTCGTCGATGATGCAGAAGTCCAGATCCCTCAGAACCATCTTTTCTTTATAAATGGCCATATTATCTCTCAGATAATCAAAGCCCAGTTCATTGTTGGTTACATAGGTAATATCGCAGGCGTATGCTTCTTTTCTCTCTTCTGTGGTCATAGAGTTTAACACCACGCCTACAGTCAGGCCCAAAAATCTATGAACCTGTCCCATCCACTCAGCGTCACGCTTTGCAAGATAGTCGTTGACCGTAACGATCTGAACGCCCTTTCCTGCCAGAGCGTTTAAATAAGCCGGACAGGTAGATACCAGAGTCTTACCTTCGCCGGTACGCATTTCCGCGATTCGGCCCTGGTGAAGAACAATGCCTCCGATTAGCTGTACCGGGAAATGTTCCATATTCAGCGTTCTTCTTGCGGCCTCCCTTACAACGGCAAAGGCCTCCGGAAGAAGGCTGTCCAGAGTTTCCCCATTAGCAAGGCGTTCTTTAAAAATCCGGGTCTTGTCCCGCAGCTCCTCATCGGACAGCTTTACCATCTCTGGTTTCAGCTTTTCAATTTTATCCACAATAGGGTAAATCAGTTTCAGCTCCCTCTCGCTGTGGGTTCCGAATATCTTCTCGAATAAATTCATGTTCCAATCTCCTAAATCTTCTGATACTTTCTTTACAGATATATAGGTACAATCTTATTTATTGTATCACCAACCCGGCTTTTATTCAACGGGTTCATAAAAAATTAACATTCCCTTTCTTCCGGGTCTTTTCAAGAGGTCGAAAAAAGGGAAATTATGGTCAACCAGACAAAGTGCACAAAATATATGTTCGGATTTTTACTTATCCACATTGTCCACATTTTTTTGTGCACATCCTTTTCCCAAATATCCACCATTCCGTTCTCCATTTTTCCGGCAAAACCAACTTATACACCAAGTTATCCACATTATCCACAATCTTTTCCGCATTTCTTGTCTGTTCCTGTAAAAAAACAAAATCCCCTGGATTTTTATGGATTTGTCACAAACTTACAAAAAATGACACTATTTTCGTAAAATCCCCTTGACTTTCCAAAGTGCCCCAAAATAGTTTTTCAATAGTTTTGTTCATTTTTTGAAAAGAAAATTTATCATTTTTTCACAGAAATTGTTTCGACAATTTCGCCTCTTTTATTGAATTTTCCCTCTTAACATGGTATACTGAAACTATCCCAAGAAAAGGAGCTGATCAGTATGCGTTTTACTATTACAGGAAGAAATCTTGAGGTTACTCCCGGATTAAGAAGTGCGGTGGAAGAAAAAATCGGAAAGCTGGATCGCTACTTTAATCCTGATACGGAGGTTACGGTTACCATGAGCGTCCAAAAGGAACGCCAGAATATTGAAGTCACCATCCCGGTGAAAGGGACAATCCTTCGGGCGGAGGAATCCAGCAGCGATATGTATGTATCCATTGATTTGGTGGAGGAGGTTATTGAACGCCAGCTTAAAAAATATAAAAATAAATTAATTGACCGCAAACAGGCCGCCGCCGCTTTCACGCCTCAGTTTTTGGAAGAAGAGCACAGCGGGACTGAAGATGAAATCCGGATCGTGAAAACGAAACGTTTCGGCATGAAACCCATGGATCCAGAGGAAGCCTGCTTCCAGATGGAACTGTTAGGCCATAATTTCTACGTATTTCTCAATGCCGAGACCGACGAAGTCAATGTGGTTTACAAGAGGAAAGGAAACACCTACGGCCTCATTGAACCGGAGTTTTGACCTATGCGGCTATAGGGCGGACGCCCGATATGGCTGAACTATTACGGATTTTAAATATGTATTCCATATAATAAGCCCCCTGGCAGCAAGACGGTAAAAGCAATCCGCCTTGTATGCCAGGGGGCTTATGTTTATGTATGTGCGCTTTTTATCAATGAAAAAAGTTATAAATGCGCCTGTAGCGCTCGGCCAGAGCCTGTCTATGCCGGCCTATTCTTCCTAAATCGTCAAACTGCGCCTGAGGCGCTGTCGCCGATTCCCTAAAACGGGATTCTGAAATGGAAATATGATTTCTTCCAGGAGAAGGAGCAGCCCCGCGCAGCCTGCCGAAAATCTCTGTCTGCCCTGCCGCATTAATGGCCATGCCAATTTCCGGGTGGGTAAACATATCGTTCCCGTTTACAGTACGATCGATAAACCGAATATGATGGCCAGCCGGAACTCCGTTGGTAAGATAATTCTGTAAGTTGGCCCCTGCTGCCGGTGGGCCAGCGGCATGAGGGATTCCCGGATAGTACATCTCAATTAATTCCCTGGCAAAATGAGCCGGCCGGGAACCTGGCAGATTATGAAGACTGATAAAAATCTCCGGCTGGCCGGCAGCCAATGGACCCGGCGGAACCTGAGTCGTTATAAAGACCAAGTTTGCCGGCGTCAAATCATGGGCGTCCAGATGAGCCATGACATGTTGATTATTTAGGCTTACAGCGATAATCGTACAACTGCTTACCCCTCTTGTAACAATCTGATCCCCCTGTATTCCACCGCCGACAATGGGACCTGCCGGCGATATGCCGTTTTGAAATGTAAAATTGCCGCCGCCGCTGGTAAAGCTCATAATAGAGCCCCAGCCAAGGTGGTAGCCATTGGCGTTTGATAAATTGCGCCATATATTTGGGTGCATGCCTGAAAGATGCTGTTCGGGGCTGATACTTCTATAGTGGTAGCCAAAGTCGTCCCCAAACCGAACCATTTGTATCGTAGGAGAGGGGTTTCTTTTCCCATGTCCCTTTTCCTGTTCCATCATCATTAACCTGGCAGAATTTCCTACGTCCGGCGTCCTGGCACTCTGAGCTCTCCCCCTGTTCCTTGTCTGCTGCTCCCGTACTTCCATATTTTTATCCCCCTGGAGTTCCAAATCCAAAATCATCTTAGGAAACACTTGGATTATATCCCAGGGACTTTGAACCCTTCAATGGTTCTTGGCCAATGACGGCCCAAACCGGGTCAATAACTGCCTTTTTATGAAACAGAAGGCAGGGCCTTTAAATATGCTTCCAGTTTCCCTGCATTGCCATCGGCAAAGCAGTAGCCTTCCATGCCGCATTCCCTGGCCCCCTGGATATTCAGCTCCATGTCGTCAATAAAAAGGCATTCCTGGGGAATCAGGGAAAATTTTTCAAAAAGCCTCTCATAGATTTCCTTCTGGGGTTTCATGCACTTTTCCTGGGAAGAAAAGAGGATCCCGTCAAAGCAGTCGATAGCCGGTATTACCTGACCATAGCACTCCAAAAGGCGAAGAGAGGCATTAGAACACAAATAAATCCCAAATCCCCTCTGCTTCATCATTCTCACCAAAGGCTCCATTTCCTTTTTAGGCCGCATATTGTACTCATGCCAATGGGCCAGACACAGGGCGGCCATCTCCTTTGCGTGTTCTCCTGTCAGCCTTCCCTGCATTCGCTTTAAAGCATCTTCCTCGGGAATCACTCCCATGTCCAGCAGCAGCCATTCCGGAGAAATAAACACGCTGGTAACCACTTCCTTTCGCTCCGTTTCGTCCTCTATAAAATGGCAGGCCACTGCGTCGGCCTCATAGTCCGTTAAAACTTTTCCCATATCAAAAACAATATTTTTTATCATTATGTCCTCCTGATTTTGCCCTTCCGGTGTTCTACAGGGTATCTTACCACAAAGCCCCGCCATTTTTCTACCTTTCTCCCTGTAAAATCCGGCTAAACTTCTTTTTCGGTGCTTCTTTTCCGCCTTCTTTCCAGCTTTTTTGTGGACGAATCCTCTTTTCTGCCCTATAATGGATTTTATATTCCCAGAAGCGGACGCTCTGGGCTAATTGGAATGATATTGATTTTGGAGGCTTTACATTATGAAATTTTCAAAAAGAATGGATCAGTTTGGAGAAGGGATCTTTTCCCGGCTGGCGCAGTTGCGGAAAGAACGCGTCCAGCAGGGAAAACCGGTTATTGATTTGAGCATCGGAGCGCCCAACATTCCTCCGGCTCCTCATATTATTAAAGCGCTTACAGAAGCAGCAGCCCAACCGAAAAATTATATTTACGCCATCAGCGATCAGCCTTCCCTTTTGTCCGCTATCGCCCAATGGTACAAAAACCGGTATGGCGTCTCCCTGGATCCGGAAACCCAGATCTGCTCTCTGTTAGGATCCCAGGAAGGACTGTCCCACATTGCCCTGACTATTATTGATCCAGGGGACACGGTTCTGGTTCCGGATCCCTGCTATCCGGTTTTCGGCGACGGCCCCCGGCTGGCAGGCGCCCGTCTTTTCTTTATGCCTCAAAAAAAGGAAAACGGCTATCTTATTCAATTAGATGAAATCCCGGAAGACGTTGCACGGCAGGCAAAGCTTATGGTGGTTTCTTACCCCAATAATCCTACTACCGCCATGGCCCCGGACTCCTTCTATGAGGAGCTGATTGCTTTTGCTAAAAAATACGATATAATTGTCCTACACGACAACGCTTACAGTGAACTGGTTTTTGACGGAAAAACCTGCGGCAGTTTTCTCCGCTTCCCCGGCGCTGTGGACGTAGGGGTGGAATTTAACTCCCTGTCTAAAACCTATGGCCTTGCGGGAGCCAGAGCCGGATTCTGTCTTGGAAATCCCCAGGTTGTAAGCCGCTTAAAAACCTTAAAATCCAATATGGACTACGGTATGTTCCTCCCCATTCAGCAGGCCGCCATTGCTGCCGTCACAGGAGATCAGTCCTGTGTAGAAGAAACGCGGAGGGCCTATGAGCTGCGGAGGAACCTTATCTGCGATGGCTTCTCCTCCATTGGGTGGCCCATGGAAAAACCGGCTGCCACCATGTTTATCTGGGCTAAAATCCCGGAAGGTTTTTCCTCCTCTGAAGCCTTTGTCATGGAACTGGCGGAAAAGACAGGCGTTATCGTCACTCCCGGCAGCGCCTTCGGCCCCTCTGGGGAAGGCTACGTCAGACTGGCTATGGTTCAGGGAGAAGAGGGAATCCAGCAGGCAATTAAGGCCGTAAAAGAAAGCGGGATTCTACTTAGGTAATAGGCGGAAATAATTAGCTGCCACTCAGCACAAAGGCGGAGCTGCCACACGAATCTCATTCGCATGGCGGCTCCGCCTTTTACTTGCAAAAACATATTAGGTTTCGGGTTTTTCTACCTGTACGATTGCCTGTTTCTGCATAGGAATCCTGCAGTTTTTATTGCTTCCGAACTCTACGATAACGGTATCGTCGGTCATATCAATAATGACTCCATAAAATCCGCTGGAGGTCAGAACGGTATCTCCAACCGCTATACTGGCCATTAATTCCTGCAATTTCTTTTTCTCTTTCTTCTGGGGTCTGATGGCAATAAAATACATCAGCGCAAAAATCGCAACCAGGTAGACTACCCAGAAGCCAATTCCTCCCATGGCGTTTGTCGCTTCCATCTTTGTTTCCTCCTTGGATTCTCTTATTTGCCCGTCACACCGGCCAGCTTCTTCTCTTTATACTCAGCGTAACGGTGTTCCTCAATGGCTTCGCGAATCTCACTCATCATTGTATTATAAAAATATAAATTATGCAAGACACAGAGCCGCATTCCCAGCATCTCTTTTGCCTTCAGCAGATGGCGGATATAGGCTCTGCTGTAGCCGCCCTTACATGCAGGGCAGCCGCAGCCTTCCTCGATAGGCCGGGGATCCAGTTCGTATTTGGAATTAAACAGGTTCAGTTTCCCATGATTGGTGTATACGTGGCCGTGGCGCCCGTTTCTGGAAGGATAGACACAATCGAAGAAATCTACGCCCCGGTCTACGGCTTCCAGAATATTCGCCGGCGTTCCCACTCCCATAAGGTATGTGGGCTTTTCTTCCGGCAAGTGGGGAACAGTTACGTCCAGCACACGGTACATCTCTTCGTGGCTCTCTCCCACCGCAAGGCCGCCAATGGCGTAACCGTCCAAATCCATAGCTGCGATTTCTTTCGCATGATCCACACGGATGTCGTCTAAAACGCCGCCCTGGTTAATGCCGAAGAGAAGCTGCTGACGGTTAATGGTATCTTCCAGGCTGTTCAGCCGTTCCATTTCCCTCCTGCAGCGTTCCAGCCACCGGCTGGTACGGGCTACGCTGTTTTCAATATAGCTCCGATCCGCGCGGCTGGGCGGGCACTCGTCAAAAGCCATGGCAATAGTGGAGGCCAGATTGGACTGAATCTGCATACTCTCCTCCGGCCCCATAAAAATCCTGTGGCCGTCAATGTGGGACTGGAAATATACCCCCTCTTCCTTTATTTTCCTGAGGCCTGTAAGGGAAAATACCTGAAAGCCGCCGGAATCCGTCAGAATAGGCCGATCCCAGTTCATAAATTTATGAAGGCCGCCGAACTCCTTAATGAGCCGATCCCCCGTTCTCACATGGAGATGGTAGGTGTTGGACAGCTCCACCTGGGTTCCGATCTCTTTCAGATCATTGGTAGATACCGCCCCTTTAATAGCTCCCACGGTTCCAACATTCATAAACACCGGGGTCTGTATGGTGCCATGAACCGTTTCCATAACGGCCCGTTTAGCCCGTCCGTCTTTTGCTGTTATCTGATATTTCATTCTCCAACTCTTTCTATTTCACGCTTTTGACTGTTTTCTTCTGAACAGCCGCCTTGCTGCTCTTACGGGTCGTCATCAAATACCAGAGAGCGCCGGTAATGCACACGGAGGAATATGCTCCGCATACGATACCCACCATCAGCGGCAGGGCAAACTCCCGGATAGAGGAAACGCCCATGATATAAAGAACAAATACCATAATAAAGGTCGTCAGAGACGTGTTAATGCTTCTGGTAAAGGTCTGGGTGATACTGTTATTAACCACATACTCCAAAGACTGATTTCCTTTGGTCTTTAAATTTTCACGGATACGGTCAAAGATAACGATAGTAGCGTTAATGGAATAACCTACAATGGTCAGAGCGCAGGCGATAAAGGTGGAACCTACGGACCATTTTGCCACCGCATAGCAGGTAACTACTACCAGGACGTCATGTACCAGAGCCAAAACCGCACTGGCAGCGAAACGGATGTCCTTAAAACGGAACCAAATATAAATCAGCATACAGATAGTAGCAATGGCTGTTGCCAAAACTGCGTCTTTCTTCATCTCCGCGCTGACAGCTCCGGAAATGCTTTCCGCTGTAATCTTTTCTTTTTCAACGCCGAAGGTTTCCGCCAGAGCCTCGTTTAAAGCGTCTCTTTCGTCTACAGAAAGAGCTCTGGTCTTAATGATAACTTCGTTGGTTCCCGCTACCTTCTGGGTCTGGGTATCAGCGTCATTGGTAACGCTCTCTACTACCGGAACCACTTCTGTGGAAATCCGCTCCAGGGACATATCTTCATTAAAGGTAACGTTGGTAGAAGTACCGCCCTTGAAATCCAGGCTGTAATTAAACATATCTCCCGTATTGGCCTTATTCATACCCATGCCCACAAAGCCTGCAGCGATCACTACCAGAGAAATAATAAAGCAGAAATTTCTCTTTCCCAGGAAATTAATAGGCGTTCTTTCCTTCTTAATGCCGTACATTTTCGCTTTGTCAAAGCCCAGGTTATACAGGCCGTTTAAAACGAACCGCGTCACAAAGAGGGCTGTAAACATGGATAAAACAATACCCAAAGCCAGAGTAGAGGCAAAGCCCTTAACCGTACCGGAGCCTCTCCAGAACAGAACAACGGCTGCAATCAGAGTCGTAACGTTGCCGTCGATAATAGCGGACAGCGCCTTCTGGAAACCAGTCTTAATGGCGGATTTTACCGTCTTTCCTACGGCAATCTCCTCTTTGATTCTGGTAAAGATAATAACGTTTGCGTCCACAGCCATACCGATGGACAGAATAATTCCGGCAACACCAGGCAAAGTTAAGGTAATCTCAAATGCTGAAAGCAGGATTAAAATCAGTCCTACATAGAGGCACAGGGCAATGGATGCGGCAACGCCGGGGATCAGATAAACGGCGATCATGAAAACAATTACGATTCCAAGGCCTACGGCAGCAGCCTGAAGGCTGGTGGTAATGGCCGTCTGGCCCAGCTTTGCTCCTACTACGTTGGAACGCAGCTCTCTAAGCTCCAGGGAAAGGGAACCGATGCGGATGGTAGAAGCCAGGTTTTCCGCTGTTTCATAGGAGTCCAGTCCGGTAATCTGGCAGGAACCCTGAGTAATCTCCGTCTGAACAATGGGAGAGGAAACCACTTCATTGTCGTAAATAATATAAATCGGATTGCCGATATTGGCTTTCGTAGCCTCGGCAAATGCCGTGCTGCCTTCCTGATTGAAGGTCAGGGAAACGACATACTCGTCAAGTCCTGTAGTATCGTCCCGGTACATTCCCGCTTTGGCGGAGCTTACGTCGACACCCGTAAGAATTGTCTTTCCGTTCTGATCGCAGAACACCAGGGAACCCGGTTTTCCTAACTCTTCCAGAATCGCATTGGCATCGGATACTCCGGGAATATCGATATTAATCCGGTTTCCGCCTTCCTGATAAACTTCAGCTTCAGTGCTGTAATTTTCCACACGCTGCTGCAGCTTATAAATGGTATCCGACAGTTCTTCTGATGTGGGATTTTCCTTTACGGTTTCATAGGTAATGCTGACGCCGCCGTCCAAATCCAGACCCAGCTTAATGTCGTTCATGGTAGAGTATCCCAATATTCCGAATACCACCACAGCCGCAATCGCCAGCACCAGGCTTAAAAGCCCTTTTGTTTTGCTGTTTTTCATGGTTGATTATCTCCTTTTTCCTTCTCAGTCCTCCAGGGCGGCTTTAATCATAACCGCACATTCGATTCGTTTTTTCTGCATCTCGCAGCCAATATCGTAGGCATCTGTAATAGAGCCATGGAAATTGTAAGAATTTGCCGCACAGCCTCCGCTGCAGTAAAACCGGGCAAAGCAGTTCCGGCATTTCTCTTTGGCATAGACATTGCAGAGCTTAAACTCGTCCCTAAGGGCTGTATTGGTGACACCTGTATCTACATTGCCCAGCAGAAATTCCTCTTTGCCGACAAATTGGTGACAGGGATACAGATCTCCCCAGGGCGTAACGGCCAGATATTCTGTGCCGGAACCGCATCCGGACAGCCGCTTTGCCACACAGGGCCCCTGTTTTAAATCTATCATAAAGTGGAAAAAGGTAAAGCCTTTCCCCTCTTTGTGCCGCTTTACGTATTCCGCCGCCAGCTTATCGTACTCTTCCAAAATCTGCGGCAGATCCTCTTCTTTAATGGCATAGGGTTCCTGAGGTTCCGCTACCACCGGTTCCACAGACATTTTTTGAAATCCCAAATCTGCAAAATGAAGAACGTCTTTGGAAAAATCCAGGTTTTCATGGGTAAAGGTTCCTCTGACAAAGTAGTCCTTCTCTCCCCGGCTTTCCGCGAATTTCTGAAATTTCGGAACAATGAGATCATAGCTGCCTGATCCGTTTCGGAAGGGCCTCATCCGGTCATTGACTTCTTTGCGTCCGTCCAGACTTAAAACCACATTGCTCATTTCCCGATTGCAGAACTCCATGATCTCGTCGTTTAATAAAACGCCGTTGGTCGTCAGGGTAAACCGGAATTTTTTATCGTGCTTTTCTTCCTGGGAACGGCCGTACTCCACCAGGCGTTTTACCACGTCCCAGTTTAAAAGGGGCTCGCCGCCGAAAAAGTCTACTTCCAGATGCCGCCGCTTTCCGGAATTGGCAATGAGGAAATCCAGAGCCTTTTTTCCCACCTCATAGCTCATAATAGCTCTCCGGCCGTGGTACTCTCCTTCTTCTGCGAAGCAGTACCGGCAAGCCAGATTACAATCGTGAGCAATGTGCAGGCACAGAGCCTTTACAACGGTTTTGCGCTTTTTAAAATCCGCTACGTATTCTTTATAAATGTCCTCCGTAAATAACTGCTCTCTGTCAATAAGCTCCTGAACGTCTTCCAAAACCTCTTCCAGCTCTTCCTGGGGATAGGAATCCTTCAGCCGTTCTTTTACCAGACAGACCGCTTTCTCAGGCAGTTTTTCCGGTTTTTCCATGTCCGGAATCCCGGCCTCCTCCGCCAGAATTTTTACGGTATCGTAAAAGACAGGATCTACAGAATGCACGGAACCGCTGTTTACATCCATGACAATGTAGTATCCGTTGTTTATATATTGATGAATCACTGATATTCTCCTTATCTAGTTCTGTATCCTGGGACAAAGGGGCTGAAACACAAATACCCCCTACGTTCTTGGAAGACCGTAGGGGTTTCTCGTCTGCTTCTTCCACTCTGTCTTTTTAGGCCGGAAGGCAGCCTTACCCTCTTAGCGGCTGCTGTTCTCGCAGGCCTGATTGCCAACTGTGCAGGATGTCTTGCAGGCAGACTGGCAGGAAGTCTGGCACTCGCCGCATCCGCCCTTCTTCATGGACTCCTTTAATGTATTGGCATTTAAAGTCTTTACATGCTTCATCCGTAGACGCCCTCCTATCTTTCATGAAAAATTGTACATAATGTCTCTGCGATTATAACACAACTGGCCTTTGTTCGCAAGGCTTTTGTTTTGCCGCCGGATTTCCCCAAAGGAGGGCGGCAGCCTGTCATAACCTGGCCTTCCCGGGAATATACTGGAGCAGACAAACGTTTATAGAAAAGAGGTATCTGCCCTATGGCCCGCAAGCCCGTTGCATCTGTTCTCCGTTCTCTTCTTTTTTCCTACATCGCTACCGGAGTCCTCCTCCTGATTCTGTCTTTTGCCCTGTATCAGTTCCGCCTCCGTTCCTCCCAGGTCAGCGCCGCTGTCCACATTATTTATGCTGTTTCCTGTTTCTTCGGCGGCTTCCTGGCCGGGAAATCCATTGGTCAGCGCCGCTTTTTCTGGGGCTTTCTGGTGGGGCTGTGCTACTTTATCATCCTTTTTGTCATGTCCTCCCTGATCAACCGCGGCCTGTCCGCCGAAACCAGCCAAATCCTGCTGATTTTAGGAATCTGCGCCGCCGGAGGAACCATCGGAGGCATGGCCAGCTAGAGCGCGGCTGCCCCGGCAGCCGCTTTCTTATGACACAAAAGCCCTCGCTCCCCGCTTTGTCTTTGGGGAACAAGGGCTCTTTTCAGGCTACTCTTTGTCAGGCAGCCGGTATATATGAATTTTTTCGATACGGTTTTTATCCATCTTTTCTACTACAAGCCTGAGGCCTTCATGCTCTACGGACTCCCCTTCTTCCGGAAGGTGATCCAAAAGGCCAATAACCAGCCCGCCTATGGAATCGTAGTCTTCGGACTGCAAATCCACATTAAGGCTTTCATTTAAATCGTCCAGCTTCATGGAACCCTCTGCTACATACTCGTCAGGGGAGATTTCCGTAAGGATCTCTTCTTCGTCCTCGTCGTATTCGTCTCTGATTTCTCCGACAATCTCCTCCAGCATATCTTCCAGGGTAATTAATCCCGCCGTAGCGCCGTATTCATCCAAAACGATAACGATATTATTGGAGGTCTTCCGCATCTCAACCATCAGCTCCGCCACCTTTTTAAATTCATAGGTATAAAGGGGCTGGCGGAGATAGGTACGGACAGAAAAATGTTCCTTTTCCGAGTCCTCCAGCAGCAGCAAATCCTTCACATTGATGATGCCGATAACATTGTCTGTTGTCTCTTCGTATACGGGGATACGGGTAAACCGGTTTTCCCGGAAACTCTCAATTAATTCCTGGTAATCCGCCTCTACGTCAATAAAAGCCATATTGATGCGGGGCACCATAATGTCTTTCGCCAGAGAATCCCCGAAGTCGAAAACATTGGTAATCATTTTCTTTTCTTCGGTTTCGATTACCCCTTCCTCATGGCTGACCTCCACAATGGTCCTCAGCTCGTCTTCCGTAATGGCCTCCTGCTTTTTATTGGGATCTATTTTCATCAGCCGAAGTACGCCCATAGACAGGTGGTTAATGATGAAAATCACCGGAGTCAGGACAATCATCAGATAATAAATAATCCGGCCGTTTTTCAAGGCAATGGAATCGGCGGAAAGGGTTGCCATGGTTTTTGGCGTTATCTCTCCAAACAAAAGAATCAAAAGGGTTAAGACACCGGTGGCAACGCCTACCACCTTACTGCCCCACAGTCCCGTTACCAAAGTGG
Organism: uncultured Clostridium sp.; assembly: GCA_946498245.1. Lineage (GTDB taxonomy): Bacteria > Bacillota > Clostridia > Lachnospirales > Lachnospiraceae > UMGS1370. The sequence continues at coordinate 56,242 of CAMMNN010000011.1, read as the reverse complement.
TGACCATGGAAGATGCGTACAAATTTACGATATTGTTGCCAATGAGGATTGCGGAAAGCATTTTGCCCTGGTCCTCCACCACCTTGTTTACGTACATGGCCGGCTTTGAACCTGCCTCCGCAAGATTCCGCATCCGAATCCTGTTTACTGTAGTCAGCGCTGTTTCTGTAGATGAGAAAAATCCTGACAAAAGCAGCAAAATGAGTATAATCACGCTTTGTATCGCGACGTCAGACGACGGATCCAAAAAAAATCACTCCTTCTTGTTTTTGGTACTGATTGTACAATAGTTGCGACTTTCTGTCAATATCCGACCGTCTGACGCGTCTAAGGGGAATTTTTATTCCTTTTTGGCCAGAGTTCTTCTTTCCATCAGGCTTCTTTTTAATCCTGAAGCACCTTCTGAAGCAGCCATAAGGAGGAATCCCGCAAAAATAAACATATCTCCCAGATTGAAGATGACCTTTTTCAGCCCTTTTACCTGGAAACTAAAGTAATCCACCACGTAATTTTTCCGGAAGCGGTCTATGATATTGCTGGCGGCCCCTCCTAAAATCATAGCCAGAGCCGTCTTTTCTGCAAAATGGCCCTTTTTATTGGTCAAATAAGCCAATACCCCAAAGACGGATGAGGCAGCCGCCACAGGAATCAGGCGGACCATTTCCGGCTTGCCTTTCAGCAGGCCGAAGGGCATTCCGGCATTGTGGCTTTTATGCAGCATAATTTTTCCTTTACTTCCGGGAAGTTCCACAGGGAAGTCCTTTTCCTCTCTCTCCTCAATTAATTCCTTCAGTCCTAAATCCAGCGCGGCCAGCGCAGCGCTAAAACCAAACCAGATCACGTTTCCACCCCTCTTCATTTTTTCATAGCCTTTTATTTTTGATTTTACTATGTTTCCCATTCTCCGTCCAGCGAATTTTATGCTTTTGAAAGCCATATACTATAGCAATCCCTTGATACCCGGAGATGCCATGATTCCCTGCACTGTCAATCCAGCCTCGGAAAATTACGCTGACTTTATCTATCGCTATGGAAGCGAGGGCCGCCTTCCTGCCCCCGAACCGGAGGGCATCGCCTGTGCCGACTATGCTTTCCCCGGTTATTCCATTCTTTACGTTCCTGCTGAAAATATTCTTCCCATCTCACTGGAGAAATATCCTTATTATTCGATTCCCAAGCTTTACGGCCTTATGGACACTTCCGCCCTGGAATCTTCCGGTATTTTTTCCGTTTTCCGGCAGCCTGCCCTGGGTTTTCAGGGTCGGGGCACGATTTTAGGTTTTATTGATACCGGCATTGACTACCGCAGCCCTGTCTTTCAAAATTCCAATAAGACTACGCGGATTCTGGGAATCTGGGATCAGACTCTGCCGGATCCCGCCGGCCCCCAGGGCCAGTCCATTCCTCCGGGAGTTTCTTATCTCGATCCTTCCGAACCCATCCATTACGGCACTGCCTTTACCATGGAGCAGATCAATGAAGCTCTGGCCTCCCCGGATCCTCTGGCTCTCGTTCCCACCACAGACACTGACGGCCACGGCTCTTTTCTGGCTGGAATCGCCGCCGGAAGTCCCATACCGGAACAGGATTTTACCGGAGCCGCCCCTCAGGCCTACATCGCCGCCGTAAAGCTGAAGCCCGCAAAAACTTATCTCCGGGAATTTTTCTGCGTTCCCTCTGACGCCCAGGCCTTTCAGGAAAACGATATTATTATGGGAATCCGCTACCTCTGTATGCTGTCCAGATACTATCAGATGCCCCTCACCATATGTCTGGGACTGGGTACCAATTCCGGAAGCCACGAAGGCGCTTCCCCTTTAAGCCATGCCCTCAGGTATATTGGCCAGTACGTAGGCATCTGCACCGTCGTGGCCGCCGGCAATGAAACAGGGCTGTCCCATCACTATGTAGGCATGGCCCCTGACGATTCCGTCCCCGATGAAGTGGAAATCCGGGTAGGCGCCGGAGAAAAGGGCTTTACCCTGGAACTATGGGGATCCACACCGGAAATTTTCACCGTAGGCTTCGTGTCCCCCAGCGGTGAGGAAATCAGCCGGATTCCTCTGACCCTTACCAGCAGCGCTGTTATTTCCTTTCTCCTGGAGCCTACAATTATCACGGTCAATTACCGCCCCCAGGAAATCGCTTCCGGAAAGCAGCTTGTTTTTATGCGCTTTGCAGATCCCGTCCCCGGCGACTGGAGAGTACGGGTTTACAGCAACCAGATTTTTAACGGAGAATTTCATATGTGGCTCCCCATAGAGGGCTTTATCTCTCCTGATACAGTGTTCCTTCGGCCCAACCCCAACACTACCATTACTTCTCCCGGCAATACGCCCAATCCCATTACCATCGGCGCATACAATCACCTGGGAGGAAACATTTACCTCCATTCCGGCCGCGGCTACACCTTGGATAACCGCATCAAGCCGGACATCGCAGCTCCCGGCGTGGATGTCTACGGGCCTGGAAAGATTCCGGAAGCCGCTTACCGTTCCGGCATCAGCCCGTCCTCTATTCCCATGACCCGGAAAACCGGTACCTCCGTGGCTGCAGCCATTGCCGCCGGAGCCATTGCAAACCTTATGTCCTGGGGAATTGTAGAGGGCAATGATCCGGGAATGAGCGAAGCCGCTGTCCGTTCCTACCTGATTCGCGGCGCAACCAGAAGCCGCGCCTTTTCCTATCCCAACCGGGAATGGGGATACGGCAGTCTGGAACTGTACAATACCTTTCTCTGGCTGCGGGAATAGCTTCTACATTCCCCGCATCTGAACCAGCGGTCCGCCGGTTTTTTCCAGATAGGGGCGGGTGATCACCACAGAGCCAATATCGGGGTCTTTGGGGATCTCAAACATAATGTCCAGCATAAATTCCTCTAAAATGGCCCGCAAAGCTCTGGCGCCTGTTTTGCGCTTAATGGCCTCTTCTGCAATCCAGGAGAGGGCCTCTTCCTCAAATACCAGCTTCACCTCATCCATAGCCAGCAGCTTTTCATACTGTTTAAGAATGGCGTTTTTGGGTTCCTTCAGGATCCGGACCAGCATTTCCTCACTTAAAGGCTTTAAGGTAACCGTCACAGGCAGCCGGCCTAAAAATTCCGGTATCATGCCGAAGGCCCGCAAATCGTCGTTAGTTACGTACTGGAACAAATCCGGCTCTTCATCCAGACTGTCCTTGAGAGAGCTGTTAAAGCCCATGGAGGATTTTTTCGTCAGCCGTTCTTTTATAATATTTTCCAAATCCGGGAATGCTCCGCCGCAGATAAACAGGATATTGTCCGTATTGACTGTGGCGGTAGGCGTCATAGCGTTTTTCTGGTTGGAACCCACCGGCACTTCCACCACGCTTCCCTCCAGAAGCTTTAAAAGCTCCTGCTGTACCGACTCCCCGCTGACGTCTCTGGTATTTGTCTCCTTCTTTTTAGCGATTTTGTCGATCTCGTCAATAAAGATAATACCTCTCTCAGCCCGTTCCACATCATTGTCCGCAGCCGCCAAAAGCTTTGAAACTACGCTCTCAATATCGTCGCCGATATAACCTGCTTCCGTCAGGGAGGTAGCGTCCGCAATGGCTAAGGGCACATCTAAAAGCTTGGCCAGGGTCTTTACCAGGTAGGTCTTTCCGCTTCCGGTAGGGCCAATCATTAGTATATTTGATTTTTCAATAATGACCTCATCCTCTTTGGAATCCTTTTTCCAGTCCACCAAAGCCCTCTTATAATGGTTATAAACCGCTACCGACATAACTTTTTTTGCCTGATCCTGGCCAATGACATACTCGTCCAGTTTTGCTTTTATCAGGTGGGGAGCCGGAATGTCTTTCATGGTCAGGGCCGGAGCCGCGCCAGATTTCTTTTTAATTTTCTGTTTCTTGGGGATCTCTATGTTTTCCGGTACATTCTGCATCAAATCATTGAGATTCAGGTTCATGTACGGCATTCCCTGGATTCTGGAAAAATCCATGCCGCTGGTACTGATGGAATCAAAGGCCTTCTGCATACAGTCGCTGCACAGGCAGAGATTTCCCGGCATAGTGATCATGGGGCCGGCCTTGCTCTCCGGACGGCGGCACATATAGCAGACCTTTTCGTACCGATCTTCCGTTTCCTTGTCTTCCGGGCCTTTCGCCCCGTCCTTTTCTGTTTTTCCTTCTATGACTTCATCCTTTGGAGTTTCTCCGGAATTTATGGTCAGCTCTTTCTCTTTATCGTCCAATGCTTCTCTCCTCTTAATCTGGCGTTAGTGTATAAAAGGCAATGAAACCCTTGCAGGCTAACGCAATTGTATTTTGGTTCCGGCAGTTCAGCTAACTGTCTGGCCGGACTGCTGCTTTTGGTCTATTATACGCCATTTCCTTCTGCTGCACAAGTAAGACTACATAGAAAGAGAGCCGCCGCCGGCCATTTTCATGGCCTTTGGGGCTCTCCCATTTTACTGCTGCAGCCTTGGCATTCTGTTTTGTCCTGCTCCGGAAGTCTGATTATCCGTGGTTTCCTCCGCCGGTTTCTGTCCCAAAGTAAGACTGATCTGCCGTTCCGTATACTGGCCGTTTTCCAGTCTCTGTACTGTCAGAGTCACCTCGGTTCCTTCTTCATAATAGGTCAGCATCTTCTTCAATTCTTCCATGGTGGTAATGCTCTGCCCGTCAATTTTTGTTATAATATCCTTTTCCTGAAGGTCTGACTGACTGGCGGCTCCGCCGTCCACCAATTTATAAACAAAGACGCCGATAGGCATTCCGTACAAGGTGGCATCCCTTTCGCTGATGTCCGTGCCCTGGATTCCTAAGTAACCCTGTTTGCCTTCCTCCACAGTTATCCGGGTTTTAGAGTTCATCAGCTCCTGGATAATGTCTTCCACTTCGCTGACAGGAATGGCGTATCCCACGCCCTCTACGGAAGTTGCCGAGGTCTTTGCTTCATTGATGCCGATTACTTCTCCCTGCATATTGACCAGGGCTCCGCCGCTGTTTCCAGGATTAATAGCCGCATCTGTCTGAATTACATTTTTCGTATTTCCGCTTTCATCAATCTGAATCTTCCGGTCTACGGCGCTGACATAGCCTACTGTAACGCTTTGTCCATAACCCAGGGCATTCCCGATGGCAATAACTCCCTGGCCCATTTTTACTTCACCGGAATCTCCCAGTACCGCCGGTTTGATCTTGCTCCTGGTATCATCGGAGATAGAGTCCAAAGGAACTGCAATGACAGCCAAATCCACTACGGAATCCGTTCCCTTAATGGCCGCCTCCGCCGTAGTGCCGTCTACAAAGGACACCGTAAGTTCTTCCGAATCTTCAATTACGTGATTGTTGGTGACGATTAAAAGCTCTGTATCATTTTCTCCTAAAATAATACCGCTGCCGCTGCTGGGAACCTCATAAGTCTGGGTTCCGTAAAACCAGGAATTTGTGCTGTAAAGCATGGTGTTGCTGATAGAAACCATGGACGGCATTACCTCTTCCACGATTCCGGATACATCCATGGCGATTACCTGGTTTCCGTTTTCAGCAGTCTGAGCCTGCACAGCCGCCTCGGTGGGAGCGCTGGTCTGAGGCGCAACGGTTTCCGCCTCTGTACTGGCTATGCTTTGAGAAGCCGTCAGGCTTCCAGTAAGAGCGTTAATCCCTGCTATGGTGCCGCCGGACACTACGCCAAAGAGCAAGGCTGCCGCCGCGACTACTCCGGCCTTCTTTGCCATGGATTTTCCTTTTCCTCTGTTTTTATGGTGTTGGGGATTGGGCTGCCCGCCGCCCTGAGGAGCATGGTAACCGCCCTGATAACCGCCGTTGTAATATCCGTCAGGCTGGCCGTTGTAGTAAGCATTGCCCTGAGACTGATAAGGTCCCCGGTAAACCGGCTGGCCGTAAGGGGGCTGGCCGTCCTGCCGGCGCTGTTCCCCGCCGCCTTCGCTGCTCTCTTTCATCACGAAATTAACGGATTCTGTCTGGTTTTCTGCCTTCTCTATGTTATCAGAATCCGGATTCATACCACTCATGTTGTTGTTTTCATTTTCAAAACTCATAATGATAATCTCCTTCCTCTTTCTGCATTTCTGCTTTTCTTCTTTTGATAGTTCACAGTTTAACAGCCATTTGTGATAAAAATGTGACGAAAGTATAATGAATTTATGAAAGAGGCGCCAAAGGAATTTGTTCCTCTGCGCCTCTTTCTGCAGCCTGATTACATTCCAGGCCCTATATTGTCGTAATTTTCTGTGGGTACCGGCGTTATGGAAGGCGTTGTAGGCGTCGTGCTTCCCGGATAAACCGATCCACCGGGACCGCCGTTTCCAGGATCTGCTGCCCCTGGCCCTTCCGGCACATAGCCGCCTGTTGCTCCCGGCGATATTCCATTAGAGGATCCCGGTCCCTGGCTGCCTCCCGGCTCCATGCCGGTACCCGGGCCGATTTCTTCCGTGGATTCCATTACCCCCGGACTTCCCGGCGACGGCCTGGAAGCGCTTGAGGATTCTGCGGGACTGGAAGGTCTGATATTTTCAGTCGATCCTTCTGTGGAGGAAACCGTAGAGGAAGGCCTTCTGTTTCCTCCAATCCACTCGCCCTCTTCTCCGAAAAACTCGCCGTCAATGATTTCATTGCCGTATACATCCGTTTCTATAGGCTCGTCATAGAGCTGGTCGTCATCATCAATGATGTTGCCGTCTTCGTCTAAGCGGTTGCCATACTCGTCAGTCTCATAGGTTTCAGAGGTTTCTTCTGTTTCCTCCTCTGTCTCCGCTTTCGTTGTTGCCGGCGCTTTGCTGCTGGGAATTACTCCGTTATCCGTAGATACGTGGCCAACGGTAGCGCCTTCCTTATATAATCCCGTATCGCTGGAAATTTTTGCGCTGATATTCTTTACCGTTTGGCTGGGGGTGTAATCCTCCTCCCCATACAAAAATTCATGGAGTTTAATAACATTGCTCTCCAGAGTAGTTGGGATTACGCAGGCGCCCTTCTTTCCCATATTGGCGTCAGCCCTGGAGAACGGGAATCCCGCCGTTTCTCCAATGTGGTACTGGGTAATATTCCTTAAAAGCGGGAAAATGTCGTTAATATCAATATAGGTAGATACCTGGGGGAACACCGCCCCTACCAGGCTGTTTAGGGTGCTCCAGTCAGCTTTGACAGCTTTGTCAAAGGCGGCCTCGATTACCTTTCTCTGGCGTTCAGTTCTGGCAAAGTCCGTGTCCATAAGCCTGAGGCGGCCATAGGCTACGGCCTGAACTCCATCCAGATGGTTCATGCCCGCGTGGGTGAGCTGGTGGGAGCCAATACCCGTTCCCTTTACGGTTTCCGTAATAAACGAGTTAATGTAGTAGAACTCCGCCTTGCTCAATTCCATATCAATGCCGCCCAACACGTTAATTCCGTCCGCTACGGCATTCCAGTTAAAAGTTACGTAATCCGTAATATTCAGATCCAGGTTCCGGTTTAAAGCCTTAACAGCCTGAGTAGGACCGCCTACAAAGTAGGCCTGGTTAATCTTATTGTAGCTTCCTTTGTCGTCAATATTCAAATAGGAATCGCGGAACACGGAAACGATCTTGATCTCTCCCGTATCCCGGTTAAGATCGCAGATCATAATTACGTCGGAGTTCGTTCCCTTCAGGACATTTTTATCGCGGCTGTCCACGCCAAAGACGGCAATGGTCCAGTGGCCTTTCATGTACTCCGGAACTTCCACGGAAAACTCCGGATTGGTTACTTCCTCCACGTCCCAGTCTGACGGCCGCACAATCATATTCCAGGCCCTGGCAAAGTATGCGTATGTAAAAATAAAAATCAGCGCAATGCATTCCGCTACAACCATGGTAATAATGCGGCGCTTCTTTTTGTTTTTAGCCGTGCGTGCAGCCTTCTCAGCCGCCTGACTGGTTGCCGTCACACGGCCCCCGTCAGGAGTCCGTCCTCCATAGCCGGAACGATCCAAATCGTCCTTCTTCTTGCTCACTTTGGGCGTTCTGTCAGGAGAAGATGAAACTCTCCTGCCGCTTCCGGAGGAAGACGCTCCCCCTCTCTCCGGACGTTCCGGCGGCCTGCGGCCGGCTCCGCCGGAGCCATCCCCTGCCGCCATCCGCAACGGCCTTCTTTCCCTATTATCCGGACTAAAAACCCTTCTTTCTCCGGTCACTGCCCCTGCCGGACTGCTTGTTCCCTTTTCTCTGGCCGGCTGGCTTCCCGTCTGACGGCGGCTGCCGCCGCTTCTCTGTCCGGGAGCGAAATTCTCTCCGGAGTTTCTGGGAGCACTGGTTCTTTCTGGATTCCGGTTTCTTTCCGGCTGCCGTTCTTCGCTCCGGTTTCTCCGGCTCCGGCGTCCCTCCAACTCGTCTTCATAATCATAACTCATGCAATTCAACCTCACACTGCGTATCTTTAATACGCGTTTTTATTGATAAAGCCTTTAAAAACTGTCAGAAACATAATCTTAAAGTCAAATCCAAGGCTCCAGTTTTCGATATAATACAAGTCGTGTTCGATTCTCTTTGTAATAGAAGTGTCTCCCCGGTATCCATTCACCTGAGCCCACCCGGTCAGTCCCGGGCGTACCTGGTGCTTGATCATATATCTGGGAATTTCCTCTTTAAATCTCTCTACAAAAAACGGCCGCTCCGGCCTGGGTCCCACCAGACTCATATCCCCTATGAGGATATTAAAAAACTGAGGCATCTCATCAATGCTGGTCTTCCTGATAAAACGGCCCACCGGCGTTACCCGCGGATCATGGGGCGTCGTCCATTTGGACTTTTCGTCCGAGGGCTTTTGAACCTCCATGGAACGGAATTTGTACATTTTAAAAGAACGGTTGTGAAGCCCCACCCTCTCCTGACTGTAAATAATCGGTCCTGGAGAAGTCGTTTTTACCAAAATAGCCGTCAGCAGCATGACCGGTGAAAAGATAATCAGTCCGGCCAAAGCCCCGACTATATCCACGCATCTCTTTACAGTAGCGTTCAGCAAATTGGTCAGCGGCACATGCCGGATATGGATCACCGGAAGCCCCTGAAGATCCTCCGTATAAGGGCGGGTAGGAATGATGTTATTATAATCCGGAATAAACTTTGTGTGAACCCCTGATTTTTCGCAGGCAGCTACAATTTGCTCCAAATTTCCGTATTCCTTAATGCTCAGGGTAATAGCGATTTCATCTAAGGTATTGCTTTCCAGAAATTGATTCAGTTGGGAAATGGTTCCCACTACCGGAACGTTCCGGTAGCCTTCCCCGGTTTTGCGGCTGTCGTCTAAAATTCCGCGTATCCGGTAACCCCATTCCGGGTTGGAAAGAACTCTGTCAATAAACCCTTCCGCCGCACGGCTGTAGCCGATGAGCAGAATATGCTTCTGGTTATATCCTTTGGAACGGAGAGAGCGCAGAAACATTCGTATGACGTTTCTCTCCGCCGTAATCATGGCAATATTAATAGCAAAAAACGCCAGAATTACACGGGTTGCAAATTCATTAAAAAAAGGATTTTGATTACGAATGGCAAAAAGCACCAGGGTAAACAGCAAAAGGCCAATGGCATTGGCTTTGCAGATATTGGCAAACTCTACCCGCCGTCCCTGGACCCGCTTAGGCGTATATAAATGGAACACCCCATACAGGATGAGGTAACCCGGCACAATAAAAATCAGCGCCGCAAAGTAATATTGGGGGGCCAGCACTTCTCCCGGAAACGGAAAAATCCTGGCTTCCAGCATCAGATACCATGCAAGGAAATAGGATAAGGCTGTTACCAGACCGTCCAAAACCACATGGAACCGGTTAAACCCCTTCTGGTTGTCTTTTATCATACTGCTTTCACCTTAATTTCTTTTGGAACCCCGCCGCGTTCTAAGCTTCCGCCTTGAAAATTCATACACATACAGAAACGTCCCAGCAATGAGTTCCCCTTCAATTACAATGTAATTTGCCAGTCTTGACAGAGAAAAGGGTACTTTTTTACAGGCACGGGCCGTCCGGAATCCCTCCCGGAGCCCCTCTTTATAATCGTCCCCAAACCCTCTTTTCTTAAAAAACTGGTACTTCAAAAACGTCCCCAGTCCAATGGGGATCAAGTTTATGAGAAGCTGCAAAAAAGGCATATTTTTATAATTGAGATACACATTATTTCTGGCCGCCAGCTTTACTTTAAAGGAATTGTATTTGGAACCGCTGGTTCCGCTTCCCACATGGTACACTTTGGCTTTCGGGCAGTAGACATTGCGGTAGCCGTAAATCCTGGCCCGGTATCCCACATCAATGTCCTCCAGATACGCAAAGTGCATCTCATCAAAATAACCGATCTCCTCAAATACCTCCCGCCGGTAGATAGCTGCCCCGGCACAGGCGGCAAAAACCCGGAATGGCCTATCGTAAAGGGTCGTTGGCTGTCCCACGCCTCTCTGGTAAGCCCAGCCCAATACGGTGTACATATCTCCCCCGTCGTCCATGAGCTCTCTGGAATGCATCTGTATCATTCGGCTGCTGACGGAAAAAATATCAGGGGAAGCTTCTATGGCCTTAACCAGTTCCCCAACATAGTCCGGTTCCGCTTCCGTATCATTGTTCAGCAAGATCACGTAGGGAGTGGAGGCAGCCTTGATTCCTGTATTGACCGCCCCGGAAAATCCCGTATTCTCTTTTAAGAAAATAGTCGGGATCTCATGGGCTTTCAGCCACTGTACGCTGCCGTCCGTAGAACCGTTGTCCACTACCAGAAGGTCAAAGTCCCGGAAATTCTGGCGCTTCAGCGCCGCCATACACGGTTCCATAAAGGACAGCCCATTATAATTCGGAATAATAATCGTAACTTTCGGTTCCAATGGAAAACCTCACTTTTCTAAATCTACTTCCAACCGGTAAGGCTCGCCGATTTTCTCCTTTTTTAAATCCCTGAGGGCGAAATTGGATTTCCGCAGCGTCAGGTTGGGGTTGTAAAAGGGATCCCCGTTTTTTAAAATATCAGGCCACCGGCGGGCAAAGGTAGCGATTTCCCGGTTAAAGCGGGCCACCTTTTCCGGCGTATCTTCCAATCCTCTGGACTTCGATTCATAATGATACAGCAACGCATAGGGATTGTAAACTACCAATTTTTCCAAAGAGCGGATTTTCATGCAGAAATCAATGTCATTAAAGGCCACGGCCAGTTCTTCCGTAAAGCCTCCTACCTTTTCAAAAAGGCTCTTTTTAGTCATCAGACAGGCCGCGGTCACGGCGCTGTAATCCTGGGCGCACATAGCCCTGTGGAAGTAGCTGTTTTCCGCTTTATGAAGGCCGATAAAGGTATGTCCGGCAATTCCTCCAAAGCCCACTACCACGCCGGCGTGCTGGATAGTGTCGTCCTGGTACAGCAGTCTGGCTCCCACAGCGCCTACGTCTTCCCGCTGACAGTAGCCCAGCATCTCCTGAATCACATCCGGTTCAATGATCTCCGTATCGTTGTTTAAAAAGAGCAGGTATTCTCCTTTGGCAAACTGAACGCCGAAATTGTTAATGGCGGAAAAGTTAAATTCCTTCTCCCAGGTTACCACCCGCACATTGGGGAACTCTTTCTGAATTTTCTCATAATAAGCAAAGGTGGCTTCCTGGGTACTGTTATTTTCTACTATAATAAATTCCAGATTGGGGTAGGTTCCCTTTTCTATTAAAGAACGGATACAAACGTCCAGATCCGGATGGTGATCCTTATTGGGAATTACCACAGAAATCAATGGCTGTCCATGGATTACAAACCTTGTATGGTAAATGCCGAAATCCACGCCCTTTTCTATGGATTCCACCGCAATTCCCACCCTTTCAAAATGAGCTTTAATGGCCCTGGAACCGGCTTCAAAGGCATACATCTTGCTTTCCGGGTTGCTGGCCGTAGAGTTCTGGTGGCAGCGCCAATGGTACAGAACCTTGGGAATATGGTAAATTTTCCGGGCCGCTTCCGTACACCGGAAAATAAAATCGTAGTCCTGGGCGCCGTCAAATTCCTGACGGAAGCCCCCCACGGCCTGGGCCAGATCCCTGTTTACCACAAAAAGGTGGCAGATGTAATTGACGCTGGTAAGCAAATCCGGGTTAAAATCCGGTTTAAAATGGGGATCAAAAAGGGCTTTGCCGTCCATGTCCAGCTTATCTTCATCAGAGTAGATCACATCATATTCCGGATCCTGATTAATGGCTTTCACACATTCGTACAGAGCATTGGGCGGCAGGGTATCGTCGTGATCCGCCAGAATGATAAAATCGCCGGAAGCCATGTCCATAGCGGCGTTGGTATTTCCTGCAATCCCCTTGTTTTCCCCTAAAATTACATATTTAAAGCGCTGATCCCTTTCTGCGAAACGGCGGAGCACTCTCTCGGCGCTTTCCCCTCTGGGGCTTCCGTCTGCTACACATACTTCCCAGTTTCCATAAGTCTGGGCCTCTATGGACTGCAGCATCTCTTTAAGATACCGTTCCGGCGTTTTATAAGCCGGAATGACAATGGAGAGGCGAGGAGCGTAATCGAAGGTTTCCTTCCTCTGCTTTTCCAGTTCCTCCTCTGTAGGCTTCGTCAGGTCGTACCATTCGCCGTAATCGTAATCGTTATCGATTCCCTGGAGTTTGTGCTGGGATTTTAAAATCAGGGCTTTCAGGCCGTTTTCTTTCCAGAAATCCCAGGCCACCCGAACCGTTTCCATATTCATCAGGTCTTTTATTTTCTGGCGGCGCTTATAAGCCACACTGGCCCGACGCAGAATCAGGTCTTCGTTGTACTTAATCCGCACACGCCGTCCGCCGCACCGGATAATGAGGTAGTAATTCTTTCCCCGTTCATAGGGGAACTGAATATCAAATCCAAAATCCCTGCTGCAGATTTTCTTAAAATAAATATGGCTTACGTCGTCCCTTCTGGTAGGCACATACTGAAAGGCTACCGGCCGGCGATTTTCGTCCTCCACGGCAAATTCCGCTGTTTCCTCCGGCGTCTTTCCTATGGCCCAGCCGTTTAAGGTTATGGTGTTTTCCCGAATCCGCACCACGTCTACGTTATATCTCATCCTTATTTCTCCGTATCCTCTGTTTCTTTCTTCCCCTCAGGAGCAAAATTGATCCGCTCCTCTTCAATGACAAGGGGACGATGCATTACCCTCTGGTTAATGCTTAAAATATACTCTCCCACCAGACCAATAAAAAAGATCTGCACCGAACCCAGAAAGCACATTCCAATCAGCATGGGCGCCATGCCTGCCGGGAAACGCTCCCACCAAATCAGCTTCATTACCAGATACACGAATGCTACCAAAATACTGGTTGCCGAACAAATGCTTCCAAAAATCGTGGCCATTCTCAAGCCTGTTTTCGTATAGGAAGTAATGCTTAACATAGCGGCGTCCAGCAGGCTGAAAAAATTGTTTTTCGTATGTCCGGCTCTTCTCTGAGGCTGCTCATAAGGAATCTCTTTCCTTTTATAGCCCAGTTCCGCCACAATCCCCCGCAAAAAAGGCGTCGGATCGTCCAGCTTTCTCAGAACTTCAATAAAATCCCGATCATAGAGGCCGGATCCCGTAAAGTGTTCGATCTGCTCCACATCGGAGAATTTTTTAATCATCTTATAATAGCAGCTTCTCAGCCAGTACATAACCGGATTTTCCTTGCTGCTGGTCTTGATTCCGATTACGATTTTATAGCCTTCCTCCCAGGCGCGGACGTATTGGGGAATCAGCTCCACCGGATCCTGGAAATCCGCCACCATCTCGATTACGCAGTCCCCCGTTACCTGAAGCATCCCGTAATAAGGAGAATTAAACTGGCCGAAATTTCTGGCGTTGAAAATCGCTTTGATTTTGGGATTTTGGCTGCACAGCCCTCTTATAAGGGACCGTGTCCGATCCTTGGAATCATTGTCAATAAAAACCAGCTCATAATCGTATTCCGGCAGTTCTTTTTCCAGCACATCAATAACAGCCTTACTGATAGGAACAACGTTTTCTTCTTCATTGTAGCACGGAATCAGTACGCTAATTTTTCTCATACCTGTATTTCTCTTCTTTCCTCATGGTTTCCTCAATTCCCTGTCGGAAGGTGAAGGACTCTTTCCAGTTTCCTCCCAAAAGGCGGTTCAGCTTCTCCGTATCAGGGCGGACTGACAGAGCCCCTTCTTTTGCCTGGACGAAGCTTCCGTATTCCAAGGTTCCTCTGCCTCCGGCGATCCTGTGGATTTCTTCTACGAAATCCCGCAGAACCCTGGTATCGCGGCTGGCAATATTTACAATGCCGCCCTCCCTGCCGCTTTTGTGAAGCCGGTACACCGCCTCCGCCGCGTCTTCAATATACATGAAATTCCATTGATGGCGGCAGGCGCTGAGAGACACCGTTTTCCCCTGAGGCAATTCCCTTACCAGTGTAGAGATAATGGACCAGGGGTGATCCCCATAACCGTATACGCTGAAAAACCGCAGATGGTAATACAGCATTCCATATTCTCTGCACAAAGGATCCGCCATCTGGTAAAACCGCCATTTGGCCTTCCCGTATTCGTTAATAGGGCGACACTCCAGGTCTTCCCTCATAATTTCTTCCGTAACTCCGTACTCCACACGGGAGCCGGCGTCCATGAACACGCTACATTGTAGCAGATGTGCCGCTTTTATGCAATCAATAGAGCAGGAAACATTCTTTTCCTGTACCTGAGGGGAGTCGATTTCCTGGCGGTTGACCCCGGCCCAGGCAAAATGGAAAAAGGCATCCGCCCTTTTTATGGCCGGTACGCAGTCCAAAACCTGCTCCAAACTGCAGGAAACAATGGTCAGATTTTCATGTTCCGGCAGTACGCTCCGGTTTTTTGATTCCGGCCGAACCAGGGCGAAAACCCTGGCCCCTCTTTTTAAATACAGCCTTGTCAGATAGCTGCCGATAAATCCCGTGGCTCCGGTAATCACAATCCGTTCCATCACTCTTTTAGGCCTCCGTAATTTCTTCCAAATGATTGCTGCGCAGCGTCCAAATCACAACCGGGTGTTCCGGGCTGGAGTACTTTTTCCGGATAATGGCCGCAATTTCTTCCGTATACCCCGGAGCTACGATTAAAATAGCATCCACCGGCTTCTCGCAAAAGAAATCCGGGGCCACTATGGGGAGATGGGAAGCCGGGGCGAACCGGCCCTGTTTAAAGGGAGCGGAATCCATAATATAACAGGCCCTGCTGCCTAAAGCCGTAGTGGCCGCCAGGGTAAACCCCTGATGGCTGGCTCCCCAAACCGCCAGAGTTTTTCCGGTTTCTTCCAAATTCTCTAAAAGACCTTCGATTTCTTTTCCAATGGTGTTCCGGCTGGATAACAGGCCGGAAACGTCTGTCTTCCGGATTGGCGCCCCTTCCCTCTCTTTTACCTGAGTCCCCTCCGGATTTCTCAGAGGCACTTTTTTTACTATAACCGACAAGGTGTCCCGGTTTACCATCTCTTCTTCCAGCACTTGAAATCCGTTGTTCTCCAAAAGACGGCGAAGAGTATCAAAGGAATAGTAAGCCAGATGATCCCGGATTAGTTCATAGTATCCGTTATATTGAAGAATATATTCCAAACTGGGAACCGTTACCAGACCGACTCCGTCTTCCGCTAAATTTTTATGGATACAGCGGAGCATCCGGCTCGGATTGGGCTGATGCTCTAAGAAATTAAAAGACAGAAAAGCGTCGTAGGGCGGGACGGCCCTGCCGTCGGGAGATGCCAGAAGGGTATCCTCCGTTTCCGTAAACATCTGCCAGACCGTTAATCCCTCTTCTGCGGCAATGGCAGCCAAATCCGCCCGATGCTCAATGCCGAAAGCCTGAACAGGAAACTCCGTTAAAACTGACAAAAATTCTCCTCTGCCGCAGCCCGCCTCAATGACTTTCTTTCCTTCCAGGCCGCAGGTTTTTATGAAATGGCTGTACTGGCGGCGGCGCAGCTCCACCATAGTGGTGGTAAATCCCCCTGACCGGATAACGTCCCGGTAATAGGCCACCGGCGGACAGTCAAACTGGACCAGGCCGCACTGAGGACACTGGTACAGGCTCAGTTTCATGCCTCTGTCCCCTTTCACCTGCTCTGCGTCCGGAATATCCTGGGCTGAAGCCGGCATTCCCTCCAGTACCATCATTGCCTCTTCAGGAAGTTTCCCGGAACAGGCCAGACAGTGTTTTCTTCTTTCCTCTGCCATTGCTATCTCCTATATTATTTATACTACGGCATCAATAAAAGCCGCTGAAAGCCCTCTTCAAAGCTGAAGCCAGGGCGAAATCCCGTTATTTTTCTCAGCTTTTCCGTGGAGGGAATCAGATTGATCTGCCCCTCGGCGTTAGGCGGCCTTACCCCGTAAGTAAATCCTCCTCTTTTTCCGCACAGACGGAACATGGTTTCTACGTATTCCCTCAAGGGTCTTGTTTCCTCCTCCGGAGCAGCTACGTTATAAATCCCGTCTTCCCCATTGTGCCCTAAAAAGCCAATGGTTCCCGGCGTCTTAGCCAGCAGGAAAAGCGCCTCGGCGCAGTCGTCCCGGTACAAAAAATTCCACATCTGGGTACAGTCTCCCAGTTCCAGCCTTTCACCAGCCTGAAACGTCTTTTTGCAGGACTCTACCAATGACCACGGGTGATCTCCCGGCCCGTATACGCTGAAAATACGGCTGTGGAGGTATTCCATACTGCTTTCCGGGTGGGCTGCCACGTACTTTGTGGCTTCACTGTAAAAATCCGTCTTGGCCTTTCCATATTCCGATACCGGCTGGCAGACGTCATTTTCCGCCATCAGGCTGTCCCGGATCCCGTACTCAGCCTGGGAACCCGTAAAAAGGAAACGGCGGCAGCCCAGGGAAGCGGCCCCTTTTAAAGAACAGAGAGAATCTCCCACATTTTTTTGCTGAATATCCTGCTGCGTGCGGTTTCCGCTTCCCGCCCCGTCCCAGCCCAGATGAACCCAGACGTGGCATTCTTCTTTAATCAAGTCTTTTATGGATTCCGTATCTTCTAATTTTATGGGAACCGGAACCAGGCGCTCCTTGTACCGTTCCTCCAGCTTCCGGATCCTGTCCATATTGCGGGAACCGGGGCGTACAACGGCAAAGACTTTGTCTCCGTCCTTTAGAAACCGCTCCGTTAAAGGCGTCCCTAAAAAGCTGGTAGCTCCTGTCACAACCACATTCACCGGGAAATCCTCCTTCTCGTCCCTAATTTCGAATCCTTGGAATCAGCATATTGGCATCCATCTCCTCTTCCGGAAGAAACGGCGCCAGATCCTCCAGAGGCGGCGATACCATAGTGCCGTCAGGAAGCCGCTTGGCTGCGGACTTGGGTTCAAAATTTTGTTCAATGCTTACCAGAACCTCACAAATAGCCGGCCCTTCCATAGCCAGAGTCTTTTCAATAGCCTCTCCCAGTTGGCTGTTGTGGCTGGCCTTTACATAGGGGTATCCATAGGCCCAGGCCAGCTTTTCCATATCCGGAAAGCTCAGATCCCCGCTGTCCACGCCGATTCCCACCAGGGGTTCCCCGAAGAAATTCTTCTGGGTCTGGCGAATGGAGTGGTAACCGCCATTGTTAATCAGAAACAATTTAATCGGCAGACGGTGATGGATAATAGTCTGCAGCTCCTGGAGATTCATCTGGATACTTCCGTCTCCTGTCAAAAGAATAATATCCTGGCTGTGATCCGCCATACAGGCTCCAATGGCTGCCGGGAGATCGTAGCCCATGGAAGCAATAGCGGAATTGGTAATGAATCTCTGGCCTCTCTTGATAATATAGCCATGGCCGCCGGCTACGCAGGCGGATCCGTTTCCTACTACGGTAATCTGGTCTTCCTTTAACCGGCTGCTTAACTCTTTCACCAAGGCGTAGACATTGGCCGGCTCCTGATCCCCGCAGGCCATATGGCGGGGAAGAATCACCGGATAGGTTTCCTTCCACATACGGCAGGTCTGCCTCCAGTCCATATCCCGGAGTCCCTCCCCTCCGTCAAAAACGGGGCGGGGAAGCGTGCCTGCCTCCTGTCTTTCCTTCAGCACCTCCGCCATAGTTTCCAGCAGGTCTTTGGCATCGGCGTGAACCGGCATATCTACATGAACGGAAGGTTTCTTTAATTCTTCCTGGTCTACGTCGTTTACGATAACATAAGCGGCTCTGGCCCAGGTTTCATAATTGTATCCCACCTGGCGAATGCTTAACCGGCTTCCTACGGAAAAGACCAAATCGCTGTTTTGTACGGCAAAGTTACCGGGTCTGTCGCCCATTCCTCCGGCCCTTCCCGTATATAGGGGATGGTCGTCGTAAATAGCGTCCTGGCTGTTCCAGCCCGTTACCACAGGAATCCCCAGCCTTTCAATGACTTCCATAAGAGCTTTATGGGCTCCGGCAATGCGGACGCCGTTTCCTACATTAAAGACCGGGCGGCGGGATAAACGGATTTTTTCAATGATTTCTTCCACTATTTCACGGCTTACTTTAGGGGGAAGCACCAGGCGTTTCTCTCCCTTACCGGCCTGGTCTTCGGGGATTTTCACGCTGTCCGGAGCAGAACTCTCCCAACCGTCGCCTCCGGCTTCATAATCCTTGGGATCGAACCCCGCCAGCTCTTCCTTCTCCACGTAAGCGCCCTGGACATTTACGGGAATATCCAGCCAGCAAGGTCCGGGCCTGCCGCACCGGGCCAGATACAGGGCTTTCTCCAGACAGAAGCGGATTCTCATAGGATCGATTACCATTTCGCAGTATTTTGTCATACAGCCAATGGCCTGACAAATATCAAACTCCTGATCCCCCATAGCCCGGATACCAACGCCGGACCAGCGGGCCGTGGTATCGTAGCGAACCTGTCCGGAAAGAATCAGCATGGGAATAGAGTCCAGCCAGCCGCCTACCACCCCGGTAATGGCGTTGGTTCCCCCAGGCCCCGTAGTAACGCAGACTGCGGCAATCTTGTTGTGGATACGGGCATAGCTTTCCGCCGCAATGGCGCAGGCCTGCTCATGGTGATTGTAGAGGCAGCAAAGCCCCTCCTTGTGTCCCAGAGCGTCATTTAAATGCATGGCGCCTCCGCCGGTAACCGTAAACACCTGGCTGATTCCCGATTCCACCAGTTTTTCCGCAATATAATCCGAAACCTTAATCCTCATGCTTTTCCTCCCTCCAAAACAGTATCCCTTCTTTTATTTCAAATTGGTATTGGATTCTTTGGACCCCTTTGATACCGGATTGCTCCGCACTATGTGCCCCTGGTATCTTCAAATCAGTATAGCATACTTTTTATAAAATTCCTAATAAACTTTTTCTTACGGCATTCTTTCTGTTTTCGTCCTTTTGCGGCGTTTTCAGGGGTTCCCCCTTTTCCCAGTCTTCTGGCGGATTTTCCATAGGCTCCTTTCCCTGCATCCGCCTTCCATTACTGGAATGAACCCACACTTTTCAAGGCCGACCGGATAGGCTATAATCAGCACCGTAATGCAACGATGGATTTTCGGCCACGAAAAAACAGGCGGAAAACAATCCGCCGCCCACAACAAAAAAGGAGAGACGATTTATCTATGAAGAACAAAACAAAAATTATGGCTGTATTATCCGCTGCGGCAGTGATGACCGCGGTAACCCCTTCCTTTTTAAATGGAACGGCTTCTGTACTGGCTGCTACCGCCGGATGGACAGAAGAAAACGGAACCTTCCGCTACTATGACTCTGACGGGGACTACGTAACTGAAACCTGGAAGAAGAAAGGCAGCGACTGGTACTATTTAAATGATGAGGGTGAGATTGCAACAGATGAAATCATTGATGAGTACTATGTAGATGAAACCGGAAAGAAAGTCGCTGAGCATTGGCTTTCCGTTGAAAATGAAGACACTATGGACACGCCGGATCAGCCGGCGGAGCTGTGGTACTATTTCGGCAAAGACGGCCGCTATATCCGCTCCAAATGGCAGTCCATCAATAATAATTGGTATTACTTTAATGATGAAGGAATTATGCAGACCGGACTTCAGACCATCGGCGATTCCGTTTACTATCTCGGAAAGGACGGCGTGCGGCGCTCCGGCTGGATCCAGTTAGAAGACGACTCCGATGAGCCCACAGACTCTTCCTCCTGGTATTACTTTGAGAAAAACGGAAAAATGGTAGAAAACGAGCTGGATAAAAAGATTAACGGCAGTTACTATACCTTTGTAAACGGCGTTATGCAGACTGGCTGGTACAAGCTGCCTGAGGCTGCGGCTTCCACTGCTACTCCGTCCAATGCCAACGCCTCCGGCTCTGACTCTGTAGCAGGCTACCAGTACTATGAAGAGGACGGAAAACGTGCTGACGGCTGGTACGATATTTACGGGGTAGAAGGCGTCAGTGAGGACGAAGAGGTTTACCGCTTCTATTTCAAAAAGGGCGTACCCTACTTTGCCTCTGCAGGCGTTCAGGTATTTTCCATCAGCTCTAAGCAGTATGCCTTCAATACCAAAGGCGAAATGCAGACCGGACTTCAGACTATCTCTTTAGAGGACGGCGGTTCCGCCAAAGCTTACTTTGGCGAAGACGGCGCAATGAAGACCGGAAAGCAGACTATCTATAATGATGAAACTGGCGAAAGCGATTCCTGGTACTTTAACACCAGCGGCGCAAACCGCGGCCACGGCTTTAACGGTGTCTATGACAACCGCCTCTATATCGACGGTCTGCGCCAGGATGCAGATGGAGATCTGCGCTATGCTCCCGTAAGCTTTGACGGCAAACAGTATCTGGTCAATGTTTCCGGTGTGATCCAGCGCGCTTCTTCTTCCTCAAAGTCTTCTGAAAAGCCCGAACTGGGCGCTGGCTACAAAGACGTAGAAGATTCCAACGGCACTGTCTGGGTAGTCAATACCGAAGGCGTTGTTCAGTAAGGAGCTCCCATCCTGAAAATCCACTTGTGATTACAAAATCTTAGTTTGTATTACCGTTCAGCAGCACCGCTGTGAGGCAGCCCCATGGGTCTGTCTCCCGGCGGTTTTTGCTTTTTAAGCTGAAAAAGGGCTAAAAATAAATTTTTTTAAATTTTTTCTTTGAAATCTGTCATATTTTAAAAATTTTTACGTTATATATAATTTAGAGATTTTTTGTCCATGCACAGGAGGAAGGATTATGAGAGAATTGTCTGTTTATTACTGCCCCAAATGCGGTTATTACGCATACTATCAGCTTTCCCGCAATGCCGTTTGCCCTAAATGCGAAATCTCCATGAATCTTCTTTCTATGCGGTACCAGGATTTTATGGATTTAAGCTGCCCGGAACGGGATCGCCTTCTCAGCCAGGAAATCATCCAGCACACGCCCACTCTGGTTTCCCGTCTGACTGCTCCCCACAAAGCCGCCAATCACCGCGAAACCATAGCCAATCTAGCCTACCGCATCCAGGAACTGGAGGAAGAAAACAAAAATCTGAAGGCTACGGTAGAGTGGATGCACAAAACCATTTGGGATTTGGTCCATAAACAGAACAAACGGGACAGTGACACGCCGTAAAATTACAGCGTTCCTTCCCGCCTGCTTTCCTTTTCTTTTTTACCCATTTAATGCTCTGTTCTTGATTCTGTTATATATCGGGCAATCAGACGATTCAGCGTTGACCTCATCTGAACAATCGTTTTCTGCAGCATTTCATTGTCTTGCTTGAGCCTCTGATTCTCACGTTCCAAAATCAGCAACATTTCTTTATCGCTCATACGCGACCCCTCCTTGTTTTCTATGCTGATAATATAATGCTTTCCATCAGGTTTGAAAAGGGAAAGTTATCGCATAAATCGACATTACGTGCCTCTGCCCGTTTTCTCTGTTTCTCAGGTGTTTTTCCCCTTTTTTCCTGCTTTGGTCTATTTTTCCCCCAGATATGGTGTTTCTTCATTTTGCCCCGCAATATCTGGTTTTACAAGATTTTTTCGTAAGAATGCAAAGATTGTCGGATTTTATTTCGCCCTCTATATATACCAATATCGGGTATGGCTCCATTTTTGTCGATATTAGTCTATTTCGCTCCTGGTTCTTCCATCTTCCGGTCTTTCCTGTACAATAGAGGAAGAAGCAAACGAAAGGAGTACTAATATTATGGACGGGTTATTTCTCCTAATGCGTTCTCTGGGTATTTCCGGCACTCATTTAGGTTACTACTACCTCCATACCGCCGTAGAACTTGTCCTGGAGGATCGGGAACGGCTTCTGATGATTTCCAAGCTGCTGTATCCCAAAATCGCCGCCATTCACAATACCACCCCTGCCTGTGTAGAGCGCAACCTGAGAACGGTAATCACTGCCTGCTGGAACCGGGGCGACAGAGAGCGGCTCTATCAGGTAGCAGGCTGCCGGCTGCAGCATAAGCCTACCAATGGGGAGTTTATTGACTTGCTGGCCTGCTATATCCGGAAGGAAGAACCGTAGTCCGGCTACGATTCTTCCTGCTGGTCTTTATTCCAGTGTTTCCCGTATTTGAGATAATGGGACG
This sequence comes from uncultured Clostridium sp., assembly GCA_946498245.1. GTDB lineage: Bacteria > Bacillota > Clostridia > Lachnospirales > Lachnospiraceae > UMGS1370. Next base: position 33,793 of record CAMMNN010000011.1, on the reverse strand, counting down.
CCGCAGCTTCATAAACGTCTTCATTGCGGATTCCCCTTCCCTTTGAGGCGGCCACATAGGCCGCACCCAGGGAGATCTCCCGGATAGCGCTTCCGGACAGTTCCATTTTCTGTGCAAAACCGGCGTAATCCAGCGCCTCTTCCAGTTTTGCCTCAGCCGGAAACATATTTTTCCACAGGCGTTCCCTCTGGCCGGAAGATGGGAAAACAAATGGAATCAGGAAACCCAGGCGCCGCTTAAAAGCGTCGTCCATATTGTTGGCGAAATTGGCGGCTAAAATAGATACTCCCTGGTAGTCTTCAAACTTCTGCAGCAAAAAACCTGTTTCCATATTAGCGTAGCGGTCATTGGAACTTTTTACCTCAGAACGTTTGGAAAACAGGCCGTCTGCTTCATCGAAAAACAGGATCGCCTGCTTCTTTTCCGCTTTTTTAAACAGATCGGAAATATTTTTTTCTGTTTCTCCGATATATTTGCTCACCAGACATGAGGTGTCTACCCGGTACAGTTCCATACCCAGATGGCGGGCCATTACCTGGGCTGCCATGGTTTTTCCGGTCCCCGGAGCTCCGTAAAACAGAGCGGATATGCCATTTCCGTAAGGAGATTTTTTTCCGAATCCCCATGTTTCCATTACCTGTTCCCGGTATTGAACCTGGGCGCAGACCTGGCGCAGCAGTTTTTCCGACACGTCTTCCAGCACCAAATCTTCCCACTCATAAACTAATTTTACAGGAACCGCCCAGGGGGAAAGGCCGGTTTCCCCTGCTTTCCGGATCCGGTTTTCCTCTCCTCTCAGCCACCTTATTACCCAGCCCTGCAGGGCCAGCGGCCGGGAAAGGCTGGATTCTCCTTCTCCCGGTTCCGTTTTTTCCAGAAGGTTTTCCCAAAGAAGGCTGCTGGTTTCCAGCCACAGGCGGCTCCGTTCCTCTTTCGGACACATAAGGCCAAAAAGAGACAGGGAAAGCCCCAGCGTCGGCCGTTTCGCCCCTACATTGTCCTGGATATAACCGTATATTCTCTCATATTTCCGGTCAAACTCCAGGGCCATGGCCAAAAGAAAGCTCCATATTTCCAGAGGAGTTAAGGAATAAGTTTTTAATAGCTTCCACAAACGGGTTTCTCCCCCCGCACTACCCCGGTTCATGATCCGCCCAAAGCCGGCTTTCAGTTTTTCCCGCTCCTCCCGTTCTTTTTCCTCTTTCCGGCTTTCCTTCAAATGCCAATCCATCCGCTCTTTTAGGGCTGCCTCACATTCCTGAGGCGTAACTACCACGCCCCGCATTTCCAGACGCTCTCCCCGTATGTCTCTTCCTTCAAAGACCGCATTCAGAAAGAAGTCTACCAGAGCCAGGGCTTCCTCCACTGCCTCTTCATCATCTTTGTATGGGGTTCCTTCCAATCCCTTTTGAAAAAAAGCCTCGTATTCCATTAATATTCCTCTAAATAAATCTTTCTCTCCTCAGTATCCTTCATACGGTAATACCCATCACACCGGAAAATATATTGCTGGGCCGCCAAATCCTTCCGGTTCTTTTTGAGAACCGAGGCAAATTTCTGTCTGGCCTCATAGTACCGTCCTGCCTCATAATCTTTTACGGCTCTGGAAAAAATCCCGGCTGTTTCCTCTTTGAGTACATACTGTTCCCGGCTGTCGCCGTCGTAAACATCATAAAGCCATTCCAGGCGCTGTTCATGTCTGAGATAAACGCAGCCCAGACGGCGGCTGTGAAAGCGCTCAGAAAATTCAGAAATGGTGTCTGCGGCAGTCTTTGTAATCAAAATTTTAGCCCCGTATTTCTCTCCTACAGATGCGATCCATTGGGAAAGGGGGATCATATCTGCAATAGCGGCTACTGTCATTCTCTGCTGGTTTCCGGCAATTCCCACCCGCAAAAGACCGTAGGTAATGGTCAGGCAAAACGGCGGAAGTTCTTCTCCCTCTGCTTTCCGGCAGATCTCCACGCTGCTCCACAGGGCAGGAGCTCCCCCCTCTATATAAAAGGCCGTAATTTGCCCGCCTTCCATGCTCTGGATAACTCCCTTTCTCTCCATCATTACCGGAATGGCCAATTCCATCATACGGTTTGTCAGCCCATACAGGGCCTTTCCCTCAAGGTTTCTGGAAAGCCGTTCAAAGGCGGTGCTTTCCATAGTCAAAACAGCGGCCTCCCTTTCCCCCTGATCTCCCAGACGAATCTCGGTAATATCCTTACGGTTCAGCAGTTCAAAAACCTGACGAGGCACAAACTTTTCATATCCCCGGGCGCTCTCCTCAATATACTTTACCTGTTTTTCCAGATGGCCGGACATTGCGTTAAAAGAACGGGCAATATGGCCGATCTCGTCCCGCCTTTTTGTCTTTACCTCCTGGCCCAGTTCACCCTGTTCCATGGCTTTGACTGCCTTTTCCAAAGCCCTCAGAGGCGAAAGGGAGCGCAGCAGGGTAGCCGCCGTAATAGCCAGAAAAATCAGCATAACCGTCCCAATAACCAAAACGACTCTGCGGGTCTGCCGCTCCCCTTCGTAGAGAACCAGGCCGATATTCATTCCGCTTTCCAGAACTCCCACAGCCTTTCCCGTTTCATCAAAAATAGGGACATACACCACCACCCAGTCTCCGTTTTGATCATTGTAGCGGGACGGAACGGCTCTTTTTTCCCTCATAGCCGTTTCCATTTCCTTTATCTGGCTGTCATTTCTGTCGTAAGCCACCAGGCTTCCCAGATAATGGTAAGAGGCGTCCAGATACCGCAGCCCATCTTCGCCCATAAAAAAGTACCACAGATAGGTCTGGGAAGCGATGGCCCGGTAGTGTTTTTGATCCTCCTGGTATAGTTCCTCAGGAATGGCATAAAAATCAGTCTGCTGAAACAATTCCTCATAAGCCGCGTCATGGGGGAGCCGGTATATATCCAACATTCCAAAGAGCTTTGGATCCTGGCGGCTTAGTTCCTGGTCCGCCAGGACATAGAGAAGCTCTTCCTCCATTTTCAAGATTCTGTCTTCCAGGCCTTCTTCCACTTTTCTTATGAAAAAGCTGCTGCTGACTGCCGCCGCCGGAATCAAAAACAGCAAAATCTTTACCAGTATGGGCAGACGGGCCTGCTTTTTCTCAAAAATATACCAGATTCCCACTGTCAGGGCCAAGGCCAGAGCCGCAGTCTCTATAAAAGCTCTGATTCCCCTCCACAGCATGACGGAAACAGGGTAATTCACACTGTCCTTTAAGGCAATGCATTCCCCTTCCAAAGTAATAATTCCCAGTACGCGTCTGTCTTTTTCTATGTCAGCTCCTGCCAGCCAGATGCCTTCTTCTGTATAATCCAAAGGAAACAGATCCGTATCCTCTAATCCCTCCGGCAGTTTTAATATTTCCGTCTTCATCTGAAGTATCCTTTGAGGGGAACCGTAGGGCTGAAACCACAGACTCTTTTCCTCAAAATCCGTGTACCATACTCCGTCCTTTCCCATAAAAATGTGGCCCCGGTTCCAGGCTTTGCCCGATAGCTCCATCTCCCTTCCCTCTGCAAAGATCCGGCCCCTGTAATCCGACCACACAGGGCTGTTTTCTTCTATGCGGTAATAGGTAAGAACCATTTCTCTGTAAGGCGTTTCCGTCTGAAACAGGAGTTCTCTCTCCTGTTCCCGATTCTGGCGGTAAAAAGCAGCCTTTCCCTCAGAATCAGCGGAGGCATAGTAAAGCCGCCCCTCCTGTACCTGGATAGTAGAAATCCGCGCTCCTGACGGCACTTCCCAAAAGGGAACCAGTTTTTCCTGTTTGGTATCCCACCAATAAACCATGGAAACCGCCTCCGCCGTTGTCATAGAATGACCGGTTCCGTATACGTACTCCTGCCCCGTTTCATCTGTTGTCAAAAGCCGGTACTCCCACCGCCAGTTTCCCTGAAGCTTCGGCAGACTGAGAGAGGACAGAATCTCTCCCTTTTCATTTAGCTGAAAGAGATCATAGTTTTCTCCCCCATTGTCCGTCAGGTATAGGATCCCATTTTGATACCGTGCCTGACTCACGCCAGTCAGCCGGTACTTTCCGGCCCGGAAACCGTACCAGGCCCCAAAAGCGGCAGATAAAAAAATAATTACCAGAATAATCCCAGCCCATTTTTTCTTCCCCATTCGCTCCGTCCTCCCGCCTTTTTCCTCCTTATTCCCTGGCCGACACTGCCGTTGTCCCAGGATTCCCGATCTGAACTGTCCCGCCATATATGCACATGAGCCTGCTGTCAGCTGTCAGAGCCGGTTTGCCCCCTGTCAGTACTTTTGGATTCCCCGGCGTCCAGACTCCGGCAGGTACGGGAATACAGGGAGCGGGAGTCAGTACCCCCAGAGCTGCCGCCGTAGCCGCCGCCACTGCAGGGTTTGACGGGCACCTGCACAGTCCGAAAGAAGGAATATTTACCAACGGAACCGTATCCGCCACAGATGCCTGAGGCGTTCCGGAAACTACCCTGGAAACCGGCAGGACATTTAAGACGGCGGGAGCCATTCCAAAGCTGCAGGTTAAAACGGCCCCTCCGAACACGTAAAGTTTCATCTCCTGCCTCCTTCCTGTCTGGTCTGAACCAAAACTTCCTCCACCTTTGTAACAGGCTGTCTGATCAGCGATTCCAAAATCACCGGATAAACACTGTAATACAAAGAGAGCTGCCCCGGCGTCCCCAGGTAAGACCAGATCCGGTTTTTTTCTTCCATGTTAATGTTTTCATATTCCAGGGCCATTTGCCGGGACTGCCCCTGAAAAATCCTTCCCTTCCCGTCGCTTTCTAAAATGGGATTGTCGTGGAAAATCTGCAGGACCCGTCCTAAAATCCGCTGTTCTTCTTCGCTCCGATACCGTAAATCCCCTTGGAAATAAGCCGTAACCATGAAATGCAACCTCAATACTGCCGGCGGATAGTACAGACTGTCGCCTGCTCCAATCATTCCGCTGATTTGATTTTCCCGGTTTTCTTCTATATCATAAAGATATATTCCTACAACAGCGTTTCCCGGCTCTCTGGGGCTGCACAACTGAATCTCCCCCCGATCATGGACGAAATCCGGCACCAGCCCCTGACGCAGCAGCTTTACCAGGGCGCTGCTGATGGAATATACAGCCGAATCGTCCTGCTTTACCTGGATTGTTCGGCGCTCTTCTTTCTTTTTCGTCCACCAGGGCAATACCATCTCTCTCATTCTCGTTTCCTCCGGATCCATTACTGGTATTTTCTGTCATCGATTTCCCGGCCCAGGATTTCCTCCGGGATCTTTTCTTCCATATACCTTGCCTGGGCCTCTGTGGCCACATTCCATTGATTTTCTCCTAAAAGCTCTGCCGGCATCACAAAAACGCCGTTTTTAAACTCCCCGTCCAAGAGCACCTGCCCCGTTTCCGTATCGTAATAAGTTCCCCGTCCATGGTAAACGCCCAGGCGGAAGTTTCCTTCATACATCAAATTGCTTTCCATATCGTATTCCCGGCCTTCACCGTCAAATTCGCCCTGCCGGAAACCGCCTTCATACAAAAGGTAGCCTGTGGCCGGCTCATACAGGCAGCCTTCCCCGGAAAGCCACCCTTTCTGAAAGCCGCCCTCATAAATCAGTCCCCCGGTATTGGGGGAATACAGCCTGCCTTCCCCCTCATACTTATCATTGTTAAAATCTCCTTCATAAATCAACTGGCCGTTTTCGTAGGCCGTGCCCTTCCCCTGGCGCTTTCCGCTTTTCAGTCCTCCCTCATAAGCTATCCGGCCGTTTGAGTCGTAAAGGATCCCCTCTCCTTCTCCGGACATATCACCAAGGCTGAAGCCGCCGCTATAAATCAGTTTGCCGTCCTGATACAGTTTTCCTTCCCCGTCATACCTTCCCATGAGAAACCCTCCCATATAGCGGATATTCCCGTCTTTCTCATAGAGAATCCCCTGTCCGCTGCGCTTATTCTTTTCATAGGTTCCTTCATACAGGATTTGTCCGGAAGAATCATATTCTGTACCATAGCCTTCCCTTCTGCCGTTTTCCAAACGCCCTCTCCAGATCATCTGTCCTTCTCCATCTGTCAAGCGGACCTCTCCCGTATAATTTTCCCTTTCCTTCCCCTCTTCCGCCATGGTCTTTACCAGATAACGGGATTCCAGGTAGGGAAATATCACCTTTTCCCACAGAGGAGGGAGAAACCGGTATAGGAGAAAAAGAAGAAGGACTGCCGCCGTCAATTTCCCCAAAATTTTCCAGAACTTTTTATTAAAAATCAGCGTTTGGAAAAAAGCGGGTTTCTTTGGCTCCGGTTCCGATGGTTCCGGCGTCTCCTGCAAAGTCCGGTTTTCCATAAGAACAGGCAGAAAAGCCATATACTTCTCATAATATCCAAGAAGAATTTCCTGACAGCTTTTTGTCTGATCCGCCTCTTCCTTCTCCCCTTTTTCATCAGGCAGCAAATCCTTTAGTTCCGGGTAGAGTCCCCTTTCCCTCTCTTCCTGCAATAAAAAAGCCGCCATACCTTTCAGCCGCTCCGTCAGGAGCCGGCCAGGATCTTCAGGAGATACTTCCCATTCCTCAGGAGAAAACAGAAAAAAGGGTTCTCCCTTTTCGTCTACCCCAATATGCTCTAAAGACGCCGCCTGCAGCAGCAAAAAATCCGGAAAGTCTCTTAAAATCAAGCTTTCCATAATCTTCTGCCCCAGAAGAAAACGGGTCAGGCTGTCAGGCTCCCTGCCTGTCTCTCCTCCCTGTACCCATTCCTTAAAAGTCTTCCCTTTTTTTGCCGCAAATACGGCTACCAAAGCTTCCCCGTCTGCAAAGTACTCCTTTAATTCTTCTGCAGAGCCGCTATTTTCTATCTCTGACAGAAGCGGAATCAGGCGGCGAATCTCTTCTTCGCCTTTTACCCGGATCAGGGCGTATTCCTTTCCTTCTGCTTTTGCACTGCTCCAGTCCGCCCATTCCTTTTTGCCTTCCCACGTCCGGATAATTTCATAGCTTCGCGCCGCGCTTTGGATTACCACCTGTCGTTCCTCCTGGCTTTCAATTTCTTACTACAATAAACACAGACGCCTTTACCTGAGGATTATCTTGCAGGCAGACTCCCACCTGATACACCCCGGCCCGCGCCGGACTGCGGTACAGTCCGTTTTCATCTACGGAACCTCCTTCCGGAGTCAAAACCTTCCATTCCAGATGTTCCCCTTTTCCCACATTTAGGCAGACGGCTCCCAGCTCAAAGGTTTCCAAAACTTTCATATTTACCATGGAGGGTTTTATAAACAGCCTTTTTTCTCCTTCCTCCACTTCATTGCGCCGCCTGTTTCTCATTGCAGTCCACCCCACCTGTATTTCCGGCGTCTCTGCGTCTTCCAAAAGGCGCAGGCCGATTTCAAAGGTTCCTTTGCTGCGGTTGACTTTGACCCCTACAGCCGCAGGCACCTGCTCTTCCAGAAAAATATCCTCTGCGCCGCTGTACAGGCAGTCTCCCCAGAGAAGCCTGGTGTGGATCTGCACATTTCCCAGGCCCAGTCCGTGAGGAATCTCGCCGGAAAAAAAGCATTGTTCCCGTTTTCCCCCTTTCACGGAAATCATTACCTGGCCCTCTGACATCTGCCATAAAAGAGGGCTGGTTTCCTCCGGTTCCGCTAAAATCCCCTGTTCTCTCTCAGCCTGCCTTTTTCTCCACGGGGCTTCCTCTACCCGCTGCAGCCGTTCTTCTATCCGGACCGCCCTGTCCCCCAGGGCTTTTATGGCTTCCTTAAAAAGAGGCTGGCAGCCCAAATAAGTACGGCAGCTAAAATCCACGCCGTCAATCATATAAAAAGGATCCGCTTTCACCAGCTCAATCCGCGCCAAATAAACGCCTTTTTGAAACAGCCCTCTTTCTATCTGATCCGGCCGCTTCCCGTTCCAGTCCTCTTCCTTCCCGTCTGTCACAGGCAGCTCCATGACAGCCGGCTCGTCGTCTGTTACATACAGCCGGTACCCTTCAGAGATTTTATTGTACTCCATTCCGTTTCCCTTGGAATCTGCCGCCGCTCCCAGGTTGTGGACAGGCTCTATGGCTTCTTCCCGGTATTCGATACAGAGGTACATACTTTCCAGCCCCTCTTCTTCCGCCGCTTCCTCAAAGCCGTCCAGCTCCGATAGCCTGACAATTACCGGACTTTCCACTGTAATCTCTCTTCCGGAAGCGTCCAAAGCCATTCCCTTTTCAACGGAAATGCTGTAATCATCTGCCGGTATTACCTCCAGCCCCGCTGCGATCCCCGCACCGAAAAAATACCGGCTCAGCATTCGCCGTTTCGCCCCCAGGTATTCTTGTTCTTCCTTTAGATCCTCTGCAGTCAGCAGCTTTCCGTTAAAATACCGGTTCCTGATAAAAGGCGTCCAGTGAATTTTCTCCATCTCTCTTTTCCTCCTCTTTTCTGCTGCCTACTGTGGCTGCTGGAATAAAAGCGTTCTGATCCAGAATCCCTTCCCTGCAGGGCGTTAAAACGGTATTGATCCCCAAATAGCTTGTTTTCCCCAAAAACGTATACGGGTGAAGGAGTACAATCTCCGCCCTCACCCCAGCCGGACAGCCCCTTTTTACAATTTGCAAAAGGGCCTGATGGGCTTTGGAGTCCGGCACCGCCTCCGCCCTTACGGCTACCGTCACCCGGGGCTCCTCCCAGGATTCTTCAATATAGACGTCCTCGCCTAAGTACAATTCTGTCAGGCGTTTCAGCCCTTCCCTGGTTCCCAAAAGCAAGGAGATTTCCGCTGCCTCCGGCAAATACCGCCTGAGATTTTCCGTTTTCCAAGCTGAAACTTCCTGGATTCCCATCCAGTCTGCCAGCCATTCCAGGTAAATCCGATCCGTCTTTTCTATGGTCAGAAGGGCCGGGGCCTCTCTGATTTTTCTCTCTGTTTCCTCATAAATCCCCTGAAAAATCTCCAAATATCGTTCCAGCACAGCTCCCGGAAGGTTCTGATAAAGTTCCGGAAGATACTGAGTCCATGATCTGCCTCCAAAATAAAAGGCGAGAGAAGAAAGCCCGGGGCCGCCGCCCAGCCCTCTCAGGGCCGCAGAAAACCACAGGCAGCGGCCTTTGGCTTCATACAGCGGCATACAGCGTTCCAGTTCCCCTTCCACACAGGCAAAGGGCCGGAAAAAAGCCAAAAGGCCCGCCATTCCCCTTTCTTCAAACCGTTTTCTTGCTTCCTCCAAAGAGGGGCTCTCATCTGCTGAGTAAATCGTAATCCAAATCTGCTGATTTTCCCGGATTTCAAAGTCCGCCTCCAGCCTGCGCCACAGAATCCGTCCCTCTCCGACGTCCATGATCCTGGACACATAGATTCCTTCTCCCCCTTCAAAGGGATTTTTAAGCCTCAGGCTTCCCTGAAAGTAAACGGTATTATCACTGTATCCCCTGAGAAAATCCAGTTCCTTATTCCATACGAAATAGCTCATGTCCTATCCCTTCCCCGGCCTGCAGCGGCAGTCACTTCTATCTGTCCGGGATATATCTGAACATTCCCTGCTACCATAAAATCGCCCCTTTCGTTTCTGCTTCCCGGCCTGCCGTCCAGATACAGAGACTCGATTTCTTCCAGGCATTCCAGAGCCCCCAAAACGCCTGCCAGCTCCCCTAAAAGAGCCGGCTCCCCAATCTTTTTTTCTTCTATCCAATGCCGGATAGCTTCCCGGATCAATTCCCGGCCCTGACGCCAGCCTGCCTTTACTATGGCCCTGCAAAAGACATGAACTTCGGCGTAAACAGGAGAGGAAAACACCATCTGTGTTCCCAAAAGGCGCTTTCTTTCAAAATACCGTTTCAAATTGATCTTAATGGCCTCATTTAACCGCCCACGGCCCTCCCTGGTTTTAGGCTTTACTACCAAAACCACTGTTCCCGGCCTTTTGGGATCGGCAAAAGCCCGGGCGGCGTCTATGTCAATGCCGGGAATGGATTTTGCCATTTCCTCATAATCCTGAAAGGTAACGGCCCTCTTCTTTTGGCGTCTTTCCTCTTGTTTTCGTCTGACTGCTTCCCGTAAACTTTCCTCCTCCATTCCTCCAAAAGCCGCTTTTTCGTTAAAAACGGCTTTTAATCCCTCGGGGAGTTCCGCTGTCTGCCGGATACTTCCGGCCTGGACATTTCCCAAACTTCCTAAAGTTTTAGCTCCCCCTTCTGCCAGAATCTTTCCTTCCGGGGCCATTCCCCAAAAACCATTTCCGAATTTCAGAACGCCCTTTTCTATCTGAAATATTTTTGAGTCCGGAGATGCAAAATAAAAATATTCCGCCTGATTCCACTCCTCCATTTCCGCCTGATTCAGAGGATTTTGAACCCATACCCGCAAAGGGTTCTTTCCTCCGGATTCTGTTATCAGCCCTTCTTCGCCCAGGTCGAATGTCTGATCCGGCAGCCCGTTTCCTGTCATTTCCCATTTTTGATTCAGGGTTTCTGCCTGTCTGGCCGGAAACATTGCCAGACTAAGGCGCAAGATGCAGGGCGGTTCCAGATAATCGTACCTGCCTAAAACCAGACGGAGAGCCGGTTTCTCCCGGCTCATAGGCTCTTCCAGCCAAAATTCCATGGCCCCGTCCCAAAGGAGACTCCAGGTTCCGTCTTTTCCTTTTCTGACCTTTTGCCACCCCTTTTCCGTCCGGTATTCCATCTCCATTTCAGCCAGTGGGTAAAATCCTTCCTGCCCGAAATCCCCCTCTATTCCCCAGGGCCTGCGGCCTGTTTCCAGATACAGAAGCTGCCGCCTCCCCAAGGGAAGAGGATTCTTTAATTCCATAACAAAGACTGCCCCAGGCCTTGGTTCTTCTCCAAAAGGCCGGATCCGGATCCCTCTGCCTTCCTCTATCCAGTTTCCTTCTAAAGCCTGATCTCCCCCTCTGGCCGGAAACCGCAGGGTTTTAAAAATATGCTCTGTCACTGTATACTCTTCTTCTGTTTCAAAACACACTTCACCGGCCCGCACCTGAAACCCCGCCGGTATCCTTACGCTTCCCTCTGTATCCGCCGTCAGCCACACAGAGGCGGGCCGCCTGGTAAGCCCTCTGATTCCCATCAGGCGCAGGTACTGCATTTCATGCTCTTTTGTAATCTGCCGCCCTTCAAACATCTGGATCTGTCCCAGCCATGCAAACAGCTCCGCAAGCACCACCCCTGTATCCGTACTGTTGTAATCGGTCCAGGACGGACAAATCTCTTTTGCTTCCGCCAGAAGCCGTTCCCGCAGCTCCTCCCAGCGGATTAAGGTTCTCTCCTGATCCATGTGCCCTTCTTCCTATATTTCTCAGTTCTCCGCCTCAGCCGTAATCTGATGCGTTCCGCTTACCGGCAGTTTCCAGGGAAGCTTTTCCAGCGTTTTTAGCTCCTGGCCCAAAAGAATCCCTCTGCCTTCCTCTTCTAAAATAATCTGCAGTTTTTCCACATACACAATCCCCGGCTGTCCCCACAGCAGGCTTTGAATCCCGGCATATCCCGGAATTTGCCCCATCTCCCAACGGCTGTTGTCCAAATACCAGGCCAGCGCCTCTTTGGCGCCCTTTTTCGCTGCTTCCGGATCTCCCTTTACCAGCAAATGAGCCTTTACCGACACCAAAATCATTCGGGGAGCCACAACAAACACCTGTCTTTGCTCCTGCAAAAGCCCTGCGCCTTTTTCCTTCAGCCGGGATAAAATGGTTTCCCTGGCTCTTTCAAATCCTTCCCCGGCCTGAATAGCCAGGGTTACCGCCCCGGCCCGGGCTTCTCCATTGCCATCGATTCCTCCAAAACAGACTGCCCGGGAGAGATCCGGAAGAATTTTTTGCGCCAGCCTTTCATAATCCTGCTCCGTCACAATTCTAAAATCTCCATCTTCCTCTGTATCTGTCATCTGAAAAAAAGCCTCCCGGTTCCGGCTGAAAGACTTTTCCAAATCCTCCTGAATCCAAAAAAACAATTTTTGATACAGCTTTTCCAGCCCTCTCCCTATGTCACCGCCAAAGACAGATACCTCTCTCCCGGTTTCCTCTTCCATTCTCCACTGAGGAAGGAAAGCCCGGGCCAAGGCGCTCATTTCCTCCTCCAAATCCCCCTGTGTTCTTCTGTCAAAAAACGGCTCCTCTCTTCCCATGGCTCAAACCTCTTTTCCTACAGCACTTCCCGAAATCCTTCTTCCATATAAAAAGGGTAAACCAGGTTATAGGGATTGTTTGTGGCCCGGACCTGGTAGCGAATCTCTATCCACACCAGCCCAGGTTCTTTTTCATCGGGAGTTACTTCTGCCTCCAGCCCCCGTATTCTGGGCTCCCATCTCACAATAGCGTCCACTACCGCTTTTTTCATGCGGCAGCATACCTCGTAATCCGGTATCTCAAACAGGCAGTCGTAAATTCCGCAGCCAAAATCCGGCCTCATAACCCGTTCTCCCTGACGGGTTCCCAAAATAATGCCGATTGCCTGACGGATTCGCTCTTCTCCCTCCACAGTCTGAAAATGGCCCTGCTGCCTTTGGATTTCCAGGGGAAAGCTAAGTCCTTTTCCTAAAAAGCTCCTTCTCTCCGACATAAATTCCCGCCTTTCCCAATCCTTAGTTTAACTGCACCATTGCGCCTTTTATCTGAGCAATACCTCCACATTCTAGCTTCAGGCTGGTTTTTCCCTTGGCTTCCAAAGCCGTCCCTTCTATTTTTAATTGCTGGCTCTTTAATTCCGCCTGTCCCCTATTCAGGTTCAGGGCAGCTCCCTTTCCTGTATCCAGGGTAACGGCCATTCCTTTCTGCGAAATAGAATCTCCTTTTATCTCCGCCTCTTTTATTTCCACCGCCAGCTTATCCTTCTCCAGCGTCCACTTTTCGACGCCGTCAATTCCCAGGCTGATTCTGGTCTTTGCATTAAGGGCAATTTCGCCTCTCTCCGAGTCCATTACCATACTGTTTTCGTTTTTAGGATCCCGGATCACAATTTTTTCTTTCCCCTGTTCCTCAAAAATTTCTATCCTGCAGCCGCCTTTGGTCATAATGGTTTTCCTCTGATTTTTCTCATGGGAGCCGTTCTCCGGAAGGGCTTTGGAGCCTACGCGGATACTCCCCAGGGCCACAGGCCAGCTTCTGTTTCCAAATAGAAAGCCGATTACCACCTGTTCTCCGATTTCCGGAAGAAACTGGATCCCATACCCGTCGCCGCCATAGGGAACTGCAGTATAGATCCAGGTGGTTTCCTTCTTTCCTCCTTCTGCTGCCGCATATTCCACTTTAATCTGTCCCGGAGCGTCGGCATTCCAGTTTTCCGTCACCGTTCCCACTAACAGTCCGGCCTGTTCTCCTTTCATATTTATATCCCCTTTCCCCGCACAGTTAGTTCTGTAGTAAATCCCTTTTCGTCCAGGCGGTGGCAGACAGAGATAATCTCATAAACCTGGTCCAGATTCGGATCCATATCGTAAATGGAAATACACGTCCCCGGTTTTGCTTCCGGAATCCCTGTCATAAGGATCCGACCGCCCCGCTGCTCTCCTGCTCGCTTTTTCATACGGGCCTCCGCCGCCTTTGCCGCTTCATTCTGGCTGACTGCTCCCTCTGCAAACGTTTCCTCCCACATGAAACTGCCGGCAGCCGTATTCCGGCCCCTGACTGTTTCTATAGCCTCTGCCATTGTCCCCTCGTTTGTCAGGCCTACTGTCCTGATAGAAGCGTTGACATAGGCCTCATACAGCTCCATCTCCAAAATCCCTTCATCGGGAGCCGCTTCCAAAATCACAGGCCCCTCTTTCGGCGGCCCAAAATAAGCTTCCTTCTGATCCAGACAAAATTCCAGTCCCCGTGTTCCGTCCTTTTCTAAAATATTTTTTATAAAATCATAATCCGATCCATACTGGTAAAGCGAAAACTTCTCCCTGCCTGCCGTCTCTCCCTTCTTTACCGCCGCACTGCAGTATCCGGAATAGGGCTTTACCACTTCCTCAAAGGCTTCCTCGTAGCTCCTTACGGTATAAACCCGCTGATGGCTGCTCCGCTTCATTAACTCTATGGCGTCTTTTATTTCCAGTACCAAATAAAACCCTTTCTCCCCGTTGACTCCGGCCCTGACCCGTTCTATAAAGCCGGAAAATACCTGGACTCCGCTGCTTTTGTAGCCCAGGCTGACGGTAATTTTCGTTCCGGGACTTACCGCTTTTCTCAGTTTCGGAAAAATAGCCCTGGAAGTCCTGTCATAGCCCCCGGCCAGTTCCACTTCTCCCCGGCTCCCCTCAGCAGGATCCAGGCAGATCTCCATGCGGCAAAATAACACCGGATACTCTTCCAATTTTTCTGTCCCTGCCGTAATCCAGAAAGCCGGCGCTTCAAAGCCGCCGTATTTGTTTTTCAGAGATTGGTAATTTTCCACTTTTTTACCTCATTTTCCTGTCAAGGGCCGGTACAATCAGCTCGTTCCCCGGAGCAATGTCCAAAGGGCTGGCCAGATTGTTGGCCTCAGCAATCACAGTCCACTTTTCCGGATCCCCGTATTCTTCATAAGCCAGCCGCCACAGCGACATTCCCTGGATCACCGTCCTGTATTTCGTCCGATCCGGAGATTCCGGCGGAGAAAAACGGGAGGAGCGGTTTTCCGGCGCTTCCCGGATTTCCAGATCCGCTTTCACCCTAAGGGGCTTCCCCTCTACGGAAAATAACGTGTACTTCTGGCTCAGGCTCAGAAGAAAGCCCTGAAACTGAAGGCTTCCCCAAACAAACCGAATCTTTGGCGGCCTGTGCTGCCTTCCGTCAATTTTCAGCAGTTTTTCCAGCTTTTCCATATAGACTGTTACGGAAGTCTGGCCTTTATTTTCCTCTGTACTTTTTCCGTCAGTTGTGTCAAAATATAACGTAAGGGACAGCACTACGCTGTCCCCCTGAATGTATTGGGAATCCGCCTTGTCTTTGCCGATGCCCTTTTCCTGGGAATAGGACGCCCCGCTGCGAATGGAATACTCAGAGGGATTAAACAGGCAGACAATGATTTCCTCTGCTGCTCCATTTTCCCCCAGCACTTCAATTCTGGCCTTTTTTAACTCCGGAGCCGTCCCGGCATTCCCATGGGGCTTTACCCATTCTGCCATATGACGTCTACTCCAATCTAAGCCCTGTATGGGCAATTTCCAGTGTTTCGATAAACAATTCCTTTTTTACTGCGTCCAGATCCGTCATCTGAAGCTTTGTCACAATGCCGCTGTCAAAGCTCAGTACCCGTCCAATGCCGCCGCTGTCGCTGTAAACTGCAATAACAGCCCCCTGAATCCGGCTTCCCTTACGAAAGGATTTTATCCCTTCGCCATTGTCATTGAGGCATACGCCGTGTTCCAGAATCAGGGTTTCCATATTCTCTTTTGGCTTTGGGAACAGATGGGGACTCCAGTTACGCCCGCCTTCGGCAATGCTGTCATACTCCATCTCCTGAACCAGATTCCGAATCTTTGAAAAACCCATCTGACTGCTGCCAAGCCACAGGACAAACCGGTTATTGGCCAGCCAATCCCGCCGCTTCTGACCCTCCATTATTTATCTCTGGTCATGCCCTCATGGGCAATCTCTATGGATTCTATAGCAATCTCATTGGAGGTAGCGTTAAAGTCCGGCGCTGTATATTTCGTCGGCCATGCATTGATCACCTTCCAGGAAGCCACCTCTGCCTGAGTCTCATCTAACAGGCTTACTGTCACCGTCTTTCTCTCTACGGCTCCTACCAGGCCGGACGCCAGCCAGTCGTACATCACTTTCGTGTCCACCACGCCTTTTTTCAGAGTAATGTTGCCGTATTTTCTAAGGCCGGCCACCTTCAGCGGAGTTTCCTCCTTCATATTTCCTTCTCTGTATTCAATGGGTTCTATCGTCGCATCGAAGCCGGAGACTTCTGTGAATCCGCCTTCTCCCACTCCCTCAATCTCTACTTTAAAGCGGAATTTCGCTCTCGGATACGTCGCCATATGTTCTCCCCTCTCTAACTAAACCATTGCTATCTGGCTTCTCCCGCTTTCTGCGTAATACGGAAGATTACAAATTCAGCCGGCTTCACCGGCGCTACGCCAATGACGCAGATAAGACGGCCATTGTCAATGTCGTCCTGGCTCATGGTATTCCTGCCAATGTTGACAAAAAATGCCTCCTCCGGCGTACTTCCTGCCAGAGAGCCCTGACGCCACAGATTAGTCAGGAACACTTCTATGGTCCGCTTCACCCGTACCCAGAGGACTTCATCATTGGGCTCAAAAACAGCCCAGTTGGTATTGGCCTTAATACTCTCTTCAATAAAGATAAACAGACGGCGGACATTAATATACTTCCAGCTCCCGTCGCTGCTGGCCGTCCTGGCTCCCCACACCCGGATCCCCTGTCCCGGAAATGCCCGGATCAGATTGACTCCTTTGGGGTTTAAAATATCCTGTTCGCCTTTGTTAAACTGTACATCCAGCCCGACGCAGGCGCGGACCACCTCATTGGCAGGGGCTTTGTGAACTCCCCTGGTGTTGTCGCTTCTGGCATAAATCCCCAAAATCGACCCGCTGGGAGGTACCGCAATATTTTTCTTATCCAGGGGATCAAACACCATCAGCCAAGGGTGGTAGAGAGCGCCATAAGTAGTGTCAAAAATATTTCGGTGGTTAATCAAATCCTCGACTTTCTTTGCATCTCTGGGAATATCCAAAACCGCAAACCGGCTGGCAGTCAGCTCGCAATGGGCCGTCAGGGAGAGCTGAACGTTGGGATCCGTGACTCCCGGTATTGCCATAATGGAAACCACGTCGTTGTCCAAAAAAGCCTGGATTCCCGTACGTTTCCCGGCTCCATTGTCCGTGCCGATAAAATCCGCCGCCGTCATAGACAGAACGCTGCCGTTGCTCCCTCCTGCCAGAGAAACGGAAAGCACCGCCTCATCTCCCTGAGTGAGACGTTTAAAGGGAGGCACTGCTTCCTCCGGTTCCGTTCCTTTATAGGCGGCTGTAATTAATTCCGACTTTGCCAGCTTTTTTTCTATATAATTAGGAACACCGATATTAAAAGAAACATTTTCGTAAGTTTCGAGCTGATCCCCAAACCGCACTTCCAAATTCATCTCGCAGGTAGAGATCACTTTGGACGGCAGAAGGCCGGAATCCGTTACGTCTCCTTCCCACTCTTTTTCAAATGCCAGAATATTGTCCTGGCTCTTTACGACACGGTTATAGGACACCCTTTCCCCGTCTGAAAACATAACCGTATCCCCAGGATAAAAACCTGCGCTGTTTTTTACGGAATAAGCTGTGCCATCGGCCGTAGACAGCACCTGATAAATCTGGGTTTTGGCTTTAGACGACGGGTACAGGTTGACCAGAAGGCTGTTTCCCCAATATCCCGGGTTCTTCGCCCTCAGTTCCAAAATGGGATTGCCGTCTCCGGGAACCGCTCTGGCGGCACAGGACGCGTCAGCCGGCGCTACTCTGGAAATGTAGCAGCGGGAACCTCCGTTAATGAAAAAATGCTCCACAGCATAGGGCAAAAAACGGAAAGAACCAAATTCATTTTCCGATAAATATCCCCCGTAAATCCGTTTAAAATCCGCAAAATTAGTTACCAACTGCGGCAGCCCCTCTACCGGGCCCCTTTCCGCAGCCCCAATAAATCCTGCCGTACTGGTTCCCACTCCTTCCATGGGTTTCCCACCGGAATCAAATTCCTCTACATATACCCCTGGTGATAAATACTCTGCCATACCGTTTCCGCCTTTCCTTCCCAAATTTTATAAATACCCGCAATGGGCCGCTCCTGTTAAACGCTCCTGTTAAAACATCTGTTCCGCCTCTGCTTCCAGTCTGGGATCCTCATTGACAGGCATTCCATTTACTGTGCCTGTAGGAAATACCTTCCCCTTTTTTTGCTGAACCACGTGTCCTATCTCGTGGGACAGATGTTTCTCCTGTCCCGGCCCCAGATAAATTTTATTCCCCTGTGCAAAAGCCCTTGCTCCCACATCTGCCGGTTTTGAGGAATTAGCATAAATCTCCACATTTGCCATGGACACCTTCTGTTCCTTTTCCGCCCGTGTCAAAAGCTGCATGGCCTGATTTCCTATGGTTCCGGACAGTTCCCGGACATTCCCGCTTCCGTTTCCTCTTTCCCGTTTTCCGTCCTTTCCTTCCTGAACTTCCGCCTCCATTTTCCTTTCCTCTTTTTTCAGTAGTCATTTCCGCCTTTTATCGCTATTTTTTATACCGTTTTATCGTTTTTAGTCATATTTTCTTATTTTATGTCATATCCTGTGATTTTTTCCATTATAATATTGTGATTCTATAAGCACAACGGCTTTTTGCGAAACACCTACGAAACAAAACCAATCACTTTTGCCTTTTCAGGGAGAAGCTCTTAAAATGTACGCAGGAGGCAGCAATATGTCGAATATGTTAGAAACAAAAGCGCTGGCCCTCACCAGCACAGTTACCCATCAATTGCACCAATGCAATTTTGCTCCTATTTTCCCTCTGTTCCATCCTGAAATCTGTTGGATCGGCCCCTCTGCTCAATCAGCTCTTACCGGATCTCAAAACGTTCAAAAAGCTCTGTCCTCTTTCATCTGTCCCCCTCTTTATATGGTTACAGAAGAACACTACCAAATTCTTCATTCTTCCGTGCGGCTAATTTTCATTGCCGGTCATTATCTGGCTTCCACTATGCCCGGAAGCCGGTTTAACCGCTCCGATACATACCGGATTTCCTGCGTTTGGATTCAGACGGACAAAAAGCTTCTTCTCCTTCATATGCATATTTCATTTTCCATTCCCTGGCAGTATCAAAATGTGTTTCCCTTTCTGGAAACCGTCAGGGAGCCCTCCCTTTTACTGCCTTCCGAATCCATTGGCGGCCATCAGTCCCGGCGTCCCCTCCATTTTCGCGGGCCTAATGCCCAGGACTACTTTTTTCAGCCCTGTGATATTCTTTACGTCGAAGCATCTAATGTCCACACCCTCTTTTTTCTGCACTCCTGCAGCTACGTAATCAATGCGCCCATTAACCGGGTGGCCTCTGTCCTGCCGGAACATTTTATCCGCATTCACAGAAGCTTTATTGTCAATCAGGACTACGTCCTGCAGCTTAACCGGTACTATGTGGAACTGGCCGGCGGCATTAAACTGCCCGTTCCGGAAAAGCGCTACCGGGACGTAAAGCATAAGCTGCTGGAACCCTACCAGGTCCAGTCCGACTAAAAAGAGTGTGCCACCGATGGTTCTGTTCTGTGCAGTACGAAACGGGTTTTCTTATGCCATTAGAAAAGGAGACTTATCCCGGGAGTCCTTCGGCTTTCTAAAGCCAGGGCTGTCCAGGAAAGTCTCCTTCTTTCATTTTCCATTTTATTCTTCTTTCATACACTCTACCAGAGCTTCAATCAGTTCTCTGGGATAAAGAGGCGCATGGACGCTTCTCCCCAATAACCGTTCCAGATACTCCTTGCCTCCGTACATTAAAAACGCGTCCCTTACTGTCCTCAGGTTCTTTTCAAAATTGTACACACTTTCCCCTCTCCGGGCTGCAACGGGCGTATATACATTCTTTCGGATATTAATCAGCCGGCTTTCATCTGCCGCTACCATTTCCAGACATATCAGCAATCCGGCGTACCCTTTATATCCCTTCAGAAACGGAACCCCACTCAAAATCTCCTCGGGCGTCTTCATTTTCTTACCTCCTCACTATGCTGATTTTCTTCTAGTATACGACGAATCGTCTTGAATAGAAAAAATTAGACTTTTTTAGACTTTTGAAACCGAAAAATCTTTTCTCTAAGAGCGATCCCTCGACGTTTTCCCTCTTTTTACGACTCCATTCTGGTTTCTTTCCCAAAGGAAAAAGCCTCTGGCAGTTTTCCTCCAAAGGCTTTTCTTCATTATGTCAAATAATGTGTTTCGGTTTTTTACAGGCAGGCCAGATGATGTATTACTCTTCTTTCATGCACTCCAGCACTGCTTCTATCAGCTCCCTTGGATAAAGGGGCAGGACAATTTTGTGTCCCAGAACCGTTTCCAGATACTCACGCCCTCCGTACATCAAAAATGCGTCCCTTACCGTCCTCAGATTCTTCTCGAAATTACACAAGCTCTCTCCCCGCAGTTGGGCCGCCGGCAAATACAACTGTCTTCGAATATCCGTCAGCCGTTCCTCATCCTCAGCCGCCATCTGCAGACACAGTATCAATCCGCCGTATCCTTTGTACCCGCGCAAAAATGGAAATTCCTTAAAGACTGCTTCAACCGTTTTCATAATGTTTCCTCTCTTTCTCATTTTTTACAACCAGTATACGGCGAAACGTCTAAAATCGTAAAAAATAAAATATTATCCCTTCCGGACACACCGTATTCCACGTGCTTGGACGCCGGGTACATTCAGGCTTCCCCAAATCAATACCAGCCAGAACATGGGCTGGCGGTAATTCACCAGCAAAAAGCTTTCAGCCAGAAGGCCCAGAATCATTGGCCACATCCAGCCTTCCAGCCGCCGCAGCTCCTTCATCAGCCAGTACATCAGCAGGATTGTCGGAATCAGACCGTAACAAAACAGAATACTAAACAGGCAGGAATGGATTTCATTTACCTGGGAAGCCAAAGTAAATCTTGCAAATCCACCCTCTCCCGCTCCGTACAAAAGGTACTGCGGATATAACCAGCATTTTTCCAGACCGCGATCCATAAAAAAGCTGCTTCCTCCTCCATAGACCGCTTTCCAAATCTTCTCCTGTATTCTTTCAACTAAGGTATAATTTCCTTCCCGGACCGAAAAATCAGCAGGCGGCCACAGATAAATCATAACTGCCGCAAATACAATCAGACAGGCCCCCAATATGATGCCTAAAATCTTTCTGTCTACCCGGCCGGAACGATAAATTCGCCATAAAACCTGCATTCCCCAAGCTGCTGCAGCAATCAGGACCCCTAAGAAAATCCCTGTAGATTTGCTCACTGCAATCAGCAGAAGCGCCAGCCCGTAAAACAGTATATCAAATATGTTTTTCTTTTCTCCCCTGGCCAAATATAAGAGTATCGCCATCAGAAAGAGAAAAAAGGCCAACTGATTAGGGTCATTAAAGGTACCCATATAACGCGTTCCGCCCCAATATTCATAAAAAATCCGGCCCTGGCCGGAAATCCAGAATCCGGTCTGCACTAAAACATTAAACTGGGCTCCATTCAAAATCCATCTGGAAAAACCGTCTTTCTTGCTTAAACGCCGGAAACACCAGACGGCCATAACGCTGTACAGCCAATACGCCGTATAACGGATAAACTCTGTATTTTGCTCTCTCCAGCTATAAATACCATTGATTAGTACCACGGCGGCTAAAAATACATACAGCGCTCCGTCTTCTTTCCAGTCCAAAAGCCCGGAGCCTTTCCCCTCTTTTCTCTGGGACAGCCATTCCCAAAAGAGAGTAACCGCACATAAAAACAGGAAAATATCAGCCAGCCCTAATCCGCCTGACGGGAAGATGTAAAGGGGCTTTAAGATGAAAAACAAGACAAAAAACACCATTGCCATTGCCCTTCCTCCTTCCCAATGTATGTGCAGAAACGCAATGTGCTTTTATTTTACCAGACTTTACGCCCTTTTACAATTTCAAATTTTTATTTTACACATAGTTCCACTCCCCAGCCGCCGTATTGCCTGTTCATGGGGTTTTTGATATAATGAAATACCATAACGAAGCTGTGAAACTTCACAACTGCCCCCGGATAGTGTAAAATATTAGTGTGAAGTGTAAAAGGAAGAACTGAAAGGATTTTAATATGAGAACAGTGGAAAAAAGAACCGGCTGCATATCAGAACGTCACAAAACAGCAATTGCTTACGCCATAAAAGAAATTAAAAAATCCGATATTGTTCCCTTTGTGGAGGATCTTATTTTATTTGGAAGCTGTGCCAGAAAAGAAGAGTCCTGGAACAGTGATGTTGATTTATGCCTTGTATTAGACCCTTCTGCAAAATCCCTCCCTGATCTCAGCCGAAAAATCCATCTGCTAAAGGGAACCATTTCTGAGCCTGATTTATTGGCGGCAGAGACAGATTTGAAAGTTGTCATTGGAAAGGAATGGGAAGACAGCAATATGCTTTTCTTCCAAACAATTAAAAAAGAAGGAGTGTCTGTATGGCAATGAGAACGTACCTAGACTTTGCTGAAAACGGATTCAATTAGGAGGCCACGCCTATGGATTGGGAAAAACTCTGCAGCAGCGGAAAAAACCTGGAAATCTTTACAGCGTCTTATTTTCAGACCCTGGACTATTATGTAGACAGCAATTTAAAATGGCTGGAAGATAAGGAGGACGGGCCTGGAAAAGTCGATTTATTCGAACTGGATATTTACGGGAAACAGTTTCACAAAAATACCGTTTCTACAATACTGGGGGAATGCAAGCGCGGCTGCGACTTCAATGACCTGTACCTTTTCAGCGGAGTTTCCCAGCGGGTAAAGGCGGATCGCAGTCTTCTAATCTGCACCAGCCACCAAACTGCGGACATAGTAAAAGCCGGAAAGGTTCAGGGAATTGACGTTATCACGCCAGAACAAATGGCCCGCCTCATAGAAGCCGGGGATATGGAGCAGCGTTTTTCCTTTTTCTATTCTGCCAATGACATCAGCAACCGCCTGTTTGAGAAAGAAACCATAGCTTCCCTTTTGGGCGGCCCCTGGAGGGCAGACCGCGAAAAGGCCGCTTATCAGGCTATCCGCAGACACCTGGCCGTTTTAATCGGGGAAGTCTGGAAAACCCCCGATCTGGCCCAGCGCTCCCGCCAAATCAAAGCCCTGATAGACGATTACAGAGACTTTGTACGAACCATTGCCCGGATTCTTCAAATCAAACCCGGAAATCGCTCTTCGGAGTATTATATGCAGCAAAATCCTCTGTGTCAGGCTGCCGGATATTTGATGCTGAAAGACCGGGTAGCTTATATTGTCTGCGCTGCTGAATATGCCCTGGACAATGCTCTGGATAACCGAATCCATATGGAGCCCTCCGATGATCCCTGCTTCTTTCAGATAGCAGAGGAATTAAGCCACCAAATCGATCTGGCCGCCAACATCCCTCTCTTTCTTCAGACCCTGGTTTATGTATTCGGCGGCAGTATCTCTTATATGGGAAACGATTTTGAAAATGTCTGCTCTTACGCAGGCGTAAGGCCGGAACAGGGGAAGCGGATCCTTTCATGCCTGAAACGGCTCTTCCAATTATCCAGCCCACGGATTCAATGGGGATTTACAGAAGACCTGGGTATCTTGGGCCTAAAATATATCCCTTATCCCCTGAAAGGCCTGGGTATTTTAAACCGGCGCCAACTGGGCTGGTCCACAGAGGGCTTTCCCTTCCAAAACGAATGGACAAACAGCCTGTTTCTTTATAATCCTTCTCTGCGGCCATAGTTGCTTGCAAAGGATCTCCGCACATTTTACAAAGGAGGATACGCTATGAATCACCTTGGAAGCTGCAATATCCAATACGCCCGCAATTTCTGCCGTTCCAAAAAGCTGGTTCTATCCGCTGACCGGGATCAGGGGGATTGCCCCATTGCCAGCCTGTATGATAAGCCCGATACCCAGGAGCTGCTTATTTACATTCTCCAGGATATTCAAATCGAAGATATGCGCTCTGATCCCCGGGCAGGAAACAAAGAAAGAGCAGATTTCTATTTTCGCTTAGATATGCTGCCGGATCTCATCAGCATTTTGGATCCCTTTGTCTCCTCTCTCTCCGTCTCCTTTGACGATACCCCCAGGTATACTCCTGATCCTACAGGCATGGAGCACCCTAACGGCATCCCCCTGGGAGAGATTTTTCATCAATACAGCACCAACCTTTTTGCACGCTGCACCGCCTGTTATGGTCAGATGGGCTTTCAGATAACCAGCCGAAGCCGCCTGTTTCTGGATCCGGAAGAAAAGCGCGGAAAAAAGTTTCATCTGGGCCTTACCATGAACAGCCCCGTCGAGCCTGCCTCTGAGAGAGAAAATTATTTTCTTCTCTGTCTGAAATATCCGGATTTAAAGCGATTTCTGTCCTCTGTCAAAATCGCCCAAACCATACTATCGTTATAAATAAAGGAGCATCTCATGTCCTACTCAAATCAGGTACGTCTCACCTGGCCCCAAAAAGACAAAATTCTCGCCGGTTTTCAAGACGGGAAACCTCTTTGGCTTGACACTATAGAGGAACTTCCTTCCCTTCCTTTAAACCGGAAATTTTCCTTTGGAAATCCTGCTCCCGTGCCAGATTTCCCCAATATGCTCATAAAAGGCGACAATCTCTACGTTATGTCCCAACTGCTTCAAAATTTCCGGGGAAAAATCAAATGCATTTACATTGATCCGCCATTTAATACAGGAAAAACCTTTGCACATTACAGCGACGGTCTGGAAAACGGCCTCTGGCTCTCCATGATGCAGCCCCGTCTCATGCTTTTAAAAGAACTATTAGCGGAAGACGGCGTTCTCTTCATTCACATTGATGATGACGAGATGCCTTATCTGAAAGTATTGGCTGATGAAATTTTTTCCGAAGATCCCGCATCAGGCAGCCAGTCCGGCCACATTGCCACTATTATCTGGCAAAAAAAATTCGCCCCCCAAAACGACGCGAAATTCTTCTCCGATGTCCATGACTTTATCCTGGTCTATGCCAAAGATAAACGCCATTTAACCCTCCGTCCCCTGGAGCGCACGGAAAAGCAAAACTCCCGCTATACCAACCGGGACAACGACCCCAGAGGGCCCTGGACTTCCAGCGATTTGACCGTCAAAACCCCCAATCCGGAGTGGATTTATGAAATCACTCTTCCCAGCGGTCGAACCGTAAAACCGGCGGAAAGCCGAAGCTGGGGCTTCCCGCCGGAACGATTTAAAGAACTGGCAGCCGACAACCGCATCTGGTTTGGGGACAAGGGAGATTCCATGCCTCGGCTGAAGCGCTTCCTCTCAGAAGTAAAACAGGGGGTCGTCCCCAAAACCATATGGCTTCGGGACGAAACCGGCGACAACAGCGAAGGCAAAAAAGAAATCAAACGCTTCATCGCTCCCGGCCACCCCGTCTTCACTACCCCCAAGCCGGAACGCCTCCTTCAGCGCATTCTCCATATCGCTACCCAGGAAGGCGACTGGGTATTAGACGCATTTCTGGGTTCCGGCACTACCTGCGCGGCGGCCCACAAGATGAACCGCCGTTGGATTGGCATTGAATCCGGCAGTCAGATAGAAGAAATCTGCCTGCCCCGTCTGAAAGCGGTCATAGAGGGAACTGACCCCGGCGGAATTACCCGCCAAATGAACTGGACGGGAGGAGGCGGCTTTGCTTATTACTGCCTGGAAGAACCTGCATTCTCTCCCTATCGGTAATGCCTCTGGGATCGTTTCACATTGTCCACCTTCCCAGTATGGTACAGCCAGGTAACCAGCCTTTCCTCCTGGTTTGGATCCACTTTCGATCCCAGACACACCGTTTTCATGTGTATGTCCTTTTCCACTTCCACATAAAGCCTGGGGACATCAAAATTTTTATTTTCTTCATCTACCAGGGGCTGGTGAGAATACCGCACCAGCCTCAGCTCTTTTTCGTGCTCGTATTCCCGGTTTTTAAAGAGGAAACGAATCTCATTAATACGATCCGCAGCAAACTCCCGGATAGCGTCTGCGGCTGCCTCGTTTATCGCCTTTTCTTTCTCTGTTACCTCTCGGGCAAAAAGCTCCTCTAATTCCCAAAGCTGGTTCCAAATCTCTTTTATGCTATTACAGATTTTTGTCTGTTTTCCTTTCTTGTTTGTTTCGGCCTCCTCCTTCCCTTTCCACTCATCTTTTCCTATCTCGTCCCAATACTGTACTTCATAAAGAGGGTAATTCTCATCTGAATAGACAGAAATCCCCAGTTTCTCTTCGCTATCGCTTCGTATATCAAAAAATTCCTCCGCAAATGTAACGGCGCATCCTTTGGCGTTATCAGCGTAGGTATTCCACATAGGAATAGAATCCTGCTGTTTGGAAAAGCTGGCGATGTATACATTCCCATGTCCAGGAAGAACCTTAGAAAAAGAATTATCTAAATAATGGAAATATCTTGGCAGGATTTCCTGCACGGCCTTTTCATTTCCATCTTCTTTTTCCATTTTCTTTTCCTCTCCAGCCTTTTTCAGAAGCTCCAAAAATGTATTCCCCTCATAAGAATCGTTCATATAAGCCATGTTCCATAGCCTCAGTTTCCCAGGCTTTTCCGGATCCTTCGATAGCAGCAGCCTGAGAACCTCTATTTTTGTATAATGCACCGGCAATAACAACTCCTGGGGTTCTTTTTTCTGTGTATCTTCTTTTTGTACACCTTTTTTCTGTGCATCTTCTTCCCGACCACTTTCCTCCTGAAGATCTTCCGGAAGAGTAAGCCGGCACTGCCTCTTTATCTCCAGAACGGCATGGTACAGCTTAAAAAGATGGAGCAATACCTCTCCCCGAATTTCTGACGGGAGCTTGCGGAAATCCTCCTGATCCTGGAAATTTCGGAAGGCATTATACCCTTCCTCCCGCTTTCCCAACCGAATACGAGCCAATGCCCGGAGAAGTTTATCATTTTTGCCGTTATTGCAGTTCTCACTTTTTTCTAATATGGCTTCGATAAACTTAGCCATTCCAAACACCGCTTCCATAGAAAATCTTTGAGAAGAATACAGAATCGTATTTTCAATGCTGCCAAAAAGCTCTCCCTCACTGGGTTTGTTCTGGGCTTTCCATAGTTTCAGTCTGTTAATGACCCAGCCGGCATTCAGATATATATCATCGGGCTTGTCCAAAATAACGTTCTTAAATTTTTCTTCAGCTTCTTCTCTAAGAATGCTTTCATTTTCTTTTTCCCGTTCCGCCCGAAGGCTCAGGCAATGTCCCAGGTAGCGGTTTGCCACGATATTGTCTGGCTCTTTATCCCAAACCTCCTTAAAACACGTTTCTGCCATCTTTGGTTCTCCCCGGCGCAGGTAACATTCCCCCAGATTATTCAGCATTCCCATTCTGTTATATGTCTTTTTTAGATATTCCTTTTGTTCCTCTTCCTCCCGCAGTCCCTCATATATCTTGATTGCCTCCTCATACTCCCCCAGATTGATAAGACACCAGCCCAGACTAATCTCTGTCGGGAACTCCCGGGACTGACCGAAGGAACTATTCCGAAACCTCTCTATTTCTGGTTCCCCCGCCTCTGACTCTGGAAGTTTTTCATCGCACTCCTTTAATATCCAATTCAGTTCTTTTTTCGCCTCATAAAACTTTTTCCGGATAATCAGATCCTGAACCATATTATAATAAGCTTTCAAACCTATGGTTCCTTTTCTGACGTAGGGCGACTTTCTATAAATTTCACGGAATAGTTCCTGAGATTTATCCCAGATTTCACGGTTAGGAAAAAATACTGGTTCCATAGAGCCATTCCAATTGCTTTTTGCTTGATAATAGCAGGCTAATATGAGCTTTAGTTCCAGATCATTGGGGTATTTCCTGCAGACCTCTTCCAGTTCCCTTCCCAGATCATTCTCCCCTTCTGCAGGATTTTTAGCCGATTTCTCCTGTTTCCACAGATCCACTCTGCATTTCCAGTAATTGATCCGGGCAAAACGGTTTTTATCTTTTAGCCGTTCAAAACTGTGCATAGCACTCTCTATTCCATTTGTGCTCTGTCCTCTATCTTCCTCTCTTTCCTCTATTTTTACACCTTTGCGTTCTAGCAAGCTGAGATTGTTTTTTGCATCGAAATTTTGAGGATCTTCTTTTTTTACAATTCGGAAAACTTTCTTTGCACGGTCATAGTCCCTGCCTTTCTGGTATGTAATACCTAATTGGATTCCCGCCTGGAGAAAATAAGATCTGAACAGTATGTTGTCGTCGCATAACAATTTTGAAGGTTCTATTCCGACTGTTAAAACTCGGGCATTTTCATTCGTTCCAAAAAGCCCCCGCCTTATGGGTTCCTTGTCTATCAAAGAACATACCTTCAAGAAATATCTTTCTGCAGCTTCCAACTGATACAGATACCGGTAAGCTCGGCCAATATTAGCCATGGCTTCCAGCCATAGGTGAGTTTCCCAACCGCATAATTGCGTATCGCCTTCGTGCTTCTCAATGGCAAAACGAACCTCCTGAAACTCGTCCAACGCTCTCCAATAATTGCTCCTGCGACCATGCTTCCCCTTATTTCTAAAATACTTTCCCAAATTTACTTTTATCATCAAATCCAATGGATTATACTGATCCGGCTCAAACACCTGCTCCAGCAGTATGGCAGCCTCATCATACAAATTTTCCGGATCAAAGAAATACTCATCTTTTGTCTGGCCTTTTCGCAAGAAAAGATTACTTTTTGTCAAATGCTGCATCTTTTTAAATATTTTTTTCTCGTACTCGCTAGCGTTCTCCGCCGGTTTATCAGGAAGTTTCTTTTCAATTTCTCTATACTCTTCTTCCTTTTCCTCCCATTCCTCTTTTCGTTCCCCAAAAACCGCTTCCGTTTCGCTGAAAGCATCTGCAAAGTTTTCCCACCAAGGTGGCTCTTCCTTTCCCTTTTTAGTCCAAAACTCTTCCTTCAACTCCGCTTCCCATGTTTTAAAAAAATCCATATTTCCTCCCCCTATTTTCCTCCATTTTGCAAATTATTGTCAGAAAATTTGTTAAATATGATTTCGTTTTCATTTATTTTATCAGGGAATGTTTTCATATGCAAGTTGATATGTCGACTTTTGACTTTCTATAAAATACTGGGGAATTATTGACATTTTTCTAAAATGATCCTACCATAAATTCATTAGGAGTAGTGGAAACAGCAACGGATTAGGGGGCCACTATGCCAGAAAGTATGATAAATTTAATTGAGATTGACAATATAAAAAGCATATTAAAGAATAAAGAAGAAGTCTGCGTTTTTATAGGGGCCGGCGCCTCCATTATGCCTCCGACCTCTCTTCCCTCTTTTCAGGAATTAAATACGGCTTTACTCTCTAATTTGTGTCAAAGCGTATCCGAAAGCCGAAGCGTACAAACCCATTTAAAAAGCATTCATACTAAGCCCGAACAGCTTCTTCAAATTATTTGGGATTATACCAATGGAGCTTTTAATCCTATCCAATGCTTTCAATATGCATCTCCCAACAAAAACCACGATCTCATTGCCAGCCTTGCAGCGCAGGGCGTACACTGCATTGTAACGCCAAATTTTGATCCCTGTCTGGAGAAAGCTTTAAACGCCCGTAAAATTCCCTTTGAATTTTACAATCAAACTCCCAGCACAGAAGCAGATGCCGCCCATTTATTTCATTCCATAAAAAGTGAAACCACAGTGATTTGGAAACCTCATGGCGACTGCCGTGACCCGCAGACCCTCTGCTATACCAGAACGAAAGTATCAAAACTGAGTAATTCCAAATACCTTCGAGCAATTTTTTCGTATATTATTGAAAACTATCATGTACTGTTTTTAGGATACAGCGGCTATGATGATGATTTCTTCCCTATTTTATGTGATACTTTTCCCCATTCCAAAAAACAATTTATATGGAATGCATACCAATTTCCGGAAGAAAATGCCCCTTGTCTTTGGCTTAAAAAATTATCGCCAGATAATTTCCACCTTTGGGTAGGGGATATGACAGAGCTTCTGGGCGCATTGTCGGAAAAATATGAACCTGCAGTCTATTCGCAAATTTCACTAAACTGGCAAAAATATTTGAGTCAACAATTTTTTGAGATCACAAAATCAACCAAAATGGCAATGCTTGCCAAATACTTTCATGATTTCGGCTTCATTAAACAAGCCCAAACTATTTGGGCTGAAGGATTGGCGCTTCCCGAAAAATACATAACGCAGGAAGACAAGCTGCGTTTCCAAATGAATTTAGGAATTATCAGCCCGGAATCCGCTTTTCAAACAGCTCTCCAGCAAAAATATTATTATATTGCGGAAATAGCCCTCCGAAATTTAATTTCAGATTCCATTTATAATGGGGATCTCTCTGGCTCTGCATACTATCTGGACCAGTATGACCACCAGTGCAAAAGCGGATCATCTCTTTATTTTAACAGAGGGCAGTACTATTTTTATTTATATTCATACAAACTAGATGCATTAAATATCAACCCTCTGCATCTAAAAACAGATTTTGAAACCGCATACCAAGCGCTGTCGGCAGAGGGCGAAATCACGGTTGCACTGAATCTAATAACAAAGCATTATGGAGCAATTACTGCTCGAAATCAGGGGAATGCAGATATTTTAGAAGAATCCATTAGTAAACTTAACCAGTTGGTTCCTTATGGTGATTACTGTTCTATTGCCGGCGCCTACTACTATCTCGCCAATTTAGCCTTTACTCTTGACAAAAAGGAGATTGCATTGATATACCATCATAAATGCGTTGAGGCAATGGAACTGTGCTGCGCCCGTGGTGTTTATCAAGATGAGCAATACCATGAACTATGGTCAATGATCCATCACCAGGGGGCTTTGCTGGCATCAGACCGGCAAACCGCCCTGCAGCGTGAAATGTCAGCCCTTTCAGAAGCAGAAAAGCTGCAAAATCAAGGGAAAGCGGCGTATCATAAAGGATTTATTTATAACAGTTTATGCAGTATCTATATGTGGAGCAATTACAATTTGGCTGTAAAGTACGGAGAGTTGGCCCTGAAATTCGGCCAGCAAACCCATTCTTTGCAGAATATTGCACGCTCCTATACGTATCTGGCCGTAGCTGATGCCCAACACGGACTGCGTCAAAATGCCCTTCATAAATTTAAAAAAGCCTATATGCTTCATCAGGAGATTTTGGAGGGATTGGATTACTTCTATTCCGTGTTAGAGGAATGCGGCATAGCCGTTTCGGAATTAGAAGGAGTGTGACAGGAAACATAATCGGCAAAATGGATCCGCCAAATGCC
This sequence comes from uncultured Clostridium sp., assembly GCA_946498245.1. Classification (GTDB taxonomy): domain Bacteria; phylum Bacillota; class Clostridia; order Lachnospirales; family Lachnospiraceae; genus UMGS1370. Next base: position 2,879 of record CAMMNN010000011.1, on the reverse strand, counting down.
AGAAATGGACTCATTCTCCCGTTGGTTCCTTTTAATAAAACATAAAATTAAGATTGAGCCTTCACTGACAAAACCGTCCCCTTGTGTTATACTTGAAACATCAATATCAACCATACGGAGGAAAAAAGAATGTCATTGCAAAGAATACAGCAAGCATTTCAGGCGATGGATAGTTGTGAAGCATGGTCCCTTTTCCTGCTACGGATAAGAAACAGCAAACGCAAAGGGACTGAATATGCATCACTTTCCATAAACTTAACTCCTCAGGGAAAATTGACAGATATTGTCCAGGAAATCTCAACGCACTTTTTTGATAACGAGAACGGTGAATTAAAGTCATATACAAGAGTGCAGGATTATGACGGCACTGTAGACAGCAATACTATTTATAAATTAAGCGCACAAAGCCCTTTAATCAAAGAAGGATACAGCGCATTAGTCCATGCATTGGCAAATACAGAATACGAAGCGGACCCACTTAGCCAAAAGCTGCAGGCATATGTCATTCAAGGCGATATAAACCTCAATGGCGATTACACAGGCATCAAATTATTTTCTATGCAAAACCCTATTACTACATTAAAGCACAAATTCTTGCACGAAAAAAATACGTTTAAAGAAATCAGCTCCAAAGTACTTTCTTTACGCTCAACCATTGACGTTTTAACAATAAAAGATGACATTTATTTTTTCTCCATGGCTGGCGAAAAATTATTTAACATGGAGCGGGCATACAGAGCTATCTGCGATAGTAAAGTGGCAATGTTAGAGCAAAGCGGAATCCTCTATGACAGCAATGTTTTCGGAAATATAGCGCGGACCGGTCACCGCCCCAGAATGTTTGTTTCCTTTAACGAAAACCGCTATAACCGTTTGCAAGACAGCACGGTGCGGCAGCGATATGCTGAGCTATTTGCTATTCCGCTAAAAGAAGGGTTATTTGACACATCAGAACCGGAATCTGCCGACAAATTAGTAAAATTGCTTTGTAATAAGGGTATGGTTGACCCCTTTGAAAATCTTCCAGTTGAAGTTTCAGGAGCAAGAAAATGGCAGTAAGCAGAAAGCGAGCCTCCTATGTTTAAATTATTCGCAATTAGTTTGTATTTTGTTTCCTTTCTTCCCTTATGGGTATCAGTACTTTTTATTGATATATTAAGCATCATACAAAATCAAACCAATATTAAAACTGAATGCATCAGCATAGGCTGCATATTCACTGCCATGTTTATCAGTATCGCTATTATATACCATGAACTTCATAAACATGGCAAAGAAGGGAGCAGTCGCCAGACTATAAAGGCCGCAAAAGAAGAAAAATCTATCACTGCAGAATTTCTTTTATCATATATATTGCCGCTGTTTGCATTCGATTTTACATTATGGAGTCAAGTCATTCTATTCTTAATATTTTTTATGTCTCTTGGATTTCTATGCATTCGCCATAATTACTATAGCGTCAACATTGTACTGGAAATTGCAGGCTATCGTTTCTTCCGATGCCTCATGTCCAATAGCGATAATGTAAAAACAGAGCAGTTAATCATGAGTAAGCAGCGGCTGAATGAGCTGGTAGAGACAGACATATATGTGGCGGCCCTTAATAATGAGTATGGATTAGATGTCAACAAAGTTTCTAAAAAGATGCGCTGAATATTACCTATCATTTTTCTATCATTTGCATCAATAGGGAGTGAAGGAAGTAACATTTTGTGATACACTACCCCAAAAAGGTGCGGAGGATAGGACAATGAATTGTACAGAGCAGATAACAAAATATCTTGAATATTGCGAGTTTAGAAAAGAATTGGACAGGAATACTCTGAAAGCATACCGGATCGATTTGAAACAATTCTTTGAATATACAATGGAAGAGATTCCTGGCAGAGAGAAGATAGAAGATTATATAACAGAACTTCATAAAAAATTTATGCCAAAGACAATTAAACGCAAAATCGCTTCAATTAAGGCATATTATAACTATCTTGAAGAAAGAGACATCATTAGTGACAATCCTTTTAGAAAAATTAAAGTAAAGTTTAAGGAAGCAATCATTCTCCCACGAATTATTCCCCGCGAAGAGATCGAACTCCTTTTAAACTGTATTTATGCACAAGAAAAGAAAACCACTACAAAAACCTATAAATATTGGCTAAGAGACATCGCAGTGATAGAAACTCTTTTTGCCACTGGAGCTCGAGTTTACGAAATCTCAAACATTAGAGAGGATAGCGTGAATCTAAATACCGGTCTAATAAGAATAATGGGAAAAGGCGGTAAAGAAAGATATATACAGATTGCTTCGTCTGAAATCCTGGCCGTTCTTAAAAATTATTACAGCGAAAATATCAATCAGATTAAAGGAAGCGGCTTTTTCTTTATCAATAATCGCGGCGGCCGATATACCGAGCAATCCATAAGGCTGATGTTAAAAAAATATACAAAATTAGCTGGTATTGAAAGAAATATCACTCCACATATGTTCCGGCATTCCTTTGCAACGTACTTGATCGAGGAAGGGGTGGATATTAGCTGTATACAGCAGATATTAGGACATAGTTCCATAAAAACAACTCAGATCTATATCCATGTAGCTGCTAAAAAACAGGCGGAAATTTTACGAGAATTACATCCCAGAAATCGAATGCATATACTTAGAGACATAGCATAGCGGTTGCTTTAACTCTTTATAGCGATAAATTTAAAGGTGCATCCACAGGAAGCTTTTTTGCTTAAATTCAGTTGAAAAGATTCTTATATCCTAAAATAAATAAATTAATTCCAAAACCATGGAAAAAATAAGGTGGTTTTGATATAATAGGTTAAGTAGCAAGAGATACTTGGAGTAAGTTTTGAAGGATAATACCTTATTATCCAAT